>JAITRL010000298.1 GCA_031288415.1 Deltaproteobacteria bacterium | reverse complement strand
CGGCGCCGGAAGCCTGGGGCGCGCGGCCTGGGTGGGGCTTATCATACGGCCCCAAACGCGCGGATGGCGCCTGAAAGCCCCGCTTTCTGGCGCCTTCCGGACTTCAGCCCCGGGGAAAGCCGTCTTTTCCGCCCAGCCAAGGAGCTTCAGGTCCACATGGGGTGCGTATATGCCCTGAATTCGCCGGAGTCTGAGGAAGAAGAGCCCGGAGACGCGGGGGCCTGAGCGGCAGGCGGCACGGCTGCGGGAGGCGCCGGGGCAACGGGAGCCGGAACGGCAGGGGCCGCAGGCGCCTGGGACGGAGGCGCGGGCGCGGCCGGAGGGGCCTCCGGGGCTGCATCGGAGAAGTCCACAGCTCCGGGCAGGATAGCTCCGATGTCGGCGTCATCGGTCGCGTTTTCTTCCGTCGGGGCGGCGGAGCCGGGAGTTGCGGGAGTTGCGGGAGGCGCGGGAGGCGCAGGCGCGGCGGGAGCCGCTGAAGGCTCGGACGTTTCACCGCCGAAGTCCACCGCGCCCGGCAGCAGCGCGGCATCGGGATTGTCAGCCGGCGCGGGCTGATCGGTCTCGGCAGGAGTAGCGGGCGCGGGCGCGGCGGGGGTCGCCGGCGCGGGGGGCACCGTCTGGGGATCCGTTACGGCCGCAGGCGGGGCGTTCAAGGGGATGGCCGGCTGATCCGGCGGTACTGCGGCTACTTGAGGAGCGACCGCAGGCGGGGCAGCGGCAAGAGGAGCCGGAGCCGTTGCCGACGGAGCCGGAGCCGCGACCGGCGGAGCCGGCGTGGCAGGCGAAGCCGGAGCCGGCGCGACAGGCGGGGCCGGAGTTTCCGTTGCCGGGGGGGCCGGAGTTTCCGTTGCCGGCGGGGCCGGCGGCGTTAGCTGGGCCTGGCACTGGCTGAGGGAGGCGTTGGCGGCATCCAGTTCAGCCCTTACTTTCTCGAGCTCTGTGGCAGTGTCGGTGAGCCGGTCTATGATTCGCTTGTCCTCGGCAGCCTTGGTGGTAGCCTCGTCCAGGGAGTGTTCGGCCTGCAGCGCCTTCTCCTGGGACTCTGAGAGCCGGGTCTGGGTTTCATCCAGGTCTCTGTTGGCCTGATCGAGGCGGGACTGAAGGGCCTGTTGGCGCTGGGTCAGGGTGTCCCGCTCGGAAGCGGCGCCTCTCCACAGGTAAATGAAAGTGCCGATAAGCACCAAGGCGACGACGGTCAGGATAAGTTTCAACGCGCTCATAATCACCCACCTTGCGGCGGACCCGCCGCCGGAAACCGTTAAGCGCCTTACGGCCCGCCAGGGTGCCGGAAGGGCCTTAAGCAGCGTCATTTTATGCTTTAGGTGCCCATTAAGCAAAGATCGTTTATGAGATTAGCGATTTTATGCGCTTTTGTCAACCCTTAACCCAAAATAGGGCCAATTAAAGTTGCAGAAGAGTTCTCTTTCGGCAAAGCAAAGGAAGGTCAGCGGGGGAGGCTGGCGAGGTTGCCGCCGATGACGGCGGCCCTCACGAAATAGGGTCAGGGCAAGAGGGCGCAAGTTCGCCGCGATCACGGCGAGATCAGGCCTTTATGCGGGATTTGGCGGCCGTCCGCGTCTGTTTTGCTTAAGCCGACGGAAGCGACCGTGACGCCGACGGCCGCCGCAAGGCGGGAAAGCTCCTGAGCCTCCGGAGAGGCGGGAGGATACTTAAGACGCGCTGGGCGGAGGGGCTCCCCGGCAAGCGCCGGCGTCGCAGGGAACGCCCGCCGCTGAGAATTTCCCTGGCCTGGCGGCCCTTGATTCGGGGTTCGGCGGGTACGGGCCGGGCCGGGGTCCGCTGGCGACAGTCAAGGGGACATGCCGGGATCGGCCGCCGCAGAGGCAGTCAGGAAGCTCCCCGCCGCGGCCGCTCCTGCAGGGAACGCAGGGCCGGGCTTAAGCAAGATCGGCCGGAAGGAGCAAGGCCGCATGCGCCTAAAAAGGGCCGCGGCCCTGCCCGGCTCAAGCCCCGCGCCCGATGCTCCGGTCGCCTTGAGGTTTTGTTTCAGGCCCTTTATGAGGCCGCTCCCGCAACGGGAGGATTAAACAGGGAATGCCGCGCGCGGCGGCGAGTCTTTCTTATCGCCGGTTTCGCCCGGTAAGGGCGGGGCCTGAGCAGGGAATGCCGAGTCTGGCCGCAGGCCGAATGCAGGGGCCTGAAGAGGAGGCGCCGGAAGCGCGGCCTGGCGGCGCGAAGGAGATGCGGCTGGTCGCGAAAGGGAAGAGCCGGAAGGCCGCCTGAGGGTTCAGCCGTGACTGAAGCCGTCACAAGTCTAGCATCCATTCGGTCGGGGCGCCAGGGTTTTCCCCTAAGTCAAACGTTGGCGGCATTGACGAGGCCTTTGCCGGGAAGGTCCTTCCCGCGCCTGCCGGACCTTTCCGCTCCTGCCTCCTTCCCAGGATTTCCCGCGGCTTGCGAAGAGAGCTTGATTTTACTCTAATCCGGCGGGATAAAAGGGATTCCCGCGGCATTTCCCTGGACAGGCCCCGCGCGCCGCGGGTATCGTGATATCCTGGCGGGCGAGGGCCTCCGGCCCCCGCCCGCCAGGAGGGCGCCTTTCGGGGCCGTCCGAAGTCTTGCCTTTCAAGTCCCCGGGTCTTGCGGACCCTCTTGCGCGCTTTCCCTTTTCCCCCCGTCCCGGTCGGCCTTTCGCCATCCTCCCGCAGGCGTTCGCCCGAGGCGCGCGTTCAACCGGTCCCGCGAGGAGCACGCTTGAGAATAGTCCCCGCCAGGCACATAGGCTACTGCATGGGCGTCAGGCGCGCCATGAACCTCGCCTTCCAGGCCCTCTCCAGGGAACGCGGCCGGGTGTGGTGCCACGGGCCGCTGATCCATAACATGCCGGCCATGCGGCTTCTGGAGTCCAAGGGCCTCGCCCTCTACGATCCCGCAAACCCCCCCGGCCCGGGCGCCGCGGTCATCATCCGGGCCCACGGGCTCCCGCCCGACGAGGAGAGGCGCCTCAGGGACACCGGGGTCAAGGTCCTGGACGCCACCTGCCCCAAGGTCTCGGTCATTCAGCGCAAGGTGGCGGAAAAGGCCGCGCGGGGGGCCCGGGTGGTCATCTGGGGCCGGCGGGGGCACCCGGAGGTGGAGGGGCTTTTGGGCTACGCCGACGGCAGGGGCTGCGTGGCCGCAGGCCCTGAGGAGATAGCGGCCCTGCCTGAAGACTGGGAGTCCGTGTTTTTCGCGGCGCAGACCACTCAGGATCGCGGCGGTTGGGAAGAGGCGGCCCGGGCCGCCCGGGAGCGCTGGCCCGGGCGCGTGGAGCTGCTCTTCAGCATCTGCCGGGCGACGGAGGACCGCCAGAGGAGCGTGCGCGAGCTCTGCCGCGAGGTCTCCGCCCTGGTGGTGGTGGGAGGGAGGGACTCGGCCAACACGCGCCGGCTTTACGAGCTGGGGCTCAAAAGCGGCATTCCCGCGGCCGCCGTGGAAGGGCCCGGGGAGATCCCGCCGGGTTTCACGGAAGGGCTGAATTCAGTGGGGGTCGCCTCCGGGGCCTCCACCCCCATCTGGCAGCTCAGGATGGTCTACCAGGCCTTAAGCTCGCTGGGCCGGAACTCCGAGAGGTCCGTGAGGTCCTTTTTCGGCAGGTTTTTCAGGGCGCTCGCCCTGTCATACATCTACAGGGCCGCAGGGGGCGCGGCGCTGGGCTGGGCCATGGCGGGCGCCGTCGGCTACGGCCCGCCGGAGCTGTTTTTCGCGCTGTTCTTCTATTTCGCCCTGGCGGTCAACCTTTTCCACGGCTTTCTGGACCGCGACTCCTCGCGCTTCAACGATCCCGACCGCACGGCTTTCTTCGACAAGTACCGCGCGCCCCTGATCCTGACCGGGGCGTGGGCCCTGGGGTTCTCGCTCCTGGCCGGCCGCGCCCTGGGCCCCCGGGCGCTGGCCGGCATCCTGATTCTGGGGCTCTTCGCGGTCCTCTATTCCATGCCCTTGCCCGTCAAGTTCCTGCGGCGCAGGGGCCTGTCCGGAGTCAAGGATCTCCCCGGCGGCAAAACCGTCAGCTCCGCCGCGGGGAAAGCCCTGCTTTTGAGCGCCCCGGCCCTGCTCGTGGATCCCCCCCTGGTCCCCAGGGACCAGCCGGGCCTCGCCGCGGCCGCTTGCGGGTGCATCCTCGCCTTCGCGCACATCTTCGTGCGGAACTGCCTCATGGACCTCCAGGAGGCGCGGGGGGACCGCTCCTTCGGGCCGGGGAGCTTCGTGCAGCTGCTGGGGGAGCGGCGCTTCGCGCGGGAGCTGCGGCGGCTCCTGTGGGCTTGGGCCGTCGTGCTGCCGGTCTCGGTCCTGGCCGGGATACTCAGGCCTGAGGCCCTGCTGTTCCTGATATCCGGCCCCCTGTACAACGCCTGCATGCTGTCCCGGTTCCTGAAGAACCCGGGCCTGGGCGGCTACCAGTTCGACCTTTTCCTGGACGGGCAGTTCCTCCTGGCGGGCCTCTTGTCGGTATGCCTGCATGCCCTGGCCGGGACGTGAAGGGGATCGGGCAGCCCTCTTAGGTCCCCGCTGATCTTCACGTCACGGGATACGGCGGCGGGCGGGGCCGGCGGGGCGGGCCTTCCAGGCCGCTCTCAGGGCTCCGGAGGGACAAATCGCGGGCCGCCGCAGGGAAGAATGGCGCCGCGGGCGCAACCAGAAAGAAAGCCCCCGCCCCCTTCCCGGCAGGGAAGGGGGCGGGGGCCTCCAGGTACCCAAGATCTCTTACAGGCGCGGCTTAGAACTCGAAGTCGTCGTCGTTGTCCATGGGGAGGGCCTTGGTCTCCGCCTGGCGGGCCGCGGCGCTGCGGGCGGGCGGCGGCCCCTGGGTGAGGGCCGGCTTGGGGCGGCCTGCGCCGGGCTTGACTCCGGGGCGGGCGGCGCCCGCGCTGCGCCCGTGCACGATGAGGGTCATGTCCTCGACGGCGCTCATGAGGTTTCCGGCCTGGACGGAGAGCTGGCCCGCCGCGCTGGCGGACTCCTCCGCGGAGGCCGCGTTGGACTGGGTCACCTTGTCCATCTGGGCCATGGCGGTGGTGATCTGGTTGATGCCCTGGCTCTGCTCCTTGGAAGCCTCGGCGACCTCGGAGACCAGCTGGGCCACCTTGGCGGAGTTGGTGGCCACGTTGTGGAAGTTCTCCGAGGTGGAGTTGACCATCTCGGAACCGGAGTTGATGTTGGAGATGGTGGCCGCGATGAGGTCGGCGGTGTTCTTGGCCGCGTCGGCGCTGCGGATGGCCAGGTTCCTGACCTCATCCGCCACCACCGCGAAGCCCGCCCCCGCCTCGCCGGCGCGGGCGGCCTCGACGGCCGCGTTGAGGGCCAGCAGGTTGGTCTGGAAGGCGATCTCGTCGATGGTCTTGATGATCTTGCCGATCTCGTTGCCTGAGGTGGCTATCTGGTCCATGGCCTGGATGACGTTGGCCATGGAGCTCTCGGCCCGGTTGACCGCGTCGTTGGTCTGGGCCATGAGCGAATTGGCCTCTATGGCGTTGTCCGAGTTGCGCTTGGTCATGGAGGAGAGCTGCTCCAGGGCCGCGCTGGTCTCTTCGAGGGAGGCGGCGTTCTCGGTCGCGCCCTCGGCCAGGGTGTTCGAGGCGCTGGACAGCTCGCCGGAGGCCGTGTCGACCTCCTGGGCGCCTTCGGACAGCAGGCTGATGACGTTGTTGATGGGCTGGGTGATGCTGCGGGTGATGAAGAAGCCCATGAGCATGCTGATGACGATGGCTATCAGGATGCCCCCGATGAGGGTCGCGAGCGCCCTGCCCAGGGAGACGGTGGATTCGTCGGCGAATTCGTTGGTCATCTGGGTGAAGGCGTCGTTGAGGTCCTGAGTGGTCTTGACCACGGTGGCGCGCGCGGCGGTGCGCTTCGGCTTGCTCGCGAGCTCCTCCTCCATGGTCTTCTCAAGGTTCTGGAGGGCGGTGATGCAGGTCTGGCCGGTCTCGATGATCTTCTGGAGCTGGTCCTTCATGGCCGGGGTGGTGGAGTCGTCCAGGATCTTCCTGGCCGTGTCCACCAGCTTCTGGGCCTCTTCCAGGGCGAGCTTGAAACGGGAGGCATCGTGGTAGTAAAGGCCCCGCAGCATTTCGATGTAGAAGGCGGAGCTTGACCCCTCCAGCCCGAAGGCCCCTTGGATGCGGCTGTAGGCGTGCCTGATGTCGTTGAGGCCGGAGGCGGGGTCGTTGAGCACCGTGAGCAGCCTCTCCTCGTTGAGCCTGCGGTAGCCCTGGACCTGCTCCTGGAAGGTGGTGAAGGATTCCAGGGCGGTCTTGCGGTTGTCGACGATGGATTTGGCCAGCCGCGGGAGTATCCCGGACTCGTTGACGAAGTCGGTGTGGTGCTTCTCCGACTGGGTGATCAGATCCCTGGCGGCGGGGTCTTCGGCGGCGAGCCCCTGCGCCACGGCCGCGCGGAGCTTCGTGAAGGTCTCGTTGACTTCGGCCCTGAAGCCCTCGGCCCTGGTCCAGGTCGCCTCTTCGTAGTCGTAGCTGTACTCGTTGACGAAAAGGGCCTCCGAGACGAGACTCGTCAGCAGCGCTGCGACCATGTCATTCGCGGGCATCACGACGTCGCGGAGGTTGTGGGTCTCGCGCTGCACGTTGCGCACGGAAAGCCCGATGATGACGGCGATGACGAGGAAAATGGCGCAGGTCGCGATGAATCCCGCGAAGATCTTGGAACCTAGTTTCATGTGGAACACCTCTGAAGCTTGGGTGGCCTGGATTTGCTGGTCCTGAAACCGGCCGTGCCGCCGCTTCGGCCGCGTAATCCCGTCCGCGGACGAAGGTCCGGGTCCGGGCCCTGCGGGCCGCCTCCGGCCAAGTCCCGGACTTCCGCCGGGTGAAGGGGCCCGGCCGGCAGCCAGAAGTCAGTCGCTTGACGCGGTTAATCACTGGAGATTTAAACAGAAAGAAAGAAGCAATGTCAAGGAACCGGCGGCGCATCAGAAGCCGAACGGCCAATGGGGCCGTCTGGCCCGCGAAGGCCGCGCCGCTTCTTGTTTCCCGCCGCGGCGCGGCCGCAGGCGGATCAGGCGCGGCCGTTATTTTGCCGGCAACATGCGGCAAAACCTGGAAAAAAACCGGTTCAGGACGGCGCCATGGGCCCCTGCCGCCGGGCGGGGCCGGCCCGGTCCCGCAAACGGCGCCGTCGGCCCCGCGGCGCGATGAGCGGCGGGCGTCAGGGTTTTCGCCGGAGGCGCGGGAGGCGCGGCAGCCCGCCTCCCCTGCGGCGCAGAGGCCGGCGGCTTGGGAGCCGCAGGGAAGGCGGCCTGAATTTCGCTCGAGTTCCGTCTCTGCCGCGGCCCGCGGGCCCCGCGCGGGATTCCGTCAGGGGCCTCAGCGGCCGCGCAGGCCCCTTCCCGCCCCGAGGGGCGGAAAGGCGGAAGCTAAGGCTTTTCGGGAAGAAGGCAGCCCTGGCGAACGCTGTCCGGGAAGGCCGGCGCCGCCTCCGGGGGGGACTCGGGGGGAGGCCGGGAACTCATGCCGTCAGGGAGGGCGAAACGCAGCTCAAAAAGGCGGTTCCACATTTTCCCGGTGGCGAAAAGCCTGCCGTTGGCGTCTATGGCCAGCCCGTTGAGGACCGCGTCGGGGTTCTGGATCTCCGCGCGGATGGGCCTGGCGATGGGGGAGAGATCCAGCCAGAACATCACGGATCCGGTCTCAGGGTCGATGGCCGCCACGAGATCGGTCTGGTAGACGTTGGCGAACACGAGGCCCGTGGCGGGGTCGTACTCCAGCTCGTTCAGGGGGCCGGGGCCCACTCCGGCGTCGGAGACCTCCACGGGGTCGCCGACGGGCGAAAAATCTTCGGGATCGTGGGCGTAAAGGCGCGAGGAACCGTCCGAGCGCCAGATTCTCTTGCCGTCGTAGGTCAGGCCCCACCCCTGGCCGGGCAGGAAAAGGCTCCCCCGCGGAGTGAGGTCGCTCCCGTACCTCAGGACCATGTTCTCGCGCCAGGACAGCACGTTCACGATGCCCTCGGCCAAGGCGGCCCCTTCGGCGAAGAGGGCGGGGGGGAGGCACAGCCCGGCCTCGAGCGCGAGGCTTTCCCCCTCCAGCCTCCAGACCGTCAGCTGGGACTTGCCGTAAAGGCCGGATGACTCGTAGAGGAGGTCCCCCAGGAAGAAGAGCCCCTGCGTGAATCTGGGCGGCTTGAGGAAAAAGGCGCCTTGCTCCGGCTGGAGGACTGGGGCGCGGGCGGGCGGAGCCGAGGCTGCCCCGGAATCCTGAGCGGGAACGTTCCCTTGCGGAGCCGGGCCTGGGGCCGCAGGCGCGCCTTGAGGCGCGGAGCCGCCTGGGGCCGGAGGCGCGCCTTGAGGCGCGGAGTCGCCTGGGGCCGCAGGAGCCTGACCGGAGCCGATGCCCTGTTGCGGCGGCGCGTCTTGGGGCGTCCCGGAGAGCGAAGAGGCGAAAAGCCCCAGGGCCGTCAGCACGGCCGCGGAGACGAGGAACCGGACGGGCCGTAAGCCTGCCTTAGGGAACGGCCGTGCGGGCCCGGACTTGAGCGGCCGGAGGCGGGCGCGGCCTGGCACGTCCCGGTGTCCGGGGGCGGCCCCGGAACCGGTCCGGCCTGGGCTTTTCGGGTAGGTTGGCATGATCTCCGGCGTCTTGGCGCTTGAATGCCGCACAGGGCG
Source organism: Deltaproteobacteria bacterium (assembly GCA_031288415.1). Taxonomy (GTDB): domain Bacteria; phylum Desulfobacterota; class Desulfarculia; order Adiutricales; family Adiutricaceae; genus JAIRZX01. The sequence continues at coordinate 71,267 of JAITRL010000298.1, read as the reverse complement.
GGGGGCCCTCAGCGCCCGGGAGGCGGATATGGCGAAAGCCTTCCGGCGGGCAGGCAAGCCTCGGCGCGGGGACAGCCCCGGCGTGAGGCTTTTGCCGCTCTCCGGGGGCCGGAGAGCGGAACGCCGCAGGCGGCGGCCTGCGGAGGCAAGATCCTCCGCGAGCCCCGGCCGCCTCATACGCAAGGGGCCCAGGGCCTCGCCGCCGGCGGGCGCAGCCTTCCGGGGGGCAGGGCCGCGGAAGGGCGGCTTTCTAGATGCCGGCCACCTCCTCCTTGGACTTCTTGGAGACCCTGGTACGCGCGGCGGCCCTGATCTTCGGGATGAGGATCTTCTTGACGGTGTCCAGGCCGTGGTACAGGTTAAGGCTTTCCTTGTCGATGACGTCCACGGCGCCTATCTTGTCTGACCTGAGCTCGGCGGCGCTGCCGGCCTTGGCTATGGTGCTGCAGATGATGACCGGCACAGGGTAGTATACCATGAGTTTCTTGAGGAAAGTCACCCCGTCCATTTTCGGCATCACGATGTCCAGCGTCACGACGTCCGGGCCCAGCTCCAGGAGCATCTCACGGGCCTCGTAGGCGTCCTTGGCGGCGCCCACCACCCGGATGTCCGGCTCATCCGCCATGGCTTTGGTAAGGAGACTGCGCACGATGGAGGAGTCGTCCACCACGAGGACCTTGATGCGCCCGCCCGCCTTGACGGGGGAGGAGGCCGCCGGGCCGCCCGCGGCCGCCGGCTTGGGGGCCGGGGAGGAGAACGGCTTGGGGGTCGGACCGGCCGGGGAGGCCCCGGCGGAGGGCCTGGCCGCGGCGGGGCCTGCGGCGGCGCGGGCGGCAGGCGCGCCGCGGCCGGCCTCCTCGCGGCTGATGAGCGACCCGCTCATGGCGTTGCGGTCCATCGGCTCCACCGTGAGCTTGTTGTCCCAGCTCTGGTAGTGGAGCTTGAGGCCGAGGTTCCCGCCGATGTTCTCCTTGATGACGGCGATGTTATGCTTGCGCAGGATGTCGCGGGCCACCTCGACGTTGCGTTGCCCGATCTGGACCCCGGAAGAGACGGCGTTGATGACGTTGGCCCCCCCGGAGATGATGGCCTGGAGGCCGGACAGGGAACCCGCCGTGCGCTCCATGAACTGCAGGAGCACTCCGGTGGCGTAGTCGCCGTATTTGCCGCTCCGCTCCTTGGAGGGGCTGGATGGCAACATGAAATGGTTCATGCCCCCGAACTTGAGTTGGGGGTGGTAAAGGCAAACGGCCACGCAGGACCCCAGCAGGGTCGAGATGACGTGCGGCTGCTTGCTGATGAAGTACTCCCCGGGGAGCAGAAAAACTTTGCCGATGTCGGTCATGGAGGCTTTTCCTCCCGGCGCCCGCCCTTAGCGGAGCCGGACAGAGGGGGATGTTACGCGGGCGGGTCCTTGTCCGGGGGCCTGAGCCGCCTGCGGAAAGGGGACGTGAAGGCGCCCTGATAAGTTTAGCCCTGAAGGCCGTTTAGCGCAAACGGCCCCGTCAGGCGGCGGCGCCGGGGGCGGGCATGGCATAGGCAAAAAGTCCGGGGGGCCGGGGCGGCGGCGCGGTCCGGCGCCGACAGCCGCCGCGCGGCGGTCTTTTCACGTCCCTGGCGCGAAAATTCCGGCCCCGGGCGTGAGGAGGCGGGCTCAGGGCCGCGGCGCCGCCGCCGCGGCCCCGAGCCCGCAGGGCGTGTCCGGAACTGGCAGGGAGCGCGGAAGGCCATGCCCGCGTATGAAGCGTGACCCCCCGGCATATCGGCCTTCCCGGTGAAGCTTCCGGCCGGGCCGGCGGAAACCGGCCTCGGGATCGGCCGCTCCAGGGGAAGCCCCCCGCCTGACCGGCCAGCCTGGGCAAGCCGCCCGGCCGCTCGGCGCTCCAGGGGAAGCCCCCCGCCTGACCGGCATCCGAGGGAAAGCCGGGGGCAAGCCGGCCCCGGGGCGAGCGGGGGGAAGGGCCGGCGGCGCCTTTCAGTTGAGCCCGAAGGCCAGGCGCACCACGCCGTCCGCAGCGAGCACCAGGCCCAGGCCCCCGTCCCCCAAGAGGGCCGAGCCCGCCAGGAAGTTGAGGCGCTTGAACTGCTCGCCGAGCTCCTTGACGACCACCTGCTGCTGGCCCATCACCTCGTCCACCAGGAGCGCGTAACGGCCCGCAGGGGTCTCCACCATGACGAGGAGCCCGTCGGCGGGGTCGGGATGCTCGGGCTCGAGGTCGAAGATCTCGTAGAGCTTGATGAGAGGGGTGATCTGGCCGCGCCGGTTGAGGATCAGGCCGCGGCCCTCCACGGTGGAGAGCTCGTCGGGCATGGGCCTGAGGCTCTCCAGGATCTCGTCTAGGGAAATGATGAAGTTGGCCTGGCCCACGCGCACGTGGAGGGCCTTGATGACCTGGAGGGTGACCGAGAGCGGGATCTTGAGGGTGATGGTGGTTCCGCTTCCCACTTGGGAGTCGACGCTGATGGTGCCGTTGAGGGAGGAGATGTTGGTGCGCACCACGTCCATGCCCACGCCCCTGCCCGAGACGTCGGTTATTTCCCTGGCGGTGGAGAAGCCAGCCCCGAAGATGAGGCCGATGGCCTCCTTGTCGGTGAGGGTCTGGGCCTGGGGCTCGGACATGGTCCCCTTGTCGACCGCGACCTTGCGCATCTTGTCGGGGTCGATGCCCTGGCCGTCGTCCTCCACCACCAGGTAGAAGAACTCCTTGTCGGCGGAGGCCGAGACGCGGAGCATGCCCTCGGGGGACTTGCCGGCGGCCTCGCGGGCCTCGGGGGGCTCGATGCCGTGATCCAGGGAATTCCGGACCACGTGGACCAGGGGGGCCTCGAGGCTTTCGGCAATGGACTTGTCCAGCTGGACATCCTGTCCCTCCAGCACCACCCGGACCTTCTTGCCCAGCTGGTGGGAGAGTTCCCTGGACATCATGTTCACCTTCTGGAGGATGCCCTTGATGGGGACCCGGCGGATCTCCATGAGGCTCTCCTGGAGCTCGTCGGAAAGCTCCCGGAAGGCCTGGTTGGCGTTCTTGAAGGCGCGGATGGTGTTGGGGTTGACCTTCTCCTGTTCTATGGTCTTCTGGAGATAGTTGAAGGTCTCGGCGGTCACTATGAGCTCGCCCACGTAACTCATGAAGCCGTCCACCTTCTCCTCGGAGATGCGCATGGTCTTGCGCTCGGCCTTCTCCTTCTCCTTGGCCTTGTCGTCGCCCCTGGCGTCTTTGTCCTCGGCCTTCTCCCCGCCCTCGCGGCGCGGCCCCTCCTCGCCGGCCGGGGGGTCGGGGGGCGCGGCGTAGGCGAGGTCGAGAAGGTCGAGGAAGCTTTCGAACTTGCTCTTGACGAGGCCCACCAGGATAGGGTCGAAGTCCAGGCCGCTTTCGTAGACCGCGGTGAAGTCGCTTGAGGCCTCCTCGAAAGCGGGCTTGAGGGGCTCCCAGGAGTTGCCCTCCACCTGGGCGGCGAGGTCCTTCATGCATTTGTCGAAGGCCTGCGGATCGAAGGCGGGAGCCTGGAGGAGATCCCACGCGGCCGTCACCGGCCCGGTCAGATCCGTGCCCTGGTAGGAGGCGGAGTCCGGTCTGGGCCGTTCGGCCCTGCTTTCCTTCTTCCTCGAATCCTCCAGGGGAAGCTTGTTGACGATGTCCGTGACGTCCTGGATGAGGCGGTCGGGATCGGTCCCCGAGTCCAGGGCCTCGGCGAGCAGGGCCTTGATCTTCTGGCAGGCGTCCTTGAAGTCGCCGCCGCCGCCTGCGGCGGCGGCGGCCCCGGGCCCGCCGATGAAGGCGACCAGATCGGCCTGGAACTGGGACTCCTCCGGAAGCAGGGCCGTCGACCGGTCCCCGTTGGAGAGCCGGTCGAACATGGACTTGAGATGGTTGCCCGCCAGGAACAGGTACTCGATGGCCTTGGGGGAGGCCTCGCGCTTCCCGTGCCGTATGTCATCCAGGAGGTTCTCCAGCTTGTGGGCGAAGTCCTTGATGTGGTTCAGGCCGAAGAAGGCGGAGGAGCCTTTTAGCGTGTGGGCGGCCCTGAAGACGGGGTTGATGTGCTCCAGGTTGCCCGGGTCGCCTTCGAAGGCGGAGAGGCTGGAAGTGAATTCTTCCAGGAGCTCTTTGGACTCCGTGATGAATTCCTGAAGCAGTCCCTCGTCAAGTTCCGTTTCCGGCATAGGCTTTCAGTTCCTTGCGTGGAGCGCCCGCGGCGGCGGGCGGGCCTTCGGGCAGGAGGGCGGCCTTCGGGCGGCCAAGCGGTCCTGGACGGGCCTCCGGGAAGGACCGGGGCCCTTTCTGGGGAAGGGGATCCGGGAAAGCGGCGGGAGGCTTTCCCCCGCGGCCCGGTCGCCGGTCCGGGAAGGGCCCTGGGCGGGGGCTGTCTGGACAGGGAAGCGGAAGGCATAGTCGGATTATTGTAGTTGATTGGAGCCAGGATCACAAGTTTGAGCAGGACAGCGGGATCGCGGGCGCGCGCCCGCGAAGGCCTGCGCCCGCCTCTCCCCGGCGCTCAAGGCGGCCTCGGCGGGAACGGGCTCCGGATAAGCCCGGCGCTTGAAGAGCCGGCCTTCCTCCCTCCCGGGACAAGGCCCCGACGGCCGGTCCGGCGCAGGATGCCCTGCGGGCGCGCCCCCGAAACCCTCCCGCCCGGATTCCGGGCCGATTCAGCGGGGCTCCGCGCGCCTGCAGGCCCGATCCGGCAGGCGAGGCGCAGGGCGGCAAAGTCACGTCCAGGGTCAGGGCGGCGGAAGCGTTCGCTCGGCCGGTCAGGGCCTCCGTCCAGGATTCCTGGCGCTTCCGCGGCCGGCCGCGGCGGATGGGGGGGCCGTCCGCGGGGAGGCAGGACATGGAACGGCCGCCTGAGGCCGCCCTGGCCGCAAGGCGCGGGCCGAAAAGGAAAACAAGCCCCCCGCGGCGCGCCTTAAGGCCTCAAGGGGCCTGAGTTTCAGGGGAAGCATGGGTTCAGAGGAAGCCTGAGACGGACCCCGCAGGCGGGATTGACCCTGGGTTCGCCTTTACGGCCTTGACGGGCGGATGGCCCCGGAAAAACCGTTACGCCGCGCCGCGGGGGACAGGCCGAACGGGCCGGGGCGGCGGCATACCGGAATACGGCGGATCGCGGCGCGCCCCTTGCGCGGGGAGACTGGGAAAAGCCCTTGCGGCGCCTGAGGGAAGACAAGGGCTTGAAGACGCCGGGAACCGGCCTCCAGGCGGCCGGCCGCGGTCCGGGCCGGCCAGGCAGGGAGGGGCAAAAAAGAAGCGGCGGGAGGATTTCCGAAAAAGAGCGCGATCGGATGCAGGAAACCGCGCCCGAGCGGACGGCGTTCCGAACGAATTCACGAACGGGCCGCAGGGAGACGAATCTCCCCGCAGGGTCCGGAGCTTTCTTGGCGAGGCAGGGGAAACGCTTCCGGCGCGGGGGGAGACTGCCGGACATAAGCCGGACATAGGCGCCCGCTCTCTCCGGGTAAGGGAAAGCGCTTGCCGCCGGGGGAAGGACAGGCGGTCCGCGCAAGGCTTGGCGCGAACGCAGGCGGCAAGCCCCTTGCGGAGGGCGGGAAATGCGGCGCGTCCGGGGCCTGAACCGCTCCAGGGACAGGAGGCGGAAGGCTTTCCGCGGCCTGCCCCGAATAGGGAGAAAAGCCCGCGCGGCGCGGGGGGACGGCTGGGCCCGCCGCCGCCCTCGCGGTCCCGGGGACTTTACGGGGCGAGGGCCTGGCTCCGTCAGGGACATCAGGGGGCATGGGCCCTTCACCCGAGGGCCGCCAGCGCCGCCGTCAGGTACCCGCGCCGCGAAGAAAAAAGGCCCGCCCCGGGGTTCAGGGCGGGCCCTTTCTGCCCCCTTGCGGGAGCCAGAGGCCTGTCAAAGGGTGGAGGCGGCTTACCTACCGGAGGGTGAACTCGACCCTGCGGTTGAGGGCCCAAGCGACTTCGTTGTGGCCGGGGTCGCGCGGGTTGGACTCGCCGTAAGAGGTCGTGTACAGCCTGCTGCCGTTGATGCCCAGATCTACGAGGTAGTTCCGGGCGCTCTTGGCGCGGCGATCGCCCAGGGCCAGGTTGTAGGCCTCGGTGCCGCGCTCATCCGCATAGCCCTGGAGTTCGCTGGAGCCTCCGGTGGCGTTGAGGTAAGCGGCCTTGGCCTGCAGGGTGGGGACCTGGTCGGCACGGATGTTGTAACGGTCGAAGTCGAAGTAGACGTGGTCGTTCAAGAACGCCAGCCTCAGGGCATCGTCAGCGGACACGCCGGTGTCGACGGCCCTCTTGGCGCAGCCTGCCAGCGGCAGGGCCAGGGCGAACACGGCCATCAGCAAGAGAAGTTTCTTCATGCTCATTCCTCCAAGATATAAAAGCGGATTATATGCGGCCCATCAACAGGCCTAAACCTTGCCCGCAGGAGCGGGCGTTTTAGCCGTGGCGGGGAAGGCCCTGGGCGAGCCGCGAGCGAGCGGCCGCAGATGGGCTTGAGGAAAGAGGCCGGGGTCCCCCCTTCCGGCATGAGAAACTGGAAACAAGGCGCAACAGGATCCGGCAGGGCCCCTCTCGTTCGGCGGCCAGGGGCCTCGGAAGGCGGAAACGCCTCTTCGGGCGCCTTGGGGTCTCCGGCCCAGGCCCGCAACCGAACGTCAGGTTTCACCGCGCCCAAGAAGTATAGAACAAAAGCCAAGGGCAAGTCAAATTGCCGGGGCCCTCTCGTGAGCGCCGGAAGGGCCGCAGGGCGCGCGGCCGGGGCGCCGGCCGGTGCGGGCGAAAACAATGCCCGCAGGCGGCCGTTCGCCTCTTAAGGTAAGTCATGGCAAGCCGGAGCTGACCTGGGGGATATTCCGCAGGAGGCTCGTCTCAGGCGTCACAGGCGAGACATCGCCCAAACAGGGCGGCGCGGCAGGGTTAATCCCGAAAGGGTTGGGCGCTTGGCCGGAAACGGCTCAGAACCGTACGCTCAAATTGGCCTCCTTTTTGCTGAGGCGCCGGATTACGCCTGTTTCCCGAAGCGGTCCGGCATGGCAAATTCGTATATAGATCATAACGGACGTTAAAGCAAGCGATTTACTCAAAAGCGCCAACCCCCAGAAGGCTCTCCAGGCCTTCGCGGAGCGAAAGCCGCGCCCTGAACCCGAGCCCGCTCGCGGCCCGCTTGACAGAGGCCCAGGACCGGGCGGGATCCCCCGGCCGCGGCGGGGCGAAAGACGGCTCCGGAAAGGCCCCGGGCCTGAGCTCGCGCAGAAGCCTTGCCAGTTCCGCTATGGAGACGGGCCGGCCGGTGGCGACGTTGTAGGTCCCGGAGGCCGCAGGGCTCGCCGCGGCCAGGAGGGCCGCCCTCACCACATCCCGGACGTGCACGAAGTCCCTGGTCTGGGAGCCGTCCCCGTAGATGACGGGCCTCTCTCCGCGGCGCGCGGCCTCCACGAAAAGAGGCACCACGCCGGAATCAGGGCCGTCAGGGGTCTGCCGGGGACCGTAGACGTTGAAGAACCTGAGGCTTACCACCTTAAGGCCGCGCTCCGCGAAGAACAGCCCGAAATGCTCCCCCAGGAGCTTGACGGCGGCGTAAGGGGTGTTGGGGGAGGGGAGCATGGCCTCGTCGTGGGGCGCCGGCAGATCCCCGTACACGGCGGAGGTGGAGGCGTAGACCAGCCTGGGGACCCCCGCGTCCGCGGCCGCCGAGAAGACGTTGAGGGTGCCGGTCCCGTTCACGTCCAGGCACAGGCCCGGATCCTCCTGGCTCAAGGGGACCGAGGCCAGGCCCGCCAGGTGGAAGACCACGGAAGCATCCCGCGCGGCGTCCCTGACCGCCGCGGGATCCCGCACGTCGCCCCGGATAAGTTCCAGGCGGTCCGCGACCGCGCTCAGGTTGCGCTCGGCGCCGGAGGAGAGGTCGTCCAGGACCCGGACCCGCGCGCCCTTCCTGACGAGCGCCTCCGCCAGGTGGGAGCCGATGAAGCCGGCCCCGCCGGTCACGAGGGCGACGGTCTTTTTGCCTATGGACATAAGGGGACTGGGCTCTGTCGCGGCCCGCGCAAGGGGCCGCCCGTAAGGGTTGAAAGGGGAGCGCTTCCGCAACGGGCCGTACGTAATGGTTGAAGGGGGGGCGCGCTTCCACGGCGGGCCGCCGCCAAGGCCCGTTGCGGCCGTTGGCGGCGGGGAAGGCAGGCCGCAGGATCGGCAGGTTTCCGCAGGATTTCCGCCATTACTGGGCAGGCCGAGGCGGCGGCCCGCTATCCCTGCGGCGTTGAGGGGCCTGGCGGAGCAAGTTTTTTTCCGTCCTCTCCGCCTTGGCGGCCCTGCGGGGCTGCAAGGCCCCGGCGCGCGGCCCGGCGGCGGGCGGGAAAACCCGTAACCTTTAAGCGGAATCCGGAAATGGCCCGGGAGTCGGCCGACGGCCCCTTGAACCGCGGGGAAAGGGCTCGCGCGGAGGGGATTCCCGCAGGCGTCTTTGGCGAAGGTCCGCGGCCGTGAGCGCGGAATCCGCGCTCATTACGCCCTCCGCGCAACCCCGTCCCGCGGCGCAAGGGCTCCCGGAACGCCTCCGGGTTCCGGCCCGCGCCGTTTCAGGGCATTCGGGGCCTGCCCCGACGGAGCGCGAAAGTTTCGCCGGACATGGCCCAAGCCCGCCGCGGATCAAGGGAGCCCGAAGGTTTTCGGCGCCTGAGGCCAAGGCGGCTGAGGGTTTGGCGCTCAAAGGCAAGGGCTCAGGCAACCTGTAGGGAGGCGCCCCGCGGCATGAGCTTCTTGGGGGCAGGGCCGCGGGGAGGCGCGGGCCTGGCGGGCCCGCCCGGCTCAGTGGCGGGGCCGCGGCCGCCAAAGCCTGCCGCGGAGGGCTCTTCGTCAAGGCGGGACATGCCCCGCAAGGCCGCCGGACATACGCCGCAAAGGCCGCCGGACATTCGGCGGAAAGGCCGCCGGACCTTCGCTTGAGGGTTGCCGGACATGGCCCGCGGGCACGGCGGGTTTAAGGGCAAGTCATGCGGCACCTCATGGGGTTCAGGAAAAAAGCGAAGAGGTTCGGGAACCGGAAGCGGACTCGCTGGCGGGCTCGGCAAGGACACGGAAACCGGAACGTCAAGGGCACGGGAGCGGCCGGCGGTCAGCCGCCCGCCTGCGCCGGCCGCGCCGGGCGCCTGAGGCCTTGACCGTTCAGCCGGGTCGGGCCGACCCCATGGGCCATTTTCCCCTGTCTCTCCCCTGAGTCAAGTCCGGGGGACGGAAGGCGCTGCCGCCGCGGCGCCTGCGGGCCCGGCTAAGGCCGGCCGGAAGCCTCGCCTTCGGCGGGGGCCGGGAAGGAGTACCCGAACCACAGGGCCTTGAACCAGTCCTCCCCTTTTGCCTTCCGGAAGGCCGGCTCCTGCAGGGCCTCGGCGAAACGGGGCCACAGAAGGACATCCTCGTCCCTGGCTGAGTGCGGGAGGCTTGCGGCAAGCTCGTCTCTGCCGCCGGACCAGGCTGCCCAGCGGGCCCTGGAGTAGCCGGAGCAGGAGGGCAGCAGGGCATCGGCCTCGTCCCAGAGCCTGAAGGCGGCGTCCAGGACGGCGGGGCTTGCCCCGCCCTCGGACAGGGTGGATTCGGCCAGGGTCAGGCCCTTTTCGCTCAGGATAAGGGCCAGAAGACGCGGATCCCCCTCATCGGAGCGGAGGCGGCGCTCCGCGGCGTCAAGTTCCCGCAGGGCCAGCCGGAAGTAAGCGGCCGTCTCCTCTGGGGGGAGATACCCCGAGGAAGCGGCCTTTCTGAGAAACGAGCCCAGCTGGAGCCTGTGCCAGGGGGGGAGGCCCTCGGGCGGGGCAAGGTCCAGGAGCCTGCACAGAAAGGAGTTGAGGGAGGCGGCGTTTCGTTCGGGCCGGGTAGAGGACGAGAGGCTCACCCTGAGGAAGTTCTCGGGCTCGAGAAACCGGAGCCTGGCCGGATCCCTGCGGAAAGGCTCCAGGGGGTCGGGGGCGGCAGGGGCTTCCGCCGAGACGTTTTCCGCGCCTTCCGAGAGCAGCTCGAGGCCTTCCCAGGCGCTGCGTAGCATTTCCGTGAAGCCGCGCCTTTCGGCGGCGTAGGAGTCCGCGCCGGCGGCCCAGGGGGAAGGGGTGATGTCTTGAGTCCCCGGCGCGGGGAGAGGCGCCGGAGGCGCCCCCGGCCCCGCCTGCCCTCCGGTGAAATGGGGCTCTTCGGCGTTTTCCGGCGCGGGCCCGGCGGCGGCTCCCGCCTCCGGGGTGAAGCCCGGGGCCGCCCCGGCTCCGTCGGGGCTCCCCTCGGATGGGCCTTGCGGGCCGGCAGGGCCTGAGGATGGCCCTCCGGCGGCTTCGCCCGGGGCGGGGGAGGCCTGCTCCGGGCCAGGGGCCGGAGGCGGACCGGCGCCGTCGGAGCCAGGGCCGGGGACCTGAGCGGGGTAAGGCCTGAAGCTTTGGCTTTCGGCGGAGAGGCGGAGCCGGGTCGCGAGGGCCAGGGCGAAGCGGGCGGAAGGGTCGTCGGGCCGCAGGGCCGCCAGCCTCCGGCAGATCTCGGAGAGCAGGCTGTAGGCCTGGGCCTTCTGGGCGGGCGAGTCCTGGGCCGCCCGGTAGGCCAGGTCGGCCATCTCGTTGAGTTCGGGCACGAACGGGCTGTGGGATCTCAGGTTCTGGCGGAACGCCGCCAAAGCCTCCGTCACCGTCCGCTCCCTGGACGCGGGGCCGGGCAGGTTCTCGAGGGCCAAGAGGCTCCTGCCCCACGCGAAGAAGGCCCCGCCCGAGTCGGGCTCCCTGGAGGCCGCGGAAAGGGCCAGGGCCAGGGCCTGCTCGAAGTAGGGGAAGAAGCCCGCGTCGGTCGGAGAAAGCTGGGCGAGGCTCAGGTAGGCGCGGGAAAGCGCCCTGGCGTATGACATGGAGCCGGGTTCCAGGTTCAGGGCCTCCCGGTAGGCGCCCGCCGCCTCCAGAAGGACCCGGGTGCGGCGGCGGGCCCAGTCCTCGTGGGGGATGCCCAGCATGAGCGCGGTCATTCTCCCGGTGCGGAACTCCAAGGCCTCGCCATGGCGGAAGCGGGCCCGGGCGAGCCTGTCCGCCGCCTCCAGGGCGGCGGCGGCCTCCTCCGGGGATGGGCCCTCAGGCGCGCCCCTGCGGGAGCCGGAAGGGCGGGCGGGGGCTTTCCCCGGTGCCGCCGCGGCGGTTCCGGGCAGGCCGGGAGCCAGGGTCGCGGCCGGGGACGGGGGCAGCTTGCGGACCAGCTCGAGGTAGGAGGCATAGCGGGCGGCGCCTTCCGCGAGGTAATGGCCGAAGAGCCTGGGGTCCTTCTGCCGGTCCGCCCTGCCGTAGAGGTCGTCGCCCCACAAAGCGAGCGCCTCGGGCGGGCGGTCCGCGGCCGACTCCCAGCGCTTGAAGAACCTGTCCTTGAGGCCCCACAGGGCCTGGAGGGCCCCGTCGTCCGGGGCTTCGGGCTCGGCGCGGTCCATGGCGGAAAGAAGGCCGCCCATCTCGTGGCGGTCCAGGGGGAGGGCGAGGCCCAGCTCCAGGAGCCGCAAGGCCTCGCCGTAGAGCCTCTCGCGCAGCCGGGGATCGGTCTCGGAGGCGGACAGGGCCAGGACCGTGCCCGCCCAGGCCTGCAGCGCCTCGATCTTCCGGATCTTGGGCGAGCCCGCCGCCGGCGGGGCTCCGCTCCAGGGGACCTCGACGGGCATGGTCCGCCAGACTTCGGCGAAGCCTTCCGCCGCCTCATCGTACAGGGCCCCCCTTTGGGAAGCGTCGTCCGCCGCCTGGATGACGTGCAGCCGGTCCCTCCAGAATCCGGGGTTGCGCTCGGCGGGGAGGGCCTCCGAGCCGTGATGGCGGCGGAGATCTTCCAGCGTGGCTTCCCCGCGCCTGAGCCTTCCGGGATAGGCGAGTTCCGCGATGAGCGGCCCCTGGGGGGCGGCGGGGGCCCTCGGAGGAGTGCGGGCCGCCCTGAGGTCGAAGGCCCGCTCGAATTCCAGCCGCGCGGCCCTCAGGAACTGGTTCTGGGCGAGATCCAGAAGCTCCCGGCGTTCCCACGGGTCCGGGGCGAAAAGGGCCCGGATTTCCGCGAGCCTGCCCAGAAGCGAGAGTATCCTGACGTCGGAAGGGTCACTCGCCGCCGCGCGGAAGTACAGGACCGTGGCCTTCTCAACCAGGGCGAGGTAGGCTTCCCCGTCGGCCCGGGCGGGATCCGCCGGCGAGAGGAGGGCTCCCCTGGCTTCCTGGAGCAGGGGAGCGACATCCTCCCTGCCGGAGGCATCGTCGGATGGAGGAGCCGAGAGATCATCGGCCTCCGGCGAGCCGGCGGCCAAGGCGGCGGCTGAACCAGGCGACTGGACTGCCGTGCCGGCCTGCCGGGCCGGCAGGGCGGCCTCCTGCGCCGCTAGCGGGGCGGCGGGCGGCGAGAGCCACAAAAGCGCCTGGAGGGCCGCCGCGGGAAGGAGGCGGAAAGGCCGCAGACGATCGGGTGGCATCGGGTACTCCTTGTCCGCTGGCCAGGTCCGCCGGCCGCGGGAGCCGGAGGAGCCGCAGGCCGGCGCAGCCTCTTCCGGCTGCAGGGTCAGGGCTTCGTGGCGGAGAAGATCCTGTCGCGGCCCGAGAGGTCCTCCGCGGGCGGCCGGGGCATGAGCCCCAGCCTGCAGGCCTCGCGCCCGAGGGCCGGAAACTGGTCCGGCTGGCACTCGCACAACAGCGCGCCGCGCGGCCTGAGGCGGGCCGCCGCCTGAGGCAAGAGCCTCAGGTAGAGTTCCAGGCCCCCTTCGCCCCCGTCCAGGGCGAGGGCCGGCTCGTAGTCCCGGACATCCGGGGGCAGGCCCGGGATATCGGAGGAGGGCACGTAGGGCAGGTTGGCGCAGACGAGATCGAAGTCCCGCGCCTGGAAGGGGGCATCCAGCAGATCGCCCAAGGCAAGGAGCACGCGCGAGAGATCCAGGGACGCGAGGTTTTCCCTGGCGCACTCCAGCGCGGCCGGGGAGACGTCCGAGGCCTCCACTTCGGCCAGCGGGAGGTTCGCGGCCAGAGCCGCCGCCACCGCGCCGCAGCCGGTGCCCACGTCGCAGACGGAAAGCCCCTTGCCGTCAGGGCTCGCGAGGGCGTCTTTGGCGAAAAGCAGGGCCTCGTCCACCAAACGCTCGGTCTCGGGCCGCGGGATCAAGGTGGCCCGGGTGACCTTGAGAGGGAGGGAGTAAAACTCCTTCTCGCCGAGGATATAGGCCGCCGGCTCGCGGCGCGAACGGCGGCGCACCAGCTCCCGGTAGAGGTCCACCTCCCCGGCGGAAAGCTCCCTCTCGAAGCTTATGTAGAGGCGCACCCGCGGGAGATCCAGGACCTTGCCGAGGAGCAGCTCCGCATCCAGGCGGGGGGAAGGGATGCCCTTTTTTCCCAGAAAGCCGGCCGTGACGGAGAGGATCTCCGCCACCGTCCAGATCCGCCCAGGGGCCGTCACAGGCCCTCCCCCGCCGCCAGCTGCCGGGCCTGGAAATAGCTCCCCAGCTGGGCGATGATCTCGTCCAGGTCCCCGTCCAGGATAGCCGGGAGCTTGTAAAGCGTGAGGTTGACGCGGTGGTCGGTCACCCGGCCCTGCGGGTAGTTGTAGGTGCGGATGCGCTCGGAGCGGTCCCCGGAACCCACCTGGCCGCGCCTCTCCTCGGAAATCTTCTTCTGCTGCTCTGAGCTCTTGAGGTCCAGGAGCCGGGCGCGCAGCACTGTCATGGCCTTCAGCTTGTTCTTGAGCTGAGACTTTTCATCCTGGCAGGAGACCACCAGGCCGGTGGGCAGGTGGGTCACCCGCACGGCGGAGTCGGTGGTGTTGACGCTCTGGCCTCCCGGCCCGGAAGAGCGGAAGACGTCCACCCTGATCTCCTCGGGGCGGATCTCCACCTCCACCTCCTCGGCCTCGGGGAGCACCGCCACCGTGACCGCGGAGGTGTGGATGCGGCCCTGGGCCTCGGTGGCGGGCACCCTCTGCACCCGGTGCACCCCGGACTCGTGCTTCAGGAGGCTGTAGACCCTCTCCCCCTCCACCAGGAAGACCGCCTCCTTGAAGCCGCCGGGCTCCGCGGAGGGGCTTACGGAGAGCAGGTCGCACTTCCAGCGCCTGCGCTCGGAGAACCTTATGTACATCCTCATCAGATCCCCCGCGAACAGGGCGGCCTCCTCGCCGCCGGTCCCGGCGCGGATCTCGATCACCGTGTTTTTTTCGTCGTTGGGATCCTTGGGGAGGAGCAGGATCTTAAGGTCCTCCTCCAGGCGCGAGCGCTCTCCCGCGAGAAAGTCCAGATCGCTTTGCGCCATGGCGCGGATCTCCGGGCTCTCGTCCGCCAGAAGCTCCCTGGCGCCCTGGATCTCCTCGTCGGCCTTGACCAGGGCGCGCCAGGCCTCCAGTATCCGTCCCAGCTCCTTGTGGCGGCGCACCTGCCGGGAGTACTCCCGGGAGGACTTGGCCGCCTGGGGGCTCGAGATGAACTCCTCCAGGGAGGCGTGCTGCTCCTGGAGGGCCTTGAAGTGTTCCAGCTGGGATGGTTCTTCGAACATGGCGCGGATGCGCTTCCCCGGGGCCTTGGCGGATACCCGGCTCTTAGGGCCCGGGGAGCCGGGAGAGGGTCATGCAGGCCGGTAAAGCGGGCCTGAGGACTGGATTGAAGATGACGGGTTGACCTGAAAGGGGCTTGAGGGGCGGAAAGGGTACGCGAAGGCCTGGAGAGGCGGCCGGGGTGACCGGATAGAGGACGTGAAGGCCTGGAAAAGGGGTCGGAGCGGGCGGATCGGGGACGGGCAACGGAAAAGAGACCGGAGGACGGCGGGGGGCTTACAGTCCTGGAATGAGAACCGCAGGCGCCGGAGGGCCATGCGAACAGGGGGCTAAAGCCAGGAAAAAGCGGGGGTACGGAACCGAAAGAGGCGGCAAGGGCAGTGAAAAGGCGCGGCTTGCGCTAGGCCTCTCCAGGCGGCGGGGCACAAAGACTCACGGCCTGCAAGGCGGCCGGACCGGCCGGCCGGAGGGATGCCCTGCGGCATTCGGGAACAAGCGAAAAAAAACCCAGGGAGGCCTTGGGCCGCCCCGGAGTTTTTTTTCGGCCGGGCCCCGACCGTGCCGGGCCATCTTCTGCAGGTGACCCCGCCCAGGCGGGGAGGGCGGGCGGGGTCCAGAAGAGAGGACGGGAGGCAGGCTTTCCCGCGGTTTCGCCCAGGCGGCTACTGCGCGGCGGCCTCGGTCTGCGGAGCCTCTTTCGCGGCGGCGGCCTTGGAGGCAGCCTCCTTCGGGGCCGCCGCCTTCTTGTCTTTCTTGCCCTTGGCGGCGGGCTTGGGGGCCTGGGCGTACTTGCGCTGGAAGCGTTCGACGCGGCCGGCAGTGTCCACCAGCTTCTGCTTGCCGGTGAAGAAAGGGTGGCAGGCGGAGCAGATCTCGACCCTGATGGAGTCCAGGACGGAACCCGTCTTGAACTCGTTGCCGCAGGCGCAGGCCGCCGTCACTTCCTTGAACTTGGGGTGTATGTCCTTTTTCATCAGTCTTACCTTCAGGCGCGGTCCCGGTCGACGGGGCGGGGGCCAGAGATCAAAAAAGCCGCTGGCGGCGCCGCTGTCTCCCCTTCCTGAAAAATGGGCGCCGCGGCGGCTGCCCGGCTTGGTCAGATCAGGCATTATGTCATAACTCCTCGGGCGGGTCAAACGTCTTTGCGGTTTCGCGGTTTCGCGGTTTCCTGCGGATTCTGCGGATTCGGGCGCACAGAAATATAGTATCCGTTCACTCCCCCAGACCGTTACCTCCACATCTTTTCGCATTTTACTTTATCTTCGTCTTTGCTTTCCCTTTTACATACGATTTGCAATAGTTTTGCCGTCTCTTAATTTTGGATTCATGTCAACAGGTACGGAAGACGCGCTTGGCCAAGCGAAGGCGCTGGGGTATGAATAATTCTGCGATTAACGTAAATTAAGGCCAAATACAATATAATTAAATAAGATTTAATAAGTTATATATATGGCTATATTAGACCTATGGCCGCAAAACCATTCAAAAGGGAATAAAAGCCATTGCGGTCGGCTTCCGGCGGCTGTCCGAAGCCCCTTACGACCGGAACGCCTTCCACGACTTCAGGATACGACTGGAAGGAACGGCCGGCGAGTGCGGCGGCGCCCAGCTGGTTATCCTTCTCGAGGCGAAGGAGATGGCGGGCAGGGGGCCGTTCGGGGAGGCGGGCCGCAGGCGCAGGGGCTGGCGCGGAAGCTCGAGGGCCAGATCCGCGAGCTGAAGGCCAGGCTGCTTGCCGCGGAGGCCGACGCCAGGCAGAAGGACACGCCTCGGCGTCATGGGAAAACGCTCTGGACGCGTGCCCTCGTGACGGCGGAAGCGGCGCCGTTCCGGACAGGCCCCCGCTCCGGCGAGATCCTGGAATCGGTCCTGAGGGACCCGCTCCCGCGCGCGATCTCCTGCGGCCGCTGCCGCGTCTGCGCGAAGCGGGCGAGGGCGCATCCCGGCCGGGAGCCCAGGCGCTGCCGCGCGCATTTTGTCCGCGAGTTCAGGCGCCGCGCCGGTCGCCAGGACCCGGAGATCAGGAGGTTCGGAAAGGCCGCCCACGTCAAGTTCGCGTTCGTTTTCCGGTTTCACAGGATGTTCAAGGGGCTCGAGGGCCCGTGCCTCCCCGAGGCCGTAAGGCTCAAGGCTCTCATGAGGGAGGCGTTTGAAAGGCCGGGCAGGCCCGCCGCGCGCGCCCAGAGAATAAGGAACGCCATGGCGCACGCTTCTGCGAAGAGGTTCGGGCAGGGGTACGGGAGCTGACTGCGGTTCATCGGCAAGCCCGGCGCGGGGCCGCCGGACGACGCCGCGGAACGCGCGTTCAGGCGCGCGGCGCCGGACAGGAAGAACAGCTGCGGGGCCCGGAGCGGAGAGGGCTCCCTTTTCCTCAAGATCATGCGGGCCGCCTTCGCCACGATGAGGATGCTGGGCGAGGCCTTTTCCCATTTCGTGGCAGAAACCCTCGACGCCTTTTACGGCGGCAGGCGGACCCCCTCCCGCCTGCACCCGATGTAGCCTGTACCCGTAAAGTACAAGGCTTCTCCGGGCCTTACGCATCCCCTGGAGCCGGGCGTGACCCGGCCCGGAGCGCCGTACGGCACGTCTTAGGCTCCGATCCCTCGGGTCTGCGGAGGCGGGAAGGGCCTTCGGCGGAGGTAAGCGTCGGGATTTGAGGGAAATAACGGCAGAGGGGTCAGTCCCGATCCTGGAAAAACCTGTCGGGGCGGGAGGAGTCGACCTCGGCCGGAGGACGGCGAATGTTGCCTTTTAGGCGGTTTTAAACTACTCTTGAGGTCTGTTGACGGCGGCGGGCCTGATTCGCGCGCGCCTTCAAGGCCTCGGGCAAGGATCCGGGGTTTTCCGCCGGGAGCCTTCCGGCGGGTTTCCTGCCTCGCCTCATAACTTACTCTGTCGGTCACGAAGACCGCCGGTCGTTCCCCTTTCGGGGCACGGCCGGCGGTTTTTTTTGCCTTAAGTTTTTTGACGGCCAGACTGCCTGCCGGGGCCTCAGCCGGGCATCCCTGCCAGGGCCGCAGCCAGGCCGCCCCCCGAGGCCGTAGCCGGGTCTCAAGGCGGGCAGTAGCCGAGGCTCAAGGCGGGAGACCGAACTCCAAGACGGAGGGAGTGAGCTTGTCCGGCGGGGCGTCTCAGCCCGCTTCTCCAGGTCCGGATGCGCCTTGCCCGCGTGTCGGGCGGGGGTTTCCTGCTCAGGGCAACGGCCCTGGAGGCGACTTGCGGCGCCAACCGGCGATGACGCGCCGATTCCCTGCGGAGGCCCGGCAGGCGCCTTGCCCTTCGCCAAGCCGGGCGGCAAGCTCTGCCGCCGCCAGCCTGCCGGCACCTCCAAAGGAAGCCGGAAGGCTCTGAAACTCTTAATAATTTGCTATCTAGGAGAGTTAAGATGGAAAAAAACATGTCCCCCGCTACATTCACGCCCTATGCCCCGCTTGCGGCCCTGGCCGCGCTGGCCGTTTTCGCGGCCGCGCCGGCGGCGCGGCTACTCGCCCATGACATGTGGGCCGACGCCGTTGATCCGCAGCCGGGAAAGCCGCTGGCCGTCATCGTGGGATACGGCCACAGCTACCCTACCCTCGAGGCTATCCCTGCCGAGGAGTACCCCTTGTTCCAGGTCAGGCTCGCGGGGCCTGAAGGGGACGTGCCTCTCGCTCCGGGCGAACCCAACTGCAACTGGACCAGCGCCGGGCCGGTCAAGGAAGGGGCCTATCTGGCCCTGACGGACGTGAAGCCCGTCTTCTGGACCAGGACGTCGGACGGCTGGGCCATGAAGCCCAAAAACGAGACCCCCGGCGCCGGCGCGTGCGGCCATTTCATTGAGAGCGCCAAGGGCGTCGTGAACGTGGGCAACCCGGGCAGCGACAGCGTCGTTACCTCCCCTGCCGGGCTCCCACTGGAGATAGTGCCGGGCGTTAACCCCGCCTCCGCCAAGGCGGGCGCCGCCATCCCCCTGACCGTGCTGTTCAAGGGGGAGCCCCTGCGCGGGGCCGAGGTCTCGGCCCGGTACGCGGGCTTCGACAAGCTGACGGGCTCTTCCGATTCCAAGGCCTTTTACGGAGTGACCGACGTCTCCGGCAAGCTCAGCTTCGTGCCCCTGGTCCCGGGCGAGTGGCTCGTGACGGTAAGGAACGAGGAGCCCTATCAGGACAAGGCCGCCTGCGACAAGACCGACTACGGGACCTCGCTCCATTTCACGATAAAGTAGGCGCCGAGGCTCCGGCCGCAGGCTTTCCCTAGGCGCAGGGAGGCGCCGCAAGCCGCGCCCGCGGCGGCGGTTTCCTGGAACCGGCGCCTTCCGATAGCCGTTTGCGCCCCTCCCCGCCATGCCTTCCCTGTTAAGGCGCGGCGGAGAGGGGCGTTTTCGCGCCGGGGCCAGGGACCCGCGGCGGAGGGACCCGCGGCGGAGAGGCCCGCGACGGCGCCCGTGGCCGAAAGCCGTCGCGGCGGCGGACGAAAGACGCCGTTGGCTTTCGTCGCGGCCCGCAGGGACAGCCTGCGGTCAGAAGCTTATGCGAAGCGCCCGGCGCCGCGCAGGCCGGGCATGGCCGCCAGGGCGGGCCGGGACGAAAGAGGCGACGGGAGGACTGGTAACGCGGGTAACGCGGGGGAACAGTCGGATCAAAACGCATGAGGCATGGGCCACCGTCGCGGCGGAGTTGCCCTGCAGGTGGTATAATCCGGCGCTGGGAGTTACCCTCTCCCTTTTCCGCGGGCGGGGCTAGCCTTTTTGAGGGGCTTCGGCCGCGCCCCGCCTCTGCGGCGTTTGGCCGTTTGAGACTGGCCTTCAGCCCCGTCTCAGGCTTTTCTCTTTCCAGGGCTCCTGCCGCCGGCTGGGCGCCGGTCCTCATCCTCGCTTCCGGCATTGCCCCGACCCGTCTTCAGGCCCGTGCCCGCGCCGTTTCCTGCGGCGCTTCCGCGCCAGACGGCCTCCCTTCGGCATCATCCCCCCGCCCCGGACTTTCGTGAGCATGTCCCCCAACCCTTTGGCGACCGGCCTCCCGGCAGGCCGCAGCTCCCGCCTCGCCCTGGCCCGCTCGGCTTTGGCCTGCGCGGCCCTCATCGGGATATGGGCAGCCGCCCCTGCGGCGGCCCAGGGCCAGGCCGCGCCCAAGGCCCCGGAAGGCTTCGCGGAAAGCCCCAGGCTGTCCGCCCTCCTGTGGGAAGCCGCAGGCCACCTCACCGAGGACGCCGCCTCCGAGGAGTGGCCCGGCTGGAGGGCTCGGCGGGTCTCGCCCCTGGGGGGCGGCCCCAGGGCGACCTTGTGGATGCGGTTCGGGTGGATGGATCCCTGGCCCGTCGCTTTGGAGATCCGCTACGACAAGGAAAGGGAAGAGGCCGAGGCGGCGGGGCCGCTTGACAAGCTCCCTGGCGCGGCCCAGGAAAACGGTTCCGGAGCGGCTCGGGACCAGGGTTCCGGCGAGGCCGCGGGAAAGGTCCCCGGCGCGGGAAAGGACAAGCGTTCCGGCGAGGCAGCGGGCAAGGTTCCCGGCGCGGGAGAGGAAAAGAGTACCGGCGAGGCTGCGGGCGAGGTCCCCGGCAGAGCCGCGAAGGGGCCCTCCAAGGCCGCGGAGGCTTCGCCCGCCGGGAAGCCGGACCTGTCCGACGCTCGGCCCTTCGGGGGAAGGAACCTGTCCGGGGCCTCCGGCGAGGACGGGCTGGCGGACATTCTCGAGGCTTACGTGAGGGGACTGCGCGGCGCGCCCAAAGCCCTTGCGGGTTTCCGGGAGCCGGTAGGGCGGGGCATGGCCTTGAGCGAGGGCCGGGCCCTCTACGGCGTACGCTTCGGATCGCCCGAGATCCTGGTCGTCAGGGCCGATCCGGGGCATTGGGAGCTTGCCCCCTACTGGGCCGGCGAGGAAGGGGCTGATCCGGCCTCCTCCGGCAAGTCCCTGCGCGCCTGGGCCAGGGAGATCCCCGGGGCTTCCCTGGTGATCAACGGCGGCCAGTATTACGCCGACCGCACCTCCATGGGCCTGCTCTCGCGCGGCGGGACCGAGGTGGAGCCCCGCCGCCATCCCCGCTGGAAAGGCTTTCTGGCCTCCGGGCCGCGGCGCGCCGGCCTTAAGGCCTTCGCGGTCCTTGACGAGGATCTGCCCCGGGCCGGCGATGAGCCCGGGGCCTACCGTCACCTCCTCCAGTCCTACATGACCCTTGACCGTCTGGGGCAGGCGCGCGTGGCGAGTTCCGACAAGCTGGCCTCCCGCACCGCCGTGGGGGAGGACCAGGAAGGCAGGATCTGCGTGGTGGTGGTCCCGGGGGCGGTTTCCCTCCACGACTTCGCGCTCATACTGGGCGATCTGGAGATCTACCCCGCGGTCTCCCTGGACGGGGGCTTCGAGTCCCAGCTGGCCGTAAGGCGCGGGGAGGGCTGGGTCTTCTACCAGGGCGAGTACTCCCACAACGCCTTCGGGAACGTCTGGGTGGAGGAGTACCGGCCCAGGCTCTTTCTCGCGGCCGCCCTGGTGCCGGCAACGCCTCCGCCAGCGGACGGCTCCCGCGGCCCTCAGGATGCTCAAGGGCCGCAAGGCGCCCAGGGATCACCGGAATCCCAGGAAGCCCGAAGCGCTCAGGGAAGCAGCGGCGCCGAGGGATCCGGCGGCGCCGAGGGATCCGGCGGCGTTCAGGAATCCCATGGCGGGCAAGGCGCGCAGGGATCTCAGGAGGCGCAAGCGGTTCCTGGCGCGCCGTGAGGGCATGGCGCGGGGCGGGCGGGCCGGGGCCTCCGGCGGGGAAGCCGGCCGCGGGCCGGGCAAGGGGACGGCAGCGGCTCATGCGCCAAGGGGGCCAGGGTCCGGGTACGGCAGGCCCCCGTCAAGCTGGCTCCGGGGGGGCGGGCATCCGGGTTGACGGCCGTCTGGACGGCCCGTCGAATTAGCCTGCTTACGGGCGTGACTTCAGGTCCGGAGAGGGCCGGCCCCCTAAGGCGGCTTGGGGCCTCCCCTGCCGCAGGCCCTCTTTCGCTTGAGAAGACGGGCCGGCTGGGCGGGCAGGGGGGCGGGCTGCCTGGCGCGGCAAGCCGCGCGGCTTGGGAAAATGAGTCCATCAAGGGCTGGAATTGTGGTACACTCTAATAAAGAGCCCAGCTTACCCATCTGAACCTGCCGATCCTGCCAGAATCCGTACAGGGGCTTTTCTTCAGTTCCGGGGGGAGTCCTGAACAGCCTTCGGCAGAGGCCAAAGGCCGCTCCACGGTCCGGGCGGGCTCTCCCGGACCTGCCGAAGACATCGTACGGCAACGCAACCGCAGCGCCTGGGAATTTCCCGGCGCAGAAAATAACCGCGAAACGCGGAAAGGTCCGTCAATGCCGCCCGCCGGCAAGACAACGGTTCTGATAATGACGCCCACTCCGGCGGAGCACGAGGGGGTCCTGAGGCATCTTAACGGCGAGGGCTTCAGCCGCATCGAGCCCAGGATCATCAGGTCCGGCCCGGGCAAGGTGAACGCGGCCCTTTCGCTCGCGGAGGCCCTGACCGTAGCAGCGGCCGAGGGGGGGATCCCCCCCGGTGGTGGCGGGGGTCGGCACCAGCGGCTCGCTCTCGCTGGACATCCAGGCGGGGGAGGCGGTCTTCTCCCTCGACTCGGTCATCGCCGACTGGAGGCACGAGGACGGCAGCGAAACCCTGGTCGGCCCCTACGGGGAATTCGACTACGGGCCGCTCGGCCCTCAGCGGCTGGAGAGCATGGCCATCCGTTGCCTCGCCCCCGCGCTCAGGTCCCTGGAGAGCCGGCTTTCCGGCCGCGGCTTCAGGGCGGGCCGGGTGCTCACCTCAGACTCCTTCGTGGCGGGGCGCGAGCTTAAGCTCCGCTTAGGCGAGGCCTACGGGGCGCTCGTGTGCGACATGGAGTCCGGCGCCTTCGCCTGGACGGCGAAGCGGCTGGGCGGCGTGCCCTGGTTCAACCTGCGGGTGGCCGCCGACACGCTTGACGAGACCCTTTCCGACTATTTCGACAAGGAGAGAGGCATTACTGACCTGCTGGGGGCGAAGACCCTGGAGGCGATGAAGGGCCTCGACCGGATTCTGTAGGGCCCTTGCCTCCGTCTTCCCCGGAGCCGCGGCCCCGGCCCCTCCCTTGAGGCCGGCCCGGGGCACAGCTCGGGCGGGGCGGCTTCTTCGCCGCTCCGGCCGCGCTTTGCGGCGAACGGCCGCCTGCCTGCGCAGGCGTCTCTTCCGTGCCGGCTCCGGGCCTCCCCGGCAGATCTCAGGCGCCGCGCCCCGCCGGCGCGGGCAAGATCCGTAGCCTCTTGCCGCTCCTTGTCCCTTAAAAAGAGGAAAAGGGGGTGCCCCATGCCGCTGATGATAGTCAACGAGGACATAACCGCCGTCAGGATGGACGGGATAGTGAACGCCGCCAACCCTGACCTGCTGCCGGGAGGGGGGGTCTGCGGAGCCGTCTTCAAGACGGCGGGCAAGCTTCTGGAAAAGGACTGCCGCGAGCTCGGCGGCCTTCCGGCCGGCAAGTCCGCCGTCACCTTCGCCTACCGGCTCCCCTCCAAGTACGTGGTCCACGCCGTGGGACCCGTCTGGCAGGGGGGCGGGGCCGGGGAGTCCGAGCTGCTGCGGGGGGCTTACGAGACGGCCATGGAGCTGGCCGATACCCACGACTGCAACTCGGTGGCCTTCCCGCTCATCTCCTCGGGCATCTACGGCTACCCCAAGGGCGAGGCCTTCCACGAGGCCGTGGTGGCCCTAGGCGGGTACCTTAGCCGCTCGCGGGAGATCGACGTCTATCTCTCCATCTGGCCCGAGGCCGTCAGGCACCCCTACGCGGGCGACCTCAAGGGGGAGCTCGCTGAATTCCTGAGGGACGGCTCGGCCAGCCCCGCGCTGGCCCCCAGGACTCCTCCCGCCGGGGCGGCACCCGCGCCGCCGCTGGCCGAAAGCCTCGCCAACCTCCTGCGGGTGAAGGGCTGGGAGCGCGAAGAGCTCGCCCGCCGCGCGAACCTCAGGCTTTCCGAGCTCGCGGGGCTCCTGGAGCCGCAGGATCCTTCCCCGCCCCCCAAAAACTTCATCCTGGCCGTCGCCCTGGCCTTCGGCCTGAGCGCCCTGGAGGCCCAGGGCCTTCTCGAGTGCGCGGGCACGCGGCTCGATCCGGCCTCCGTGACCGATCTCGCGGCCGCCTTTTTCATCGGCAAGGGCATCCATGACGTGTACCTGGTCTCCGAAGCCTCCTACGCCAGCGGCGGGGATTTTCTGGGGGCGGTCCCCAGGATTGAGCACGGCAAAGGGCCTTGGCGCCCGTCCAAGCCGGCGGCCTGAGCCGCGCCGGCGCGGACTGGGCGTGAGCGCTCCGGCGGCCCGGGTGTCCGCGGGAGGCCCGGGCCGCCCGTAAAGAAAGCCGGCGGCCTGCGGCGCGGGTTTTCCCCAGGGCGACTCCCGCGGGAGGCTGGGTTTCCCGCCGGGAAGCGCCTGGCGGGGCAGAGTGCCGGGAAGGCGGAGCCTGCAGGAGAGTCCGGGCCCCAGACGAGGGCCGGTCATGCCGGGCCGGGGTTACGGAAGCCGGGGCTTGGCCGCCGCCGGCCTCAGGAGGCCGGGGCAAGGCCGGAAGCCTTCCCGCGCCGCAGGGCGGCCTGAAAGGAATGCGGCACGGGGCGTTCGGGCGGGTTCAGGAAAGCCGGCGGGCAAGGCCGGACATTTAGGGCGCCCGGCACAGGCGCCGATCAGGCGGCAAAAGCCCGTTGCAGGCCTGGCGGCGGAAACCGCCGGCCAAGAGCGGGGACCCCGCCGCAGGGAAAGGCCCTGAAAGAAGCCGGAAGCAAAACCTCGGCCCTGGCGGCGGAAACCGCGCTGCAGGCGTCTTAGGAGCGGCGGAAACCGCGCGCTGCAGGAGTCTCAGGAGCGGACGGGCCTGCGCCTCCCGGCGAAGTCCGGGCGGGCCGGCTTCCCCCTGCAGGAATCCGCCCTCGCGCCGCCCGGGTTGCGGCGCCGTAAATGCGGCAGCCGCAGGAGGGGAAAGCCGATGACCTTGCGCGCGGAGAGCGCGCGGGGGCCGTGCCTGCGGCAACCGTCCCGGCGACAGCCGTTGAACCGCGAGAAGTCGCGGCGGCAGGGCTTTCTGGTAATGGCCGAAAATGGACGGCCCCTGCCCCGTCAGGAAGAGAGCATCGTCCAGAGCAGGCGGAACCCGATGGCCTGGGCAGCATGGACAGGATAAGGCAGGAAGGCGCCCGGAAGACGGCCGGATGAAGGTTGGAAGAGGGCCGGAAGGAGGTTGGAAGAAGGTTGGAAGAAGGTTGGAAGACGGTGAGAAGGGGCGGAATTGCCGAAACGCTCAAGATCAGGGGGAACACGGGCTGAACGCCCGGAACCGGGCCTGTCGGTCAGACACGGGGCGGCGGCCCGCCTCAAGGCGAACGGCATACCAGGCGGCGCGGGAGGATAAGGCGGCGCGCTGCCCCAACCCCGCCGAATTTGCGGCGCCCGCGCAAATGGAGTATTGAGGCTGTCGCGGGCCCTGAAGCCGGGAGCGGGCTGGCGAGGCGTATTGACGCGGGCCCTTGCCGGATCTCCGCGCCGGAAGGAGCGGATCGGCGCCTGCCTGCCTGCCGCATGAAAAAAAAGCCCTTCGGGGAGGGCCGGCGGCGGTCAGGCCCGGCAGCCGGGCAAGGCTTGGGGCGGCTGAAGGCGTCTTCGGGAGAGCATGGCTCTCAGGCGAGGAAGGCCTGGCGCCTCCCTTTGTCCGCCCGGCCGGCCGGCTCGCGCCGGGCGGCCGGGCGCGGCTCGCGGGAACCCGTCATGGGCCGCCAAGAGCCGCAAGACCCTGAGATCGGGCGATGCGGGCGCTTTGGCTGCCGGGTCAGCCGCCGGCGCCGCCGAGGGATCGGCAACAGGAAAGGCGCGGCGGGTCCAGGGCGAAAGCGCCCCGCCGCAGGCGTCATGTCCTTTACTTGTCCGGTTCGCCTCCTGGGCCGGGCGCGCCCCTTGCCGAGAGGTCCGCGGCCTTTTCCAGTTCGCGAAGGCGCCTTTCCACCGCAAGCCTGGCCGTTCTCTCCTCGGCAACGCGCACTTCCGCCTCGGCCGCGCGCGCTTCCGCCTTGGCCACGAGCAATTCCGTCTCCAGCCCGGCCGTTCTTGCCTCGGCCGCGCGCGCTTCCGCCTTGGCCACGAGCAGTTTCGCCTCCAGCCTGGCCGTTCCCGCCTCGGCCGCGGGCGCTTCCTTCTTGGCCAAGAGAGCTTCCGCCTCCAGCATGGCCGTTCTCTCCTCGGCCGCGCGCGCTTCCTCCTTGGCCAAGAGAGCTTCCGCCTCCAGCATGGCCGTTCTCGCCTTTGCCGTGTAAACTTCCGCCTCCAGCGTGGCCGTTCTCGCATTGGCCGCGTAAACTTCCGCCTCCAGCTTGGCCTTGATCGCGGCCGAATACGCGCCGTTGGTCACGGAATCCGCAAATTTAACGTCGAACATCCTGTCGAATTCCTCCACGAAAGGGCTAACGGCGATCAGGCGCCTGCCGGCCGTCAGGTCCGATGCGGAAAGCAAGGGATCGGGCATAGAGCCAGGACTGCCTGGGAAGGGCCGAACGCCGACAGTCCCGGTTCCATCCGCAGGGGTCAGGTTAAGCGGGCGCTCCGGCTTCCGGGTCAGCCGCCGGGGCCGCTGAGGGATCGGCAACAGGAAAAGCACGGCGGGGACAGGGCGAAGCGCCCCCCCCCCGCCTAAGGCGTCATTTTCCTTATTTGTCCGGCCCGTATCCTGGATCGGCCGCGTCACTTGCTGCGAGGTCCACGGCCCGTTCCAGTTCGCGAAGGCGCCTTTCCGCCTCCAGCCTGGCCGTTCTCTCCGCGGCCGCGCGCAATTCCGCCTCCGTCGCGCGCATTTCCGCCTTGGCCACGAGCAAATCCGCCTCCAGCTTGGCCGTTCTCGCCGCGGCCGCGCGCATTTCCGCCTTGGGCACGAGCAAATCCGTCTTCAGCTTGGCCGTTCTCGCCTCGGTCGTGAGCGATTCCGCCTTGGGCACGAGCAAATCCGTCTTCAGCTTGGCCGTTCTCGCCTCGGCCGTGGGCGATTCCGCCCTAGCCATGAGTACTTCCGCTTTCAGCCTGGATGTTCTCTTCTTGGCCGCGAGCAAATCCCACTCCAGATTGGCCGTTATCACCTCGGCCAAGTGCAATTCCGCTTCCAGCTTGCCCTTGATAGCGGCTGTATACTTGCCGTCTAGCAAGAAATCTATCATTTCAACGTCGAACATCATGTTGAATACCCCCACGAACGGGCTAAGGTCGATCTGGTTCCTGTCGGCCGTCAGGTCCGATGCGGAAAACAAGGGGTCGGGCCTGGCGTCAGGGCTGCCCGGGAAGGGCCGAACGCCGACTGTCCCGTTCCATCCGCAAGAGAATACCGACCGGAACAGCCGCAACCAGACGGCTCGAGACGGGGCGGACAGGATAAAGCCCGAAGGCGCCCGGGAGACGGCAAGGAATTGTTCATGAATTAACTTTGCATTGATTTTTTACTTGACGTGATTGTGTTATTCATTCAACATGAATTTTTTGGGAAGGGGATTGAGTTATATATTTTTTCAATAGTTACAGCTATATGAGTGCTATATTTTTCTCGATCGTGTTTACATGGCGCTTTAAGTCCTGCCGAAGTAGTCGTATGACTTATGTAAGAGACAACGTATTAGTAACCTCGAAAGGGTGCTCTTTGTAATTTATAGATATAATAAAATAATCTATAATATTCTATTTTAACGTTCATGGAGGGAAGTGAGTAATATAAATTATGATATTGATAAAATTAAATATATTTAGAAGATTAACTTTTAATAGGATTAATCTATAGCAGTTAAAGTTTCCATCATCTAATATTATAGCAAGATATCTTATGTTTAGTTAAATGATTTGTTAATATAATTCTACTAGTGCGCCTGCCCCAAGCCCGGCGGTTGTGCTGTGCCCGCCCAAAAGACGTATTGAGGCTGTCGCGGGCCCTGAAGCCAGGAGCGGGGTGGTGAGGCGTATTGCCGCAGGCTCTTGCCGGTTCTCCGCGGCGGCAGGAGCGGTTCGGCGCTTGCCTGTCGCATGAAAAAAAATCTTTCGGGGAGGGCGGCGGCGGTCTGGCCCGGCAACCGGGCAAGGCTTGGGGCGGCTGAAGGCGTCTTCGGGAGAGCATGGCTCTCAGGCGAGGCAGGTCTGGCGCCTCACGCTGTCCGCCCGCCCGGCCGGCTCGCGCCGGGCGGCCGGGCGCGGCTCGCGGGAACCCGTCATGGACCGCCAGGACCCGCAAGATCCTGAGATCGGGTGAAGCGGGCGCTTTGGCAGCCGGGTCAGGCGCTGACGCCGCCGAGGGATCGGTTACAGGAAAGGCACGGCGGGCCCAGGGCGAAAGCGGCCCGGCGAAGGCGCCATTCCCTTCACTTGTCCGGCTCGCCTCCTGGATCGGCCGCGCCCCTTGTCGAGAGGGCCAAGGCCTTTTCCAGTTCGTGAATGCGCCTTTCCGCCTTGAGCCTGGCAGTTCTCTCCTCGGCCGCGTTCTTTTTCGCCTCGGCCGCGTTCTTTTTCGCCTCGGTCGCGGTCTTTTTCTCCTCGGCCGCGTTCTTTTTCGCCTCGGCCGCGTTCTGTCTCTCCTCGGCCGCGTTCTTTTTCGCCTCGGCCGCGGTCTTTTTCGCCTCGGCCGCGGTCTTTTTCGCCTCGGCCGCGGTCCTTTCCGCCTCCAGCCTGGCCGTTCTCTCCTCGGTCGCGTTCCTTTCCGCCTTCAGCTTGCCCTTGAGCGCGGCCGAATACGCGCCGGCGGTCACTAAATCACCAATTTCAAGGTTGAACATCCTGTGGAATTCCTCCGCGAACGGGCTAAGGTCGATCTGGTTAGCGCTGGCCGTCAGGACTAACGCGGCAAGCGAGGCATCATCGATTTTGCCGGACAGCTCAAGAACCAGGCTCAGATAATCCTCCAGCTCCCCCTTAGGCCGGTTATTGAAGAAAAAAGGGATTAAAACCAGGGAAACGAATTCCTTTTCGGAAACCGAGGCGTCTTCTTTCGAGGCGCCGCTCAAATTCCGCAGCTTTTCGCGGCAGCTCTCGATCATGGCGTTCGGCTCGATCAGGCGGCCCAGGAAGATTTGCCTCACGTTGAACTGCAGGGAACTGTCACGCGCCCCGTAGCCGTCGGCAGGGCTGCCGGTGACTGAAGGGGCGTATACGACGTAAGTGACTATGTCCGCGGGTTTTGCGTCTATGTCGGTTTTCCTGAACAGCTCGTTATATCTCCTTGCTATTTCCGCCGAGTATGTCATGTACCGCCAGATATTTCCGTCTTTCCCGTCGCTGTCGAACTCGAAATGCTGCAGATGCAAATCATGCTTCCGCTCTGGCTGAGGCGCGCGCGCCTCCGGCCTGCCGCCGGCCCCGGCCTCAGGCCCGCAGGGCCCCGAAATCGGCTTGCCGCTGTCGGGCGTGAGGCGCACGAAGTCAGCGGCCTTGATACGGGCCGTTATTACCGGCAGCTCGGCGCTCAAGATCACGCTGTTCGGGTCGTAGTCAATGCCGAAAATCTCATACAGGCCTTCCGTCTTATACGAAATCAGCCATTTTCCCGCCGCGTCAAAGGCATTTCTGGTAATGTCAGCCGCCGGGGCGCGTGTTTTGTCTTTGGCGGTTTCTTCGTCCATGCGCATCTCCGTCGCGGCGGCCGCCGTATATTTGACGTCATTGACGCGGAAACAAGGGAACCGGCCCCGAAGCCCCGGGACGAGCCGGCCGTCTGGCGGTATTTCCGGATCATCCGGTCCCCGTTCAGGCTTTCAGGCCTGCGGGGCGTTCCGCAATTCCTGTGCCCGGCAGGCGGCCGGCCGCCTGCGCCGGCGAGGCCAAACCTTCCATGCCGCAGTCGGCCTGCGGGGCTTGGCAGAGCCTTAGGCCAGTTTCCGCCTGGCCGCCCTGCGGGCCGGGCGGTGCGGGGCTTGCGGAGCCCTTGCGGATTCGGCCCGTGGGGATGCATGAGGGGACGCCGGCGGAAGGCTGCGGCTGAAAGCCGTCGCCCGGCCCGGCAGGCCGGCCGTCACGGGACTGCCTCCGGCAAAGGCTTATCCGGCAGTGCAGAGGCGCGTTCATCGGGCCCGCATTCGGAAGGTTGTGCCGGGCGGCGGCAGGGGCTGCGCCAGCGAGCCGGCAGCGGGCGGGGCTTGTTTTGGGCGGTCAGGCGTCAGGTCAGATAGGGGGAGGACTACAGGAAAACATCAATGAGAAGAAATTATTTTATATAAATTATATATATTTACAAAATTTTTGAAAGATATTAGATAGCTTAAATTCATAAGGTAAGGCTTAAACTCCAATAAATTATAAATCATGCCTCTAGCCGAGGGACACGGCTACTGACAAAGAGGCCCCAAAAAAGGCCGGGAGGGCTGAAGCGGTCCGGAAACATAAGCGCGGAGGGGGCCGCCGCAGTTTCCGCTGAAAAGCTTAACAATGTGCCGGAAGGATTGCAACAGGGCTTTCCAAGTCTGTTCGGCCTTCCCGCTGTCGGGCGCCTTGTCGGCAAAAGGCTGATATCCGGCCCGGCCCTCCGGGCCGTTGCCTGTCGGCCGGCCCTTGGAGTACGGCCCGGGGGGCCGGGTCAAGGGTTTTGCCGGGCCGGCGGCGCCCGGAACTGAAGACGCGCCTTGCAGGGCTTCAGCGGCCGCAGGGCCTCCACCCGGATTTAGGGCCGCGCGGGGCGGGAGGCGCGGGGAGGCATCCGCAGGGAACGGAAGGAGCGGGGCGCCAGAGGGAACGTCTCCGCTTGATTTCTCTCAGGGCCGCGTTGAATATGCCGGCCGGCGGCAGTTCTCCATCCCGCGGTACAGGCTCACGAGCGGCCCCGGGCGCGGCCGGCGCGCGGCCGCGCGCAAGGGAGCCTGCCCGGGCTTCTCTTGGCCGGCCAGGGCAGGTTCCGCAAAAGGCGCTTGCCGCAGGGGTCCGTGCCGATCGCGCGGCGCGGGGACCGCAGGGCGGTAAAGCCGCCAGTGTTCGCGGGCGACTTGCGGGTGAACAGGCGGGCGAAAAGTTTTGCCGCGAAAGCGCCGGCCCGCCCTCAGGGGAAAAGCGGCGCTTCCGCCGCGAGGTTCCTCAGCGGGAGCCGGGGCCGGGCCGGCCTTATCGGCGGCGCCGCGAGACGCTCAGGAAGTTCCGGCCTGATGAAAATCGGGC
The DNA here is from genome assembly GCA_031288415.1 of Deltaproteobacteria bacterium. Lineage (GTDB taxonomy): Bacteria > Desulfobacterota > Desulfarculia > Adiutricales > Adiutricaceae > JAIRZX01. The sequence continues at coordinate 40,686 of JAITRL010000298.1, read as the reverse complement.
GGATCGCCCCCGACGTGACGGGCTTCGGCAGGCGGCCCAGGCGCGTCGCGGGGCGAGGCAAGCCCGGGCGCCGGCTCGGTCTTCAGCGGCGGAAAATGACTTAGGCCCGCGACAAGGCATTTCCGAAAGCGGCCCGCCCCGGAACTGCCGGAAAATCCGCCGCGCGGGCGCGGCATTGGGGGCGCGAGCCAGGCGGCCGTGAGAAATAACCTGCCGGGGCGGCCGCGGCGCCTCGGCCGATTCCGCGGCGCGCGGCCGGCAGGGGAAAGCCCGGCCGTGTCCGGAGGAGGCTTTTCGCCGTGAAGGACCCGAAGGCCGGGAGCTTCACGGAGGGAGCATGCGCCTCCTTCCGGAGAGCCGCGGGAACCCCGATGTTTCAGGGGATGCGCCCGGCCGGCCGCGCGGCCTGCTTGGGCTCGGCCGCCCTCCGGCTATGACGCGCCTTTCGACGACGCGCATTTCATGTTGGGGTTCAGCCGGTTTCGGGAGACGGTCTTACAAAAACGAGGCGAAAGAGACGCGCGGAAATCGGGTCGTTTAAGCGTTCGGACCCGGCGCGCCCGTGAGCCTGGCCGCCGGAACGGTATCCGCGGGCGCATGGGGCGCATGCCGAACCCTGCGGCCGGCCCGGCCGCTTCCGGGCCGCGCGCGGCCGCGGCGGGCGGCGGCTTGTCAGGTTGCCTTGCGGGTTTTCCTGGAGTAGAGTCATCATTCAAGCCTGCCGGCAAGCCCCCCGAAGTCCCGGCCGCCTTGCCGGCGCCTTGCCCGTCCCGTCGCTCCCCGGAATCCCCTGGCTCAAGCCGAGGAAACCATGAGCGCGCGCTCTCCCGAACTGTTCTGTTCCGCGGGCCCTTGCGCGCCGGAGAGGCGTTGCGCGTCGCCGGCCCTGCCCCGCCCGTCTGACGCGGGGGACATGACGGAAGGCGAATTTTATCTCGTCCCCCATGCCCCGCGGCCGGCGCCGAGGCCTTTTTTTTCCGGAGCATGCGCAAGGCTCGGCAGGGCCACGGCGCCGGCCGCGGGGAGCTTCGGCAAGCCGCGGGAAGGCAGGCCGGAAAGCCCCACCGGCCGGCACAGGAGCGCCCATGGACTACGCTGAGGAATCGCTGCGGCTTCATTACAAGTGGAGAGGCAAGCTCGACATCAGGCACAAGATGCCCGTCGCCACGCGCGAGGACCTCTCTTTGGCCTACACGCCCGGAGTGGCGGCGGCCTGCGTGGCCATCCGCGACGATCCCGCGCAGAGCTACGGGCTGACCGGCCGCTGGAACACTGTGGCCGTGGTTACCGACGGCTCGGCGGTGCTCGGGCTGGGGGACATCGGGCCCCTGGCCGGCCTGCCGGTCATGGAGGGAAAATGCGTGCTCTTCAAGGCTTTCGGGGGAGTGGACGCGTTCCCGCTGTGCGTGGGGTCCCGCGAGGCCGACGAGATCGTGCGGGCCGTGAGCCTGGTTTCCGGCAGCTTCGGCGGGATTAACCTGGAGGACATCGCCGCGCCCCGCTGCTTCGAGGTGGAAAGGAGGCTCAAGGCCGAGCTGGATATCCCGGTCTTCCACGATGACCAGCACGGGACCGCCGTGGTGGTCCTCGCCGCCCTGCGCGGCGCCCTGAAGCTGGCGGGGAAGAGCCTGGGCTCGGCCAGGGCCGTGATCTCCGGCGCGGGCGCGGCAGGGGCGGCCTCCGCCAGGCTCCTCCTGTCCGCGGGCCTGGGGGATGCGGTCCTGTGCGACCGCCGCGGGGCGATCTGGCCTGGGCGCCCCGGCCTGGATCCGGAAAAGGAGGCCCTCGCGGCAGTCACCAACCGGGAGAGGTTCAGGGGAACGCTGGAGGGCGCCCTCAGGGGCGCGGACGTCTTCATCGGCGTGTCGGCGGCGGGGCTGGTCACGGGGGACATGGTGAGAAGCATGGCCCGGAGCCCTGTCGTGTTCGCCATGGCGAACCCGGTCCCTGAGATACTCCCCGAGGAGGCCCTCGCCGCCGGGGCCGCCGTCGTCGGCACGGGGAGATCGGATTTCCCCAACCAGATCAACAACGTGCTGGCCTTCCCCGGGATCTTCCGGGGGGCCCTTGACGTCCGCGCCTCCGACATCAACGAGCCCATGAAGATTGCCGCCTCCGAAGCCCTGGCTTCCATCGCCGAGGAAGACGGGCTTACGCCGGACAGGATACTCCCGCTTCCCTTCGACGCGAGGGTGCGGGAGAGGGTGGCAGCCGCCGCGGCAGCGGCCGCGGAAAGCTCCGGGGTCGCGCGGGCGCGGCGCGGGCAAGGCGCGGAGACGGCGCGGCCCTGAGTTTGTCTCCGGCGGCGCAAGCGGCCGCCGGCGGAGCCGGCCGGGAGCGGGGAGCCGCGGAGACTCCAAGCCTTCCGCCGGCGTTCCTGCCGCCCGCCGTGCCCGTCGCCGCGAGCGGGTTTTCCGGGCTCAAGCCCTTACGGGCGGCAGGGCGCCTCGCGGAACTCCCGGGCCGGCCGCCCCCCGCGGCCCGCAGGGACTGAGGCGTTCGCGGGCCCCACATCCCTGCGGGGCCTGAGGCGTTCCGGGCCGTCCGAAGGCTTCGCAGGGCCTTCCGGGTCCGATGCCCCTGGAATCCGTCGCGGGCCCGCCGCGTTCGTCGCCGGCCGAATACATTCGGGATCGCGGCCGCCCGAAGTCTTGGCAGGGACTTACGGTTTTGATGTCCCTGGAATCCGTCGCGGGCCCGCCGCGTTCGCCGCCGGCCGAATATATTCGGGTTCGCGGCCGCCCGAACCCCTTGCATGGCTTTCGCGAGCGCGGCCGATGAAGGCTGGCCGCCTTCAGGCCCGCGGCCCTCCGGGCTTCCCGGCTTCTCCCGCAGCCGGTTTCCGGGCTGCCTTCAGCCCGCGCCTTCTGAGGAGATCGAGCTTGATCTTCCAGGCCGCGGGCAGGATGAACATGGAGAGCGTGAAGGCCGTGACCATGCCCCCGAAGAGAGGCGCCGAGATGCGCTTCATGACCTCCGAGCCGATGCCGTCGCTCCAGAAGATGGGGATGAGGCTGATGACCACCGTGCCCACGGTCATGGCCTTGGGGCGCACGCGCAGCACGGCCCCGGCGTGGATGGCCTCGTCCACCAGGGCCGGGGTCACGGAGGCGGGATCCGCGAAGGCCGGGCGCTCCCGGACCGCCTCGCGCAGGTAGATGAGCATGATGACCCCGAACTCGGCGGCCAGCCCCGCCAGTGCGATGAAACCCACCCCCGAGGCGACCGAGAGGGAGTAGCCGGCGAGGTGCATGAACCAGAGCCCCCCCGCCAGGGCGAAGGGGAGCGAGAACATGATGAAGAGCGTCTCGGTCCAGGCCCGGAACTCCCAGTACAAAAGTACCAGGATTATGAGGAGAGTCACGGGGATCATGACTTTCAGGCGGCGGTTGGCGCGCTCCATAGACTCGTACTGGCCGGTGAGGTCCGCCGAGACCCCAGGGGGCAGGGGCGCGCCTTCGTCGATCGCCGCCCTGAGATCGGAGGCGACGCCCGCGATGTCGCGGCCGCGCACGTCCAGGTAGACCCAGGCGGCCGGCCTGCCCTGCTCGCTCTTGAGCATGGAGGGGCCCTTGGAGACGGCCACGTCAGCGATGTCCGAGAGGGTGATCTCCTGGCCTTGGGGGGTGAGCATGGGAAGCGATCTCAGGCTCTCCAGGCTGTCGCGGTAGCTTTGGGGGTAGCGGATGTTGACGGGGTAGCGCGCCGTGCCCTCCACCGTCTCCCCCACGGCCATGCCCCCCACGGCGGAGGAGACGTAGAGCTGGGCCGCGGCGGGGGTCAGCCCGTAGCGGGCCGCCCGTTCGCGGTCCAGGCGGATCTCGACGTAGCGGCCCTGGCCCTGGGTCTCGGCCAGGGCGCTGGCCACCCCGGGGACCGATCTTGCCGCCTCCTGGACCGCGACCGCCGCGGAGTCCAGGTCCTCGGCCCTGGCCGCGGAGACTTTCACGCCCAAGGGGCTCTTGACCCCGGTGGAGATCATGTCGATGCGGTTGCGGATAGGGGGCACCCAGAGGTTGGCGAGGCCCGGCAGGCGCACGGTCCTGTCGAGCTCCTCGACTATTCTCTCTGCGGTCATGCCTGGCCGCCACTCTTCCCGGGGCTTCAGGTGTATCGCCGTCTCGATCATTTCCAGGGGCGCGGGGTCGGTGGCGGTCTCGGCGCGGCCGGCCTTGCCGAAGACCGTGTCCACTTCCGGCACCGAGCTGATCAGGCGGGAGGTGATCTGGAGGATCCGGGCGGCCTCGGCGGAAGAGACGCCCGGCAGGGTCGAGGGCATGTACAGCAGATCCCCCTCGTCCATGCGCGGCAGGAACTCCCCTCCCAGCCGGGAGTAAGGGTACAGGGATCCCAGGGCCACGGCCAGGGCGGCGGCCATGGTGAGCCAGGGCCTTTTGAGGGCTAGCGAGAGCAGGGGGTGGTAGATGCGGATAAGCAGACGGTTGACGGGGTTGCGGTCCTCCTGGGGGACCCTGCCCCGCACCAGGTAACCCATGAGCACGGGGACGAGGGTGACCGAAAGGAAAGCCGCCCCGGCCATGGCGTAGGTCTTGGTGAAGGCCAGGGGCGAGAACAGCCTCCCTTCCTGGCCCTCCAGGGAGAAGACCGGGATGAAGGACATGGTGATCACCAGAAGGCTCACGAAGATGGCCGGGCCCACCTCGAGGCTGGCCTCGGCGACGATCTCCCAGTGGGCCGCGGCGCCGGGAACCTCCCCCGGCCGCTCCCGGCGCCGCTTTTCCAGCTTCTTGTGGAGGTTCTCCACCATCACGATGGAGGCGTCGACCATGGTGCCGATGGCGATGGCGAGCCCTCCCAGGCTCATGATGTTGGCGGAAACCCCCTGGAAGCGCATCACGATGAAGGAGATGAGAAGCCCCAGCGGGAGAGCCGCCACCGCGACCAGAGAGGAGCGGAAGTGGAGAAGGAACACCGCGCAGGTGAGGGCCACCACCACGAACTCCTCCGCGAGCTTTTCCGCGAGATGCCTTATTGCCCCGTCGATCAGGGTGGAGCGGTCGTAGACGGTCACGATCTCGACGCCCGGGGGGAGCGTTTTACGGATCTCGCCCAGCTTCTCCCGGACGGCGCGGATCACCCGCCGGGCGTTCTCGCCCTGGCGCATGAGCACGACCGCGCCCGCCACCTCGCCCTCTCCCCCGAGCTCGGCGATGCCCCGGCGCATCTCGGGGCCGATGTTCACGCTCGCCACGTCTTCCAGGAACACGGGGGGTGAGCCGGGCTCGGAGCGGACCAGGATTTTCCTGAAATCCTCCAGGCTCTCCAGGTACCCGGTCGCCCTGATCATGTACTCGGCCCCGGCCTGCTCCATGACCGAGCCGCCCGCCTCCTGGTTGGAGGCCGTCACCGCGGCCTCCAGGGCCTCGAGGGTCACCCCGTGGCGGGACATGAGCACCGGGTCAGGGACTATCTGGTACTCCTTGACGGCTCCCCCGACGGAGGCGACCTCGGACACGCCCGGAACCCCCGAAAGCTCGAAGCGGATCTGCCAGTCCTGGATGGCCCTGAGGCCCGCCAGATCCGTGCCGCCTGTCCGGTCGACCAGGGCGTACTCCAGGATCCACCCTACCCCGGTGGCGTCAGGGCCTAAGGAAGAAGTCACCCCCGCGGGGAGATCGGCCTGGGCCCGGGAGAGGTTCTCGAGGACCCGGGAACGCGCCCAGTAAAGATCCGTGCCGTCCTCGAAGATGATGTACACGAAGCTGTCCCCGAACGCCGAAAACCCCCGCACGGCCTTGGTGCGGGGGACCGAGAGCATCGCCCTGGACAAGGGGTACGTGATGCGGTCCTCCACCAGCCTGGGCGCCTGGCCCGGGTACGGGGTCCGGATGATCACCTGGACGTCGGACAGATCCGGGAGGGCGTCGACCGGAGTGTTCCGGAGGGTATAGAGGCCGAAAACGGCGAGGATCGCCGACGCGAAAAGCACTAGGCCCCGGTGGGCGATGCAGAGCCGGATAAGCCGAGCTGTCATGGGCGGTCTCCGCCGCCGCGGAAAATCGCGCGGCGGCCAAGGGAAATTCGGGGCGCGGCCTTAAGGCCGAAAGAGGCGGGAAGGCTTAAGGCCCGGGGGCCGGAAGGCCTGAGACCCGGCCGGGAAGGCGCTTTGGAGAGGCGGGGCACGGCACTCCGGGGCGAGCGGCGGGCCTGCGGGCGGCAAAGGAGGGCGGGCCTGTGCAAGCCTGACGGCTCAAGCGCCAGGGGCCGGAAGGCCTTCGGGACCGAAGGCTTCGGCCCGCGAAGGCTGAGCCGAGGAAGGGCGCCGGCGAGAGAGCGCTGAGGCTTAGAGGCGGAAATGCCTTGACGCGCAAAGGCGATAATGGGCCAAAGCGCAGAGGCGTAAGAAGGCGAAGGCGCAGAGGCGTAAGAAGGCAAAGGCGCAGAGGGGAAAATGCCTTGACGCGCAAAGGCGGTGAGGCGGAAAAATGCTAACCGGAGCAGGCTAAGGGGCGAAAAGGCGCGGGCGGCCAAAGAAGGCGCCAAGCGCGCTTCGGAGGTTTCAGGGGGAGAGCGGGCCATGAGGTTCCGGGCGGCGGAGGGGCTTGGCCATGGAGCCCGGTTCGGGGCGCCCTGAGGTCCCGGCAAGGGCTAAAGGACTGGGGTTGCCGGGCGCGCGGCAGGCGGAGGGCCCAGGGAGGCCTTCAGGAGTCCCCGGAAGGCCGGGAGCCGATGACGGCGGGGCCGGGCCCGCCGTTCTGGGGCAGGGCCTCCCCTGGCGGAGCCTCCTCCCCGGCCGGCTCCGGCTTTCCTCCGCGAAGCCTGTCGAGGGCCCCGCGCAGGTTGGCCTCGGAGTCGATGAGGAAAAGCCCCACTGTCACCACCTCCTCGCCCGGCTCAAGGCCGGAAAGCACCTGGGTGCGGTCCCGTGAGCTCAGGCCTGCCGCGACCCGCTTGGGCAGGAAACTCCCGTCCGGGGCCCGGACGACCACCCGCTTGTCGTCGCCGCCCAGATCTATGAGGCTCTGGGTGGGGATGAGCACGGTTTCGCCAGCGGTCGACCTGAGCCTCACCCTCGCTGTCATGCCGGGGATGAGGAGCCCTTCCGGGTTGGGGACCGTGAGCCGCACCGGCACGGTCCGGGTGACGGGATCGGCCTTGGGGAGGGGCTCGGCCGACAGTATCTCGAAGGCACGGTCAGGGTAGGCCGGGAGGGTGAGGCGCGCCCTGCCCCGGGCGAGGTGGAGGTCCCTCTCCGGGACCCAGGCAGTGACCCAAACCGGATCGGCGCCCTGCACCACGGCCAGGGTCATGCCCTTCTCGACGTTCATGCCTGGGTACACGTCCAGCGCCGTCACCACTCCCGCGAAAGGGGAGCTGATCCTGAGCTCGGTCTGGATTTTCCCCGTGGAGTCCACCGCGGCGAGCATCTCCTCCGGCATTCCCGACAGGCGCATCTTCTCCCGCACGCCTTCCACGATGGACTTTCCGGCGTTCTGGGCCTTGAGCAGCAGGTACTCGGACTGGTCCGCGGCCCAGGCCGGCACGGTCACCGCCGCTATCAGGGCCCCGGCAGCCACTCTGTCCCCTGCGGCCAGGGGGGCCGTATCCGAGACGAAGCCGGCGGCTCTCGGCTGAATGCGGGCGATCATGTGGCTGTTGAAGTCCACGTCCGCCGGAAAGTCCCTGGAGAACGAGAGACGCCCCAGTTCCGCCTTCTCTGTCCGCACTCCCAGGTTCTGGAGCTGGACCGGGTCGATCACGATGCCCGCGCCTCCCGACTCGTCCGCGTACCTTGGCACCAGGTCCATGTCCATGAAGGGCGACTTGCCGGGCTTGTCGAAGCGCTCGGCCGGGTACATGGGGTCGTACCAGTACAGGACCTTCCGGCCCTGAGCGCCCGCGCCTGCCCCGGAGGGCTCCTCCGGGGCGGAGGCCGGACCGGCCAGAGGGGCGGCCGGCGGGCCAGGCTGAGGAACATCGGCCGGGCCGGCTTGCGGGGAGGCGGCATCGGGGGAATGCCGGTGCCCCTGCGTTTGCCCCACCTCCCCCCGGGCCGGGGAGGGGAGGAGGGGCAAGACCAGGGCCAGCGCTAAGGCCAGGGCCAGGGCCGGGGCCGGGGCCAGGGAGAGGGACAGGGCAAGGCCCTGCGCCGCCCCTGGAGCGGCGAGGGGGAGAAAGGCCCGCGGCGCGCCGCCGGCGGGGGGGGGCGCCTGCCGCGCCAGGGAGTTCCGGCCGGCCATCACTGGGCCTCCAGGTCGGTGACGGAGTAGGCGGCGCCCGCGCCGGAGCCCGTGACCTTAAGATCGAAGCGGACCTCGGCCCCTTCGGCGAGACCGTCCAGGAGGGCCGGATCCTCCACCGGGAACGTCATGGTCATCCGCTCCCAGCCTAAGGACGGTATGGGCTCGTGATCCAGAATCACCGTGCCGGCGGCCCTGTCCACGCCCCTGACGACGCCGCGGGAGACCACGATGACCGGGGCTGATGCCGCGGGCTGGGAGGGCGCGGCCGTCTGGCCTCCAGCGTGGTCTTGCATGGAGTGCCCGTCGCCGTGGACGTGCCCCTGGGCGAGGAGGGCGGGGGCGGGGAGGAAAAGGAGCGCCAGGGCCAGCGCGGGGAGGAAAAGGAGGTTAGCTGTTCTTTTGGTCATTGCGGGGTCTCCGAATCAGGGCCGCAAGGGCCCCGTGAAGGGGGGTGAGGGTCCGGGGCGGGAAGAGCCTTCCCCGGACGTGGAACGGCCGCGGGAGGGCGTCGCCTGAAGGGTTCAGGCAAGGGCTTCAGGGGAACGAGCCGGGGCGACGTCCGGAGGCCGGTTCCCCGGTAATCCTGTCCGGGGGTTGCTTCCCCGGCAACGTTGACGGGCTCCGGCGGCCGCGGGCGGCGCAGGGGCTGGGGGGCTGTCGACAGGCCCGGTCAGCGGTCATTTGCCGCAAGGATTGGAAGCGTCTTGCGGATCGCGGCTGAAGGCGCAAGGTTCAGGCGCGCCTGGTTTAACGGGCAAGGCCAGAGGGCCGGGGCCTGAAGGCGGAATCCTTCAGGGGGCGCCGGCGGCGCGGGGCGCCCGGCCGGGCGGCGCGGCCGGCGGCGGAGGGGCTTCCGGAGGCTTGCCCGGGGTCTCGGGGGCCTCAGGAAGGCCGCGGGGATCCAGCCCTCCTCCCAAGGCCGCGTACAGGCTCACCCCGTTGGAGAGCCAGGCTTTGCGGGCATCCAGGTAATCCATCTCCCCCTCGAAGACCTCCCTTTGGGCGTCCAGGACCTCCAGGTAGCTGGAGGTCCCTCCCAGGTAGCGCCCCTCGGCCAGGGAGAGGGTCCGGCGCCTGGTGGCCAGAAGGCGCCGGGAGGCTTCCAGGCGGGCCTTGAGATCCGCCCTGGCTGCCAGGGCGTCGGCCGCTTCCTTGAAGGCCGTCTGGATCGCCTTCTCGTAGGAGGCGACGGCCTTGTCGCGGCGGGCCTCGGCGAGGGCGAGGCCCGCCCTGTTGCGGCCCCCGGCGAACAGCGGGACCGAGACGGCCGGCCCGAGGCGCCAGGATTCGGCCGGGGCCGTGAAGAGCTCGTTGAGTTCGCCGCTCATGAAGCCTAGGGCCCCGGTCAGGCTGACCGAGGGGAAGAAGGCCGCCCTCGCGGCCCCGATGTCGTGGCCGGCCGCGGCGAGCATGTGTTCCGCCTCCAGGACGTCCGGTCTTTCCAGAAGAACGGAGGAGGGTATCTCGCCCGCGAGGCCGGCGGGCTCCCAGGCGGACAGGTCCAAAGGCTCCGGGAGGCCGGCCGGGGAAAAGCTTCCCGCCAAGAGCCCCAGGGAGTTGAGGGCCATGGACGCTTCCGCCTTAAGGGCGGAGACCCGCGCCTCCGCGAACTCGGCCTGGCCCCGGGCCTGCTCGAGCTCCAGCAGATCGGACTGGCCGGAGACTATCCTCTTTTCGATGAAGGCCAGGGAGTCGCGCCATGAGGCGAGGGCGCGCTCCGCCGCCTGGCGCTTCTGCTCCGCCAGCCTCCAGGCCAGATAGCTTTCCGCGGTCTGGGAGACCAGGGCGATCCGGAAGGCCCGCCAGGCCTCCCGCGAGGAGAGGTATTCCTCGTAGGCGGCCCGGTCCATGTTCCGCAGCCTGCCGAAGAGGTCCAGGTCAAAGGAAGGCACGGACAGTTCCGCCGTGAAGCTTTCGGAACTCCGGAGCCTTCTCCCGCCTGAGACAGTCTCCGAAGCCATGGCCTCCAGCACGGGCAGCCTCTCGGCCCTGGCTATGGCGGACTGGGCCCTGGCCTCCAGAATGCTCAGGTAGCTGATCCTGAGATCCCTGTTGTTGGCGAGGGCCGAGCTGATGAGCGCCCGTAGCCTGGGCTCGGGGTAAAAGACCCCGATGCCCACCTCCCCCGCCGCGGCCGCCGGCGCGGCGCCCTGGCCGGAAGGGGCGCCGGCCCCCGGCAGGGCCGCAGGAACCGGGGCCGGGGGGCGGACATAGTCCGGGGCCAGGGAACAGCCCAGGAGGGAAAGCGCGCCGAGGAGGCACGCGGCCGGGAGAAGCCCGCGGAAACCGGCGCCTGCCGGGGCGCGGGGAGGCGTAGGTGAGCCGGGTCTTGCGCCCGTCGCGCGCGGAGGAACTGTTTCAGGCATGGGAGCGCCTCTGCTTGAGGCTTCCGGGCCGGGAGCGGCAAGGTCTTCCCTGCTCCGGAAGGTGATTTGACGTGGCCGCGGCGCCGGTCTCGGTTTGCGGTTTTCGGACTTGCCGGACTGGACTTCCAAGGGCGCGGCCCAATGGCAGGCGCGGGCGCCGGGCCTGCGGCCCGGCAGCAAGCCTAAGCCGGGCCCGAAGCTGACAGGCGCCAAGCCTGAAGCCGAGCCGGGTCCGCAACCGGAGCCGAGTCCTGTTGCGGGCAGGAGCCGAGGCAGGCTGCACGGCCGTGGCCAAAGCATGTCCCGCCGGCGGCCCGCAGCCGGGGCCAAGGCCTGTTCCGGCCCGGAGCCGAGGCCAAGGCCTGCCCGGGAACTGAGCCAGGGCAAGCTGCACGGCCGCAGCCAAAGCATGTTCCCCTGCGGCTCTCAGCCTGGGCCAAGGCCTGTTCCTGAACCGGGCCGAGGCAGGCTGCACTGCCGTAGCCAAAGCATGTCCCGCCGGCGGTCCGCAGCCGGGGCCAAGGCCTGTACTAAGCCGGAGCCAATGCATGGATTCAGACGGAACCAAGGGCCGCTCATCAGCCGCGGCCGCGGCTTGGGCTTGGCGTTATGGGCCTGGAGGGCGCTCTTGGAAGCGGCTTGCGGCTGGAGGCGGTTTTCCGGCCTGAGCGGGTCTTAAGCCCGCAGGTGTCCTTGAGGTCCTCTTGCGGCCCTCAGCAGGCCGTTGGCCTCAAAGGCGCCGCAAGTCTGAAGGCCTCAAAGGCTCGGACGGGCCGCGGCGGCGAACTTCGGCACGAGACCGGAGCGCGGAAGCCTGCGCCGAGAAGGGCAAAGGGCGGATGGATGCCTGTCCGTGGCGGACCGCCTGAAGGACGGGGCGCCGGATAGCGGCTTGCGGGCGTGGGAAAAGAATTTGGAGGCGGGAAGCGCGTATCAGGGGCGTGGAGGATGGAATAGGGCGGGGGGAAAAGGCGAAAGGCGGGCGAGTTCGAGGGCGGGGAAGGAAGTTGCCGCGGCGGCTTGCAGCATAAAGGGGAAGGCTTCAGGCATGGCCGCCGTAGGGGCCTGCGCGCAGCTCAGAAGGCCGCATGAAGGATGCCCGGCCTGCGCGGCGTCCTCTGAGGGCAGCTCATGGCTCCGTGAGGCGGGGTCGCCGGCAGGGCCCGAGGCGTGGTTGGCGCTGTTTGCGACGCGGCCGGCCGGGACATGGCCGCGATCGCCGTGAGAGGCGGAGCCCGCATGGGGGCTCTCGTGAGCCGCAGGGTAATTTTGGCGGTCGCCGTGAGAGGCGGGGCCCGCATGGCGGCTCTCGTGAGCCGCGGGGGAATCTTGGCGGTCGCGGTGAGCGGCGGGGCCCGCATGGCGGCCGCCGTGAGTGTCTTGGCCGGCTGCGGCCGACGGCTGGGCTGAGGCCGACAGGTCAGCTCCAGGGCCAGAGCCGAGGAGCGCGGGCAAGGAGGCTTGCGGGGGAGGGTCAGGGAGAGCCTGGGCCTCTGCGGGAACGGATGCGGCCAGGAGGGGATCGGCGCAACAGAAGGCCGTGCCCTTCAAGGAGGCGAGGCCCCAGGAAGGAGGAAGAAAGGAGCTTGCCAGAAGCGTTATGACGAAGATGCTCTTCCGCATGGGGAGAAGCTAGCACAGGATTTTCAAGGCTGTCAATGCCGCCCGGCGGCCGATGCCGCCGGGGGCGGCCCGTGAGCGGCCGCCGGCGGGTCTCTAGGAGAGCCGCCGGCGGAGGCGCGGCTGGCTTTCCAGCCTGCGTAACGTATTGGATTACAGGCGACCATGTGCTATTTTGTTAAACATGCGGAGCCTCGTCAGGTCATGCGCCTCGCCTGGGCGGCAAGCCGGCTTCCTTAATTCGGCTTTGCCTGCGGAAGCGCTCGCCCCGGGTCCTGTTGAGGCCGCCTTAAGGCTTTCGGAAAGCCCGAAACCCGGTGGGGGCAAGGGCAAGCGGCCTTCAGGCTTTCCCGCAGAAGGCGCGGGGCGTAAGGCGCGATCTGGCGGCCCCTGGCCTTTCGGTCTTCCCTGATTAGCGGATTCCCTTGGTTGCGCCGACTCGCGGCCTTCGGCATTTCCTGCGGCGGCAGGGTCCCCGGCGCCTCAGGGCCGATGTCAGGGGCTTCTGCGGCCCTGGCGTTCGGCCGACAGGGTTTTTGTAGCGGCAGGCGGCCCGGACGGGTTTTTTTCGGGAGGACCCCAGAAAAGTTCTTGCCCTGCTTTCGCACTTGCCCGGCTTCGGATTTTTACCGTACAGCTACAGCTTGTACTTTTCGCTTTGCTCACCCCTGCTCAACCCCTAGTTCAGTTCCTGTTTAGTCTTGTACAACACGCTATCTGCACTGCACAATTCTAAAATTCACTTGTACAACATCCGATCACCTTTGTACAACTTCAGGCAATCTCGCACAACTCAGTTTTTGCGTTGTCCTGCTTTGGCGGGCAGACCCGCCTCCTGTTTCTAGCGCCTTTGGGGAACAATTTTTCACGCATTGTACAGACCCTGTACAATCCTTGAGTTCTTGAGGTTCTGTCTTGTACAACACTTGACTCTGCCCTTGAGTTACTGCGGATCTGCCTTGTACAACATCTGCTCTGCCCTTGGGTTCCTTCGGATCAGTCTTGTACAATATCTGCTCTGGACTATGTTACCCGTTGTTCTGTTTTGTACAATATTTCCACAGCCCTCGAATTATTGCTGTCCTGTCCGCTACAACTCGATATTAAAATAATATAATTGTTTTTGATATCCCATAATTTCTGCTAAATTAATGAACAACTTTTAAACTGCCTTGTACAGCTTTTCATTATAATCAGGCCAACTGTTGAGCCTCGTTTCGAAAAGTTTGCACCGCTTTGTACAACTCTTTGTTAAAATCTGCGTAGTTGCTGTCCTGTCTTGTACAACTCCCCGTCAGGTTTACTGGAGTTGCTGAACAGTTCTGTACAATTACAGGGCCAAAATGGTTATCCGTTCGAATAGCCGCCCGGGGGCGAAAGGCTGGTTGCTGGAGGAGGACAAGGATACCTCCCGGGCTCGGGCGGGCCTTTCGGCCTGGCGCTTTCCGCGCCCTCCAGAGCCGCCCCGCCGCATTTTGGGACCGGCGCGGAGCCGCCCTTAGGGCTTCTGAAGAAGCCATCCGCTTCGGCCGGACAGAATTCCGGAGGATTTGGAGGAACCGGCAGCCCCCCGCAGGCCTTCGGGAAAATTTTTGAGAATCCGGGGCAGTTTAGGGGGGCGGCAGGAGCGGAGGTATTCCGGGCTCCGCCGCGGCTTGAAGGTTCCGGGGAATTTTCAGGGCGCCGGAAGGCTTCTGGCGGGGCGCCCGGCCTGAACAGGCAAGGCCCGGCGCCGGATGCGCCGTCCCCTGGGGAGCCGCGCGCCGGCTGTTGGCCGGCCCGGAGTCCCTTGAGCCCCTCAAGCCTTTGGGCCTTGCGCCCCCTCAAGCCTTTGGGCCTTGCGCCCCCTCGAGCCTTTGGGCTCGGGCCCCCTCGAGCCTTTGGGCCCGGGCCCCCTCGATTCTTGATGCCTCTTAAGCCTTTACGCCGCGCGCCGGCGGCAGCCCCGGCGGCCAACTTAGTGGAACAAAGTGCAGTCGTTAAACGGCCTTAACGCCCTCACCCTGGCTTTCGTCGCCATGTGCGCGTTCGCCGTTGGATACCGTTTCTACGGCCTCTGGATAGCCAGGAAGGTGCTGCGTCTTGACCCCTCGCGGCCCACCCCCGCCGCCCTCAACGAGGACGGGGTGGACTTCGTGAAGACGGACAAGACCGTGCTTTTCGGCTTCCACTTCGCGAGCATCTCCGCCGCGGGCCCGCTCTTGGGGCCGGTCCTGGCGGTGCAGTTCGGGTACATGCCGGGAGCCCTGTGGATCATCGTCGGCTGCGTCGTGGCCGGCGCGGTCCATGACATGGTGATACTTTTCGCCTCGGTGCGGCACAAGGCCCGAGGCATCGCCAACGTGGCCGAGGCCGAGATCGGGCGCTTCGCCGGCACGGCCACCTTCCTGGCGGTGTTCTTCATCCTGGTGCTCACGCTCGCGGTGCTCTCCATCTCGGTCGCGAACGCCATGAGCGACTCGCCCTGGGGCACCTTCACGGTGGCGGCCACCATCCCCATCGCCCTCCTCATGGGCCTGTGCCTGAAATTCTGGCTGCCGGGCCGGGTCAGGCTCGTGACCGCCGCGGGCGTGGCGTTCCTGATCGCGGCCATCCTCGCGGGACCGTACGTGGCGGGGCACCGGGTCCTCGGCCAGTTCTTCGCGCTGCCGCACGGCACCCTCAACTGGCTGATCCCCCTGTACGCCTGCATCGCCTCTGTCCTGCCCATCTGGCTCCTCCTGACCCCCAGGGACTACATCTCCAGCTACCTGAAGATCGGCACCCTGGCGATCCTGGCCGTTTCCCTGGCCATTGTCAGGCCCGGCCTGCAGATGGCCCCGGTGACGGAGTTCGTCTCGGGGGGCGGGCCCAACGTTCCCGGCCCCATCTTCCCCTTCCTGTTCATCACCATCGCCTGCGGGGCCCTGTCGGGTTTCCACGCCATCATCGGGACCGGCGCCACCCCCAAGCTCCTGGCCAGCGAAGGCCATATCCTCTTCGTGGGCTACGGCGCCATGCTCACCGAGGGCTTCGTGGCCGTGATGGCCCTTATCGCCGCGGCCACCTTGGTCCCCGCCGACTATTTCGCCATCACCGCCTCGGCCGACAAGTTCGCGGCCCTGGGCATGGAGACCGTGGATCTCCCGGCCCTCTCCGCCGCGGTGCGCGAGGATCTCGCCAACCGCCCCGGCGGGGCCGTGACGCTGGCCGCCGGCATGAGCGTCATCTTCTCCTCCGTGCCGTACATGACCGGGCTCGTGTCCTACTGGTTCCACTTCTGCATCATGTTCGAGGCGGTCTTCATCATCACGGCGGTGGACACCGGCACGCGCGTGGGGCGCTTCTTCCTCCAGGAGGCCCTGGGCCGCTTCTTTCCCAGCTTCGCCAGACGCGGCTGGTGGCCGGGCATCGTGATCACCTCGGTCGCCTTCACCGCCCTGTGGGGGTACCTCGTGATGACGGGGGACATCTTCACCATCTGGCCGCTGTTCGGCATGTGCAACCAGCTCCTGGCCTCCTGCGCCCTCTTGATCGCGACGAGCATGCTTATCCGCATGGGCCGGGCCCGCTACGCGTGGACCACGGGCGCGCCCGGGATCTTCATGGCGGTCATCTGTCTCTGGGCGGGGGCCATCCAGATTACCGGCTCCTACATACCTGCGGGCCAGTGGGTCCTGGCGGGGCTGGGAATTCTGGTGGTCTTGCTCGTGGCCTCAGTCTTCGTCATGACCGTGCTCAGATGGATAACGCTTTTGCGGGTGAAGACGACAGTGACGGATCCTTTCGGGGAAAAGGTGCTCGCCCTGGCCGTGGACCATGACCTCCATGCCTAGGGGCTCCCACATAAGTCCGGCCGGCGCCAGGGGCCCGCTGAGGGCCTTCGCCGGCGAGGCCTTTGGCCCCGGCCCCGGCTCCCGTTGCGGGCCCTGCAGGAGCGGCCGCCCTTCGCGCCTGATACGCGCCTTGGCCTTCCTGGGCGCGCTGTGCCTGCCGGGCCTCCCGGCAATCCGGCGCTTTCTGCGCTGTTTGCGCCTTTTCCGCCTCCCGCGCCCGCCTCTCCTCGGGCGCGGCGCGCGCGCGGGCGGGCGCCCGCTTTCCCCTGGCCGCGAGAGCCTGTCCCGGACCATGGCGCCGTCCCGGATTTTGTCCCGTGCCCGGCCCGGGCCGCTGTCCTTGACCGTCGCCCCGGCCCTGGCGGCGGCCGCCCTGGCCCTCCTGACTTCCTGCGAGCCCCAGGCCCTCAATCACCGGGACGAGGATGCCGTACCCACCTACATCCGGGACTTCCGGACCATCCCCGGGGTCACCCCGGCCGAGATCAACGCGGTCGAGGCCCTGCAGGCCCAGGGGCGGCCCTTGAGCTTCGGGACCATGCGGAGCGCCGAGGCCTACCAGGACCAGGCCGGGAGGCCCGCCGGCTTCCTCATCGCCTTCACCGGTTTCCTCTCGGAGATGCTCCATATCCAGTTCCGGCACGCCTATTACGAGCGCGGCGAGCTCAACACGGCCCTCCTCGAGGGGTGGCTGGACTTCGCGAGCGAGCTGGAGCTGACGGAAGAGGCTGGCAAGGGGCTGTACCTGACTCCGCCCATCTACGAGCGCATCGTCAAGGTTTTCAAGCTCCGGGGCACGGAAGACCTCAGGGTCCTCTCCTCCCGGAGACGTCCGGTCTTCGGGTTCCTGCCGGGCACGGGCCTCCGGGAGCGGGTCCTCAGGGCCAGCGGCTTTCCGGCGGAGGGCGTGTCCGTCACATCCTACGCCGAGGCGGCCGACCGGCTCGCCTCAGGCACCATGGATGCCTTTTTCGAGGACTCCAGCGCCCTGCCGTTCTTCGACGCCTACGAGGACATCAGCGCGGAGGACTACTTCCCGCCCGTGGATCTGCCGCTGGTGCTGGCCACATCCAACCGGGAGCTGGCGCCCGTCGTCAGCATCGTCAGGAAGTTCATCCTGGCGGGGGGCGACGAGTACCTCTCCCGGCTCTACGCGGAGGCCAGCCTGGGCAACCAGCGCGACCTTTTCGAGCGGGGCCTCACGGCCGGGCAGCGCGCCCTGCTTTGGCGCTTCCAGGACGAGGGGGCGCGTATCCGGGTGGCGGCCGATTCCGACGACTACCCGGTGAGCTTCTGGGACGAGCGCGCGGGGGCCTTCCAGGGCATCGCCCATGACTCCCTCGCCGAGATCTCCCGCCTGGCGGGGATCGAGTTCGAGATCGTCAACCCCCCCGGGACCCCCACCGAGGAACTCGAGGCCATGGCCCTCTCGGGGGATGCGGACATGCTGGCCGCCTACAACTTCATGTACCAGGACCAGATGGGCCTGGTGCGCTCCCCCCGCCCTCACTCCTGGGACCGTTTCGCCCTGCTCACCCGCCTGGAGAGCCCGGAGATCAAGTTCGACCAGCTCTTCTACGGGACCGTGGGGCTCGTGCGCGGCGACCGCCGGAGCGAGCTTTTCCGCAAATGGTTCCCCAGCAGCCGCAACATCATCTGGTACCGTGACCTGGACCTGGCCCTGGAAGCCCTGAAGCGCGGGGACATCATGTTCGTGATGGGGTCCACGAACCTGCTCCTGTCGCTCACCAACTACCGCGAGGACCCCAACTTCAAGGCGGGCCTCATCTTCGAGTACCGCGTGCCCTTCGGCTTCGCCTTCGGCACGGGGGACCTGGCGGTCCGGGACGTGGTGGGCAAGGCCGCCGGCCTTATCCCGGTGACCCAGATCAACGAGCGCTGGAACTCGCGCATGTTCGACTACAACCGCAAGTTCCTCAAGGACACGGCTCCCTTCATCGCCCTGTTCATGGCGGCGCTGTTCGCCGCGCTTATCGCCCTCGTCTTCGCGAACCGCCGCAACCGGGCCCTCAACCGCGATCTCGAGCGCCTGGTGGATGAGCGCACCCTGAAGCTCAGGGAGGCCCAGGTCGACCTGGAGCGGGAGAGGGCCCTCTTCAAGCGGATCCTCGACTCCTGCCCCTTGTGCTTCACCATCTCCCTGGACGGCTTCATCGCCTTCATGACGCCGTTCGCCGAAAGCTACCTGGGCATGAAGGAGGGCGACAGCCTCTACCGCTGCTTCGCGATGCGCGAGGAGCTCGAGGATGCCCTGCGCGATCTTGACGCCGGCGAGAGCCTCAACTGGCGCCCCATGAAGGTCTACCGCATGGACGGGGCCGCCAGGGAGGTGCTGGTCAACGCCTTCGCCTCGGACTACTACGGCCGGCGCGGGGTGATGACGTGGTTCACGGACGTTACGGAGCTGCGGGAGAACGCGAGGGATCTCGCCCTCGCCAAGGACATCGCCGAGGACTCGGCCAAGGCCAAGAGCGAGTTTCTGGCCAACATGTCCCACGAGATCCGCACCCCCATGAACGCCATCGTGGGCCTCACCCAGCTTGCCCTCCAGACGGATCTCACCGAAGTCCAGCGCGACTACCTGGAGAAGACGGCCTCCGCCGCCCGGAGCCTGCTGGGCATCATCAACGACATCCTCGACTTCACCAAGATAGAGGCCGGCAAACTCTCCATGGAGCGCATCGGCTTCCAGCTCGAGGAGGTGATCGACTCCTCGCTGAACCTCGTGGTGGTCCGCGCCAACGAGAAGAGCCTCGAGCTCCTGCTCTCGGTGAGCCCCGACACCCCCACCTCCCTGGAGGGGGATCCCCTGCGCCTGGGGCAGATCCTCAACAACCTCATGAGCAACGCCGTGAAGTTCACGGAAAAGGGGCGGGTCACCCTTTCCATCGAGGTGCTTCAGGAGAGCAAGGGGCAGTCCATCCTCAAGTTCAGCATCCAGGACACCGGGATCGGGCTTACCGAGGAACAGATCCGCAAGCTGTTCACCGCCTTCAACCAGGCCGACACCTCGGTCACGCGCCGCTTCGGGGGCACGGGCCTGGGGCTGGCCATCTCCAGGAGGCTGGCCGAGATGATGGGCGGCAGGATCTGGTGCGAGGGCGCGCCCGGCAAGGGAAGCACGTTCCATTTCACCGCCATGTTCGGGGTGTTGGACGGCAAGCGCCGCTACGCGACCCCGCAGGAGGATCTGAGGTCCCTCACCGCCCTGGCCGTCGACGACTACGAGCCGGCGCTCCTGGTCATCCGCGAGGAGCTCAGGTCCCTGGGCCTCAAGGGAGTGCTTACCGCGGCCTCCGGCGCCGAGGCCCTGGAGATCATCCGCGCGGGCCTGGCGGCGCCCCCCGCGGTGGACGTGGCTATCCTCGACTGGCGCATGCCCGGCTGGGACGGCATAGAGGCCGCGAGGCGCATCCGCGAGGCCGTGCCGGCGGAACGCTGCCCGGCCTTCCTCATCGCCACCTCCCATGACCGCGACGAGATCGCCCCCAGGGCCCTGGAAGCGGGCATCCGCGTGGTCATCCCCAAACCGGTGGTGGCCACCTCTTTGGCCTCCGCCATCGGCGAGGCCCTGGGCCAGAAGGCCAGGCGCCCCCGCAAGGCCAGGCGCCCCCAGGTCATGGACGCCGCCAAGGTGGCTCACCTGAAGGGCTCGCTCATACTCCTGGCAGAAGACAACGAGGTCAACCAGCTGGTGGCGCGCAAGCTCCTCAAGAACGCGGGCTTCGAGGTGGACATAGCCAACAACGGCCGGGAAGCCTTCGAAAAGGTCCAGGCCAAGGACTACGCCCTGGTCCTCATGGACATCCAGATGCCCGAAATGGACGGGCTCACCGCCACCCGGGCCATCAGGGCCCTGCCCGGCTACGAGTCGCTCCCCATAGTCGCCATGACCGCCCACGCCATGAGCGGGGACCGCGACCTGAGCCTCGCGGCGGGCATGAACGACCACATCACCAAGCCCATCAACCTGGACGCCCTCTTCAACGCCCTCAACAAGTGGATCAAGGCCCCCGGCGGCGGCGCGGGCAACGGCGGCGGGCAGGCGCATAGCGACGCCGCCCCTGGCGCGGGCGTCCCCTCCGGCCCCGGAACGCCCCCTGACCCCGAGGCCGGCCCGGAATCACGCTCCGCGGCCGAAATCGACTCCAAAGGGGCCTGAGAACCGTCATTCTCCCTTGCTTCAAGGACCCACTGGGTGCGCGGCCCTCGGCAGGGCCGTCGGCAGGGCCGTCGGCAGGGCCATCGGCAGGCGCACTGCTCAGAGCGGCCCTGCAGGCCCCGGGCCGGCCGCGCCCGCAGATGCGTCAGGAGCATGTGCGCCGCCTTACGGCTGAGCCGCCGGCGATCACCTGGGGATTCACGCGCGCCGCCGCCCAGTGGCGTGCCGCGGCTTGCCTCGTTCTCGGAGGCGCGTTGCCGCAGGCTGAACATCCCGGCGCCCCTGCCGCCCGTAGGGGTTGTCTCGCGTCTCCGCGCCTGCCCTCCGTTACGGGGGCCTGGGGCAAGCTGAAAGGCGCCTTGCCGTACCGGCCCGGCCCGGCTGGGGTCCGGGAAAGCTTTCGGCCTAAGGCCGCGCAAGAGCGCCCTCCTCGAGGCGGTTTTCGCGAGGCTACGGGCGGCAAAGGCCGCGTTGCTTGGCCTGAGCCCCCTCGCCGTCTGCGGCAGCGGCCTGCGGGAGGGGGCGCCGCCGAGTTCCGGAGATTCCGGACAGCTCCGGCAGCCAGCCATAAGGCCCTTAAGTGGCCCTGAGGAAAGGTCAGGACACAGCCCGGAAGGGCTCAGTGCTGCTCCTTAAAAGAGCCCGGGCATTGTGCCTTGCAGGGTCTGGAGAACCGCCTGACGGGCCAGGGGCTACCCCCCAAACCGGGAGGCCCTGGGAAACTGCCCTGATAGCGCAGGGAACCAGATATTCCGGCTGAGGGCTCAGAGCGCAGGAGCTACAGAACGAACGTGAACGAGAAAGAGAGAGAGGGGGGGGATGGAGAGGGGGGGCGAAAGGTAGGAAGAGGGAGAGAGCAAAACAATGAACGAGAAGGAGTAAAAAAGACAGCAAGAGAGAGAGTAAAAGAGAGAAATAGAAAGTAAAAGAGGGTAAAATAGTTCAAGATAGGGCAAACGAGAGCTAAAAAGAGTATAAATTAGTAAAAAGACGTAAAAAAGAGTAAAAAAGTGTAAAAAATAGTCAAAACAGAAAATAGATAAAAAATAGCAAAAAATTAAAGAGCTTAAAAAATAAAAGAGAATGAAAAAGAATGAAAGAAGGAAAAGAAAGAGTAAAAGAAAGAGTAAAAGAAAGAGTAAAAGAAGATTAAAAGAAATAGTAAAAGAAAGTGTAAAAGACAGAGTAAAAGAAAGAGTAAAAGAAAGAGTAAAAGAAAGAATAAAAGAAAGAGTAACCGAAAGAGAGAGTGTGCGTGAAAGAGATAAGAGTTGCAAAGGGTCTAGGAGGCGGATAGGCAAAGGAGCAGACGGGCAGAGAGGCTAAAGCCAGGGTTGCTAAAAGCAAAGGGAACAGAGGCGCCGAGGCGCGTAACCGCAGAGGAGCAAGGAAGCAGGCGAACCTTGGGCTCCAGACGGGCCGGAGCGGCGGTGAGCCGATAATCCGGGGCGGATCTTACGAGGAAGCGGAGCTTGTCAAAGGCCGTCCCCAGGCGGAGGCGATTTAGCCCGCGACCTGCGGGAGGCTGCCGGTGGCCTGCTGAGGCGCGCCCGGGTCCTCCAGAGGTCTTCGGTCCGTTTTCCGCCTCTCTTTTCGGGAGGAGGCTTAGCGGAGACTGGGAACCTCGAGCCTGAACGCCTTCCGAAGCGAGGCAGGGGGCGTTTGCGGCTGCACTGAGCCAAGGGCCTTGTCGGCTGACCGAAAGGGTGGTACATTTAACCTATCGGTATGCCCGCGCCATAGACGACCCTCATGACCGTCCTGAAATGTTCGGCCAACCAGGCCCTGCCTCCGGTTGCAGCCGAAGGCCTCACCCGGAGGCCCTCGGGGCCATCAAGGCCGCCTTTCCTGCCAGCGCCCCACCGAAAGTCCCTCTTGCGTTCCTGCGGCCCCTCCCGCCTAGGGGTTGCTCGGACCCGGTTCGGCCGCAGGGATATCTTTCACTGCAGCCAGCCCCCCGCGCGCCCTTCGATGCCTCTGGAACCTTGTCGCCCTTAACGGTGGTAAAGTTTTTATAGGCGCCCGCGGCGCCCCCCCCGCGCCGAACCCTTCCGATGCCTCAGGCCGCTTCACTGTCCTAAGGAGCCGCCAGGGGCGCCTTGAGCCTTGAGCCTTGTGTCCGAAAAAATCCCCTTCCTGCAGGCTGCCAGGCCCTGCGGTAGGGAGCGTGAAGGAGGCGCGGACCTAAGATGGCCGCGGCCCAGGCCACGGAAACAGCCGTAGGGCATACGGTTCCGCCGGCGCCAGTGGCGCCCTCCGCGCCTGCGCCGGGGGCGCCCGGGGCGGAGCCCGCGCATGTCCCGCCCCCTTCCGCGCTCCAGGGCGCCTCTGGGCTCGTGAACGCGCTGGATCTTAACCGGGAAAGGGACATCGCCGAAGACGTGCGCGCCGGCATGCAGATCTTCGTGGTGGCGGTGAAGAACTGCGCCCTGTACCCGGAAAACAGCAAGATTCGGCGGGCTTCCCTGGAAAAGCTTCAGGAGTGGTTCACGGAGTTCCTGGACGAGCACGAGTCCCTTAAGCTCTTCGTGGACATGGACAGCTTCCTCTTCCAGGGGGTCAGCGTCTACCAGGAGAAGCCCGGCGAGTCCGCGATGGTCTTCCCCTTCTTCCGGGACGGGGTCCAGTGGATAGAGTTCATGGAGGGCATGGACCGTTCCGAGCTTGAGACCCTCATCGACAACCTGAACCGCTTCAGGATGTTGCGGGAAGACGATGAGGACGACCTCGTGACCGCCCTGTGGGAGGCGGACCTTCAGAACATCAAGTACAAGACCGCCAACGAGTTCTGGGAGATAGACCCCGTCACCGAGATAGCGGCCTTCAAGGTCGCGGTGGGCCAGTCCGGCGAAGCCGCCTTGGATGGCCTCAACCGCAAGGCCTTGGCCACCGCCGCCCGCAACAAGGCTCAGGAGTCGGGGGGCGGCAAGGCTTTGGGGGCCCTCGTGAGCTGGATCAGGAACGGGGCCCGCATCAGCTCCCGGGAGTCCTTCCTGTTCCCGGAGGAGGGCGACCTGTGCCCGCCCGAAACTGGCCTGGAAGGGGACGATGACGGATCCCAGGACGAGGACTACCAGGAGTCCGGGAGGCGTCATCAGACCTGGGCCATCAGCCCACAGGAGAGGGCCGAGATGGAGCGGCTCCTCTCCGACGAGGCCAAGCGGAGCCACCTGGGTCTGGGCATCGACCTCACCCTGGAACTCCTGGTTCAGCACGGCGACCCGGAAAGCCAGGGCACGGTCCTGAAGTTCCTGGCGGAGATGGTCAAGTTCGCCTTCGCCAGGGGGGACTTCGGGGCTCCGATCCTGATCCTCGGCAAGCTCGAGGGACTCATCCGCGCCGCCTCCCCCGCCCTGGACCAGATGCGGGCGGAATTCCCCAAGTGGCTTGCCACCGAGCCGGTGATGGAGGGCCTCATCGCCCTTGCCCCCCTCAAGGACAGGCCCGAAGAGGCCGCAGTTTCCTTCAGACGCCTGCTGAGTATCCTGCCTCCGGACAGCCATCGGCTCCTGGCCGCGACGGCGGCCAAGTGCCGCGACGAGATGATCAAGAGCCAGCTGCTCTTAGCCGTGGCCGAACGCGCCCCCGGAGGCGGCCACGAGCTCGGGCTCTTCCTCAACTCCACGCTTCCGACCGCGGACATCGTCAGTCTCATCGGCATGGTCAAGGGCCGGGAACTCAAGGAGTACATGGATTTCCTGTCCGCCTCCGCGCGCCACGTCCAGCGCGAAGTGAGGGAGGCGGCCTCGCGGGTTATCCTGGAGGCCAACACCGACCTCATCGCCCACCTGCCGCAGCTCCTGGCCGAGCCGGAACCGTCGCTGGCCCGGCAGATTCACTGGATCCTGGGCCAGAGGCGGAGCCCCGTGGTGGAGAGGGTCCTCGTGAACTTCCTCGCCCAGACCATAGATCTGTCCGTCAGCCGGCCCCGGGACCAGCTCATGCTGTGCTACCGCACCCTGGGGCTGGTCGCCGCCACCCGTACTGCGGCCGACTTCGCCTCGGAGATCCTCCTCAAGAAGGACATGAAAGCTTTCTTCGGCCTCTCCGGCGAGAAGGAGAAGATCCACCGTGCCGGCGCGGCCCTGGCCCTGCACTTTATCCCAGCCCAGTACGGCTCCCAGGAGATTTTGGAATCAGCCTCCCGGAGCTTTTACCGGAGCCTCAGGGCGGCCAGCGCCCAGGCCAGGGAGGAGGTCGCCGCCTTTAAGTCCATGTCCGGGCAGATTTAAGCCGGCGAGCCGCTGGACGTCGGAGACCCGCCGAGACCCGCCGCGGCGCCTGGCGGACCAGACAGGGCTGGATTCCCCGGAAAGTTAGACAGGGCGGAGCCCCAGGAAGGCTTGACAGGGCGGTAGCCCCTGGAAGGCTTGGCAGGGCCGGAACTCCAGGAAGGCGTTGCGAGCCAGGATGAGGATGGGCCGCAGGTCTTGCCGGGGAGGGCGCTGAGACTGAGCAGGGATGCTCCGGAGCCTGCGGTTCCAGGCTGACGATGGCCGTAGAGTCAGGCGAGGCAGGGAAAGGGCGGCGGACTGCTGGATCGGGGAGCGGAATTTCAAGCCGCAGGTCCGGGCGAGGCCAAGGCGGCGCGGCCTGCCTCGGCAACAGGACATGGCGGACAGGCCGGATACGCCGCGGGAGCGGCGACAGGCCTGAGGGCGGCCAGGAGGCCGGAGGAAAATGCAGGAGCTTCAGGAGCAAAGTCAGGCGTACAGGGAATCGGGCCATACGGACCAGGGCAAGCAAGCCAAGAAAGGCCCCTCCCAGGGGGAGCTTCTGCTGCACTGCATGTTCAGGCTTCTCCAGGTGGTGAAGATCCACCAGGCCAACAACAAGCTGTTTGCGGACAACGTCACGAGCTTTCGGGATCTCCTGACCGAGCTGTGGATCGACAACCCCGCAGTGTCCTTCGACCTGTACAGGGGCCGCTTTTACCTCAACGACGAACGCATCGTCTACACGCCCAGCATGTGGGCCACCTCCGCCAAGATGACGGAGTACTTCACTCAGAGGGGCCTCAACGGGCTCACGTTCAAGCACAGGGAAAAGCTTTCCGATGAAGAGATCGTGGGCTTCATGGATCTCTTCAACCGGGCGACCAGGGCCGAGAACCCTGCTGGCTGGCTCGAGGAGAACGCCACCAAGGATTACCCCTGGGTGTCCTTCACCGTGGACGAGGACAAGGGACTCCAGGTAGACGAGGGGGGCGGCGGCGGCGAGGAACCGGGGGGCATGGGGAAAACCGGGATCCTGCGGGCGGCCCCCAACTCCAACAAGGCCTACTTCGCCCGGCTGACCTACTCCCAGGCCCTCACGGCCCTGCGGGGCCTGGTCAGGCGCATGAGCGCGGGGAAGGCCGCCGGCATCCAGAAGTCCAAAAGGGCCGTCCAGGAGCTGATCGATCTGCTCATGGAGGATGAGGCGGTGTTTCTGAGCCTCAGCACCGTACGCGACGCCGAGGATCAGCTTTACACCCACTCGGTGAACGTCACGCTGCTGGTCCTGGGCATGGGCCAGCGCCTGGGGTTCTCCCGGGGGGTGCTGGAGCACCTGGGCCTCTGCGGGCTCTTCCATGACCTGGGCAAGGTAGGCGAGGTGGAGGACATTCTTAAGAGTTCCCAGCGCATCAAGGGCGGGGATGCCGAGGCCAAGATCCAGGACCACGCGCTGGCCAGCGTGATGAACATCATCCGCCTCAACGCGAGCCACACCCTCAAGCACCTGATTCTGGGGCCCGCCGGCGAGCACCACATGGGAGTCGATCGTTCCGGCTACCCCAAGGTGGGCGACGCCCGCGTTCCGTTGAGCCTTTTCGGCAGGATGATCGCCGTGGCCGACCAGTACGTGGCCCTCACCTCCCCCCGGCCCTGGCGGCCCGAGCCCTTCTCGCCGCACGAGGCCCTGGCCAAGCTCCTGGGGCAGGCGGGAAGGCAGCTGGACCCCGTGGTCATCAAGGTCTTCGTGAGCCTCTTGGGCCCCTGGCCCCCCGGCAGCGTGCTCATCCTGGACACCCACGAGGTGGCCATCTCCCGCTACACTCCTCAGTCGGTCCAGGCTCTGCCCCAGGCGCGCCTCATCGAGATGGAGCCCGCGAGCGGGATCTTCGTGGGGGGCGACACGATCGAGCTCGCCGAGGTGAACGTCTCGACCGGGGGCTTCAAGAGGAAGATCATCAGCTCAATCCACCCCTCCCTTCTGAACATCCAGCCGGTGGACTATCTTTTGGACATCGGGAAGTGAGGGGCGGCGGGTGAGCCTTGCCGGCGGCCCTCCTGCGCCCGCAGTGCCGTATGACTGAGACGGGCGCCCGGGAGGCCCTGCCGCGCGGAGGCTGCCGGAAGGCTTCGGGAATGTCGGCCTCAGGGCCAGGCCGCAGGATCAGGCTGCGGCCGGCAACTCGCTTTCGTGCTTATGCCCTCGAGGCGCAAGGGCCGCCTGAGGGGCCGCGGGAGCCGGAAGAAGGCGGGCGCGGCCAGGGTCGCGCCAAGGGGGCCGTTGCCGCCTCTGGTTCGGTTTCGGCCTTGAGGATCGTCAAGCGTTTTTAGCTCAGTTGACAGTTTGCCTTGCGCGCCGGTATTGGGTAGAATTCTCATGCGGCGCGCGCCAGGCCAAGACGGCAAAACCCGCGGATGGCCTGGCCAAGGAACCTTCAGTCCCGCTTCTCCAGGGATTTACTGACCGGCATTGAGACGAACATGAGCGTTGCCCCTTGCAAACGGTTCAATACCATAGGTCCTTGCGTGCCGGAAGAACACTATATGCTCCCGGCCCTGCCTCGGTTGCCTGACGTGAATGACATGATTGAGGGAAAATTTTATTTTATCCTTCATGCGCCAAGGCAGTCAGGAAAGACCACTTTTTTGGATTTCTTGACGGAGAAAATCAATAATTCAGGAGACATGTACGCGTTAAGCTTCTCCATAGACGGCGTAAGAAATATGTCAGACAGCGAAAAAGCGATAAATGAAATCGCGTCTTTGCTGAATCGCGCCATAAGCCAGTCGCCGGTGCCGTCCATAAAAAAATTAGCTTATGCTTTTGATTCTTTGCCGGGACAAACCATAACCACAAAGATTAACATTTTACTTAACAGCTTGTGCGAGAATCTTGATAAAGATTTAGTGGTTTTTTTTGATGAAGCTGACTGCCTTCATGATAACCCGCTCATACCGTTTTTAGCTCAAATTCGCGACGGGTATAACGCCCGGCACAAACCGGGCCATAAATTTCCCAGATCCGTCGCGCTGGCCGGCATGCGCGACGTCAGGGATTATTTGAGGCAGGTGCGGCCAGACGGGCAATCCAGAGGACTGGCCAGCCCTTTCAACATTAAAAAGAAGGCTTTGACACTGGCCAATTTCACGGAGGCGGAGATTCGTGCCCTGTACCGCCAGCACACGGAGGCCACGGGACAGGTTTTTGAGGACGCGGCCATAGCCAAAGCCTGGCATTGGTCCGAAGGGCAGCCTTGGCTGGTGAACGCGCTGGCGGATACCGTCATAGCGGACGAGTTGAGGAACGACTTCCGCGTGACAGTCACAGGCGATCATGTCGATCAGGCTGCTGAACTGCTCGTCAGGCGGAGGGACACGCACATCGACTCTTTGCTGGAGCGCCTGGAAGAGACCAGAGTGAAGAATATCATGGAGAGCGTTCTGACCGGGACACTGGCCGAAGTCCCGCCGGACAGCGATGACAGCCGTTACTGCCGAGACTTGGGGATTTTGGCGCTGACTGAAGAAAAACTGCTCAGGCCTGCAAATCCAATCTATAAAGAAGTCATTATAAGAACCCTAACAGATCAGATTGATAGATTCATGCCGAAAAAGCCGTTGAAAATCTGGACAGACGGAAAAAAACTGTTAATGAGCGAATTACTGACGGAATTTCAGGCATTTTGGCGGAAAAGAATGGATGCCAGAGCGAAACGATTGTCTTTGCTGGAAGTTATACAGTACGATGAAGCTAATCACGTGATTATACTGTTTTCTTTTCTGCAAAGGGCCCTTAACAGCGGGGCCGCAATATATCATGAGTACGCTGAAGGCCGCGGAGCCGTTGATTTGTGCGCCCTCTATAACGGGAGGGAATACCTGGTGGAGGTTAAGCTTCAAGGCGCCGAGCCGCTTGAAGACAGCCTCGCTCAGCTTTCAGGGTATCTGGATACGGCGGGGGAAAAGGAGGGGTGGCTGGTGATTTTCGACAAAGATGGAAAAAAGCCATTGAATAATAAATTTTACAATAAAACGCAATTATTTAACGAAAAAATTATAAACATATTTGGCTGTTAAAATAATATGTGTACTCGTTAGCCTCTCTCGGAACTCCGCCGACCATCCGCTCAATCGCATAAGTTCTTCACGGCGTCATTGAGCTGGCCGCCTTCCCTTCCCGCTTGCGCCAGCCAAAGGCCTTGGCGTCAAAATTGATGAAAGTGCAAAAAGTCCAGTCCACCGTTGCCGGCTATTGCAGCACACTGTATAAGTTGAGATTGCGCTTTAAAGAACGACTTATGTAGTAGCTAGTTCGCCTTCAAAATCGAAAGAGGGACTTTTTGCATGTTGATCAAAATTGCCTGCCACGCAGAAGGTCCTTGATCGTCTCTTCCGGCTCCTACCGGCTTTTGAAGCCGCCTCCTCTAAATGCCATTCTGGACATTACGCCAAACGAAATCTCAACCGCGTCGTAAAGCCAGCCTGCAGAAGCAGGGGTATAATGAAAGCGTGCGTTGGGATGGGCGGCAAGCCTTGCGTCGCATTTCTTGCGTATGCGGCAGTTGTCCATGACCACGTGAACGGCTTGATTATAGGGTACTGAAGGACTATTTTGTCCATGAACCCGAGGAATTCCATGCTTCACATCCTCTCGGTCAAAAAAGCCGGCACGGATCCGTTTACACGTCCAATGCCGCGAACAGGTTAAGGGTGCCGTGACGAACGTACGTGCTCCCGTACCCTGGAACGGTTTTCCCGCAGGCCGTCAGCACATATCCAGTGGAACGCTCAAGGGCTGGATGCCCGGCTTATCGTTCAGGCTCAGGACAACGGCATCTTTGGGCAGATTCACATATATCACGCTAGGTCGGCAGCCTTTCCGGCAAAATCGGGATCCTTGCTTACGCGCCAGCTCCGCTTTTCCGGAGGCATATTCACTCGGCCGTCAAATCGCTGCGCGCCTGGCCATCGGATATTTTCAAAGCCTCGGACAACGCCTTTTCGTCTCATGACTTTAGGCCATTGGGCGGAGGCTCTTCCGGCTGGAAAAGGATGGCGTTCCTTGTTTCAACGGGGTCATGCTTCGGAGGTTTGCCGGAGCACGGGCGTCTCTTGAGGACTTGAACCTGAAATTCAGGAAAAATTTGTATCCGTCAACCCCCCTCCTGACCGCTTGCCTCCCCATCTCCCCGCTGTTTCATTGATCTTCGCCTTTTCTATCCCTTGTCACTACCACGGCGGATAATCATGAGAAATTGCAAATAGCAAGTATACATAGCCTTTTCTAAGATTTATCTCAAAAAGTATTATCCAGTAGGCTCTTATATGGAAGTCCCGGCTCAAGCGGCTTTTTCGCCGGGTTTTCGGCCGGTTTTCCCGGGCCGCCGGAGGGACTTTCATCCGCGGGAGAGCCGGCGGCAAGGCCGCCGGTTGCGATGCTTGGGTGAAATCGGCGCGACAGCTTAAAGGCGCAGCTCCGGCCGTCCGTAACCCCGCCGGCCAGGAACAGGCCTCCAGGCCCCGCTTAAACTTCAGCGGCCGCGCGTGAAAACGCGCGGCCGCAGGCCGCTCTGCCTGCCCGGCGCAACCTGCATTTTGGCGCAAGCCCCTCTTACTCCTTAATCAGGCCGGGCCGCCCGCCTCATCCTCGAGCCTTTTCCTCACGTCAAAGTCCACATCCTGGAAGGGCTTGCGGCGCATCCTGTGCGGCAGGGCCAGTTCAGCCGCAGTCAGTATCATGCCCCGGTCCAGCGGCCTATCCTCCCAGGCGCTGAGAGTCATCGCCGTCTTGACTACCGTCAGATCGCCCCGATGGCCGTCCACCCCGAGCCTCAGGCATATCTCCACGGCAAGGTTCAAGGCTTCATCGCCGAGTTCCGCCGAGGCCAGCCTTAATGCCGCCTCCTCGATCCGGATTCCCAGCTCCTTTTCCCGTTCGGCAAAACCCGCCGCGTAGGCTTCCGGATTCTCCTCGTATTTGAGCCGTTCCCTGATCACTTCCTGCCTGAGCCTCGGGTCAGAGAGCCCCTTCACTTCCACGCAGAGGCCGAACCGGTCCAGGAGTTGCGGCCTCAGTTCGCCCTCCTCAGGATTCATGGTGCCGATCAAGGTGAACAGGGCCGGATGAGTCACCGAAATGCCTTCCCTCTCCACGAAGTTGCGGCCCATGGCGGCGGCATCCAAGAGCACGTCCACCAGAAAATCATCGAGCAGATTAACCTCGTCAACGTAGAGTATGCCGCGGTTAGCCTGGGCAAGCAGGCCCGGCTCGAATACGCTCTCGCCCTGAGCCATCGCCTTTTCCAGGTTGAGGCTTCCCAAAAGCCTGTCCTCGGTCGCCCCTATAGGAAGCTCCACGAGAGGCCTCAGCCGCTTTCTGACGGGAACGGCCGGCGAGTCAGCCCCTCCAAAGGCCTTTTGGCATTGGTCGCACCATTTTTCCGGCGTCTGCGGGTCGCAGCCGTAAACGCAGTCGGCTACGGCATCCTGGCCGGGCAAAAGCGCGGCCATGGCCCTTACCGCCGTAGACTTGGCCGTGCCCTTCTCGCCGCGTATAAGCACGCCTCCCAGAGACGGGTTGATGACGGCAAGGATCAGCGCGGTCTTCATTTTCTCCTGGCCCACCAGGGCCAGGAACGGGTAATTGCTTTTCATCTTCTTCGCAAGCCTTGTCTTGAGCCGGTTTTTTTGACAGCATTCGACATCCTGAACAGGACCCTAGCTCTCGGGCCGTTTCCGGATGTTAAGGGTTTGTTCAATCGTTTCCTTTTTTTAGCCGTCCCGCGGCGCGGCCGCGTTCGGCTGTTTATCGCTGTAAAAAAAATGTCAAACCATTTTCCTCGCTAAACCTATTTAATCATTGGTTTTTTTTAAGACTTAACATTTCATCCCCCCCTTATTGCCTATTATTACCTTTAAATGAAACGAGTCCGAAGGCATCCGAAAAACCGGCGGCGACGGCAACGGCGGCCTATAGGCCGGCTCAGGGCATAAGCGCTTTCGCCTTAAAGGCCCTGGCCGGGATTTTATCCGGGTTACAGGCATTTCGGCTTTCCGGCCCGGCCCCTTTGGCCTGCTCTCTTTTCTGCCTGGCGCGCATCCGTTACGGCTGCGGTTTTTCAGGCGCCCCCCTCGCCCTGAGGCTTTCATTTCGAGGCAAGCCTCAGGGTCCGGTCCGCCGTTCAGGGCGGCATTCGTGATCAAGAGCGGCCTGCAAAGGCTTTTCGAGAGCTGACGCGTTCGCCTCCGACTTTAGGACGAGCGGCATGAACGATGCCCTCCGCCTTTATCAGCGGCCGGCGGACTTGACAGCGGCCGGAAGCGACGAAAGCCTTGGCAGCCCTTATTGATGCCAGGGGGATGGCGAGAGCCGGGCCAGGGCGTTTGAACGCCGAAAGCGGAAATGACACGGCTTCAGGCGCCATGAGCTTCCTTTTTCAGGCGGCGGTCCATGAGACGCGAGACGTAACCTTGGGATGGCGAGCCGGGATTGAACATGACGATCGCCGTCAGCACCGGCATTACCGCCAGCAGGGTGAGCAAGGGAGCCAGTTTCACGTGAGTCACGGCCAGCCTGGCCATCGGGTTAAGCCAGAAGAGGGTCACCGTTATCATGAAACACGTGACTTTCCAGTGTCCGAAGATGGCCGAGGCCTTATGAAACGCGTGCTCCCGGTGCGCCTGGAAGATCCTTGCCCCCGCCCTGTACCTTCTGGCCAGCGTTATCGTGGCGTCTATCCAGAAGAACGACATGATAATGACGAAGGCGTAAATCGCGTAGTTGCCCAAAATAAGGCTTCTTGCCCCGAGCGAGAAAAAGACGAAACCGAGAAAAGTGCTGCCGGTGTCACCCATGAAAATTTTGGCGGGGCTCCAGTTGAAGATGAGAAAGGCCATCGTCACGTAGAATATCTGCCGATAGACCTCTATGTTCCAGCTTTCCACCAGAAGGGCGTTGTTGTGGATGCAAAAAAGGAAGCCTGCGGCGGCGGCGTTGGCGTAGCCTCCCGCCAGCCCGTCGATGCCGTCCATGAAGTTGTAGACGTTTATGAACCATACTCCTGCCGGTATGAGTATTGCCTTAATTATCCACATAGGGATGCCCACGATAGGCCCCCTGGCCGGAAGCAGGAGGACCAGCAGGCCCGCGAACGCTATCTGAGTCAAGAGCCTCGGCATCACCGGAAGCTTCTTTATGTCGTCGGCGAGTCCCACGGCTGCTATGGCGAGGCCGCCCGCCAAAAATTCAGGACACTCCAGAAACACCTTCCAGTTGGCGGCAAGAATAATGATCACTATGGCCAGTCCGCCCCCTGAAGGGGTAGGCCTGCTGTGCGAACTCCTGTCGTTAGGCACGTCCAGGAGCTTGAGGGAGGCGTTGAGCCTCATTATCACGAAAAGCAGGACCACGCAAGCCAGGAAATATCCGAAGTAGGCCGTAAAGTCCACCACGTAGATCCCGAACAGGAATTCGAGGTATTCGTTCATCTGTTCCCACGGAGGGCAGGGGAAGCGTTCCGGCCGTCAAGGCTCAGGGAGGCCAAGCCGGCGGTTCAGCCTTTTTCCGGCGACGGGCTTGCCCGGGCCGAGGTCAGGTCAGGAAGCTTCTGCGGCAGGCGGCTCGGCAAAGCGGCGGGGAGAGCATTGGCCGCGCCTTGCCTTTATTGCGACTCAAACCAGCGATACGCCCAGTTTAGCCATGACTCTTTCGATCTCCTCGTTGTCGGCGTACCTTATCTCTATGCTCTTGTTGCTGCCTTTGTAATTTATCCTCACTTTAAGGCCTCCCAGGCTTTCGGAGAAGCTCTTTTCCAGGGACTCGTAGTAGGAGCTGAGCTTGATGTCATCCGGCTTTCCGCCAGTGCCCCTTTTAGCCTCACGGTTGAACTTCTTGGCCAGGGCCTCGGATTTGCGGACCGAGAGGCTTTGGCTCAGAATCAGACCCCTGGCCTCCATCCACCTGCCTTTGTCGGCGACCTGGAGCACCGCCAGCCCGTGGCTGGAGGTGAGCCTCTTGTATCTTATGTCATCCTTGATTTCTTCCGGAAGGTCCAGCAGCCTTTTGCTGTTGGTGACCGTCGGGCGCTCCTTGCCGACGAGCTTGGCCACCTCAAGGTCAGTCATGCCGAACTCGTAGTCCAGCCTCCGGAATGCCTCCGCCTCCTCTATGGGATTGAGGCCTTCCCTGATGATATTCTCTATGAGGGCTATCTCCAGGCGCTGAAGCGAGTCATCCCCCATCTCCCTGATTATAACCGGCACGGTCTTCAGGCCGGCCTTGTCGGCCGCTATCAGCCTCCGGTGGCCCGCCACGAGCTCGTATCCGATTTCCTTTTTCCTTACCACCAGCGGCTCTATGACGCCCTTTTGCCTGATGGACTCGGTCAGGGTATCCATCTCGGCGGCGTTGAAGTACTTCCTGGGCTGGTCCGGATTCGCGCTTATGTCGGATACTGGCACTTCGAGCGGCTTTCCTGACGGGACGGCTTCCGCCGCGGCGGCGGCCGTCTCCTCACCGGCGGCGCCTCCCTGGGGAGGAAGCAGGCCGTCTATGCCTTTGCCGAGGCCGCTGTTTTTGCTTTTGCTAGGCATTTTCTAACGCTCCGTATACCTTCCTCAGAAACTCCAGGGTGAAGTCCTTGTATTTCAAAGCTCCCGCGGACTTCGGCCCGTGGAGCATCACAGGGAGCGAGAAGCTGGGGCTTTCCGCCACCGTCACGTTCATCGGTATCTTATTTTCGTAAACCAGACCCTCAAAGTTCTTCTCCACGTTGTTAACCACGTCCCGGCATATGTTCTGGGAGGCGCTGTACATCGTTATGAGTATGCCGAGCAGGCAAAGCCTCGGGTGTATAGCCCTCTTTATCCTCCTGAAAGTCTTGATCAGGATGGCCAGCCCCTGCAGGGCCAGGAAATCCGCCTTGAGCGGCACGATGAGGCCATCCGCCGCGCGCATGATGTTTATGGTCAGGGGCCCCAGATGGGGGGGCGAGTCGATGACGGTGAAGTCGTAGTCCCTTCCGGAATCGTTGAGCCTGTTATGCAGGATGTCGAAGTGGTTGTAGACGTCAAGCTGCGAGAGATCCAGGTCAGCGGCGTACAGGTTGTCGTTGGAAGGCACTATGTCCAGGTTGTTGATCATGGTGTGCCGGATTATCCGTTCCAAAGGCGTGACCGACACCAGAAAATCATAAAACGTCTCCTTAAGCGAGTTTGCGTCAATGCCGAAGCTTATGGTACTGTTGGCCTGGGCGTCGGCGTCCACGAGCAGGGTCCTGTAACCGAGATCGGCAAGGAACGCCGCGAGGTTAACGGCGGTGGTGGTCTTTCCCACCCCCCCCTTCTGATTGATCACTGCCACTCTAGGCCTCAGCGGCTCCTCCATATTTCTCTTTTTTCCCTTTTTTTGTTGAAAGGCTGAAGGCAGGCTTTTTTCCTGCCTCGGACTGCGGCGAATTGACTGTTTTCAGCGTCGCCTTCTTGTCGGGCTCGTTTGCCGGGGCAAATCAATCAAGCCGCGAGGTTTTCAAGCCCAGGGCCGCGCGCGGCCGGATCCGATCATTGAACCGGCCCCTTACTTAGGTAAAGGCGTTAAGGCATCGTACAACGGTATCTGTCATGCGGTTTAATACTCCTGGCCGTACTTTTGAAGTTTGCCCATATGGCGTGCAATTCGGTTATTAGCGGACTTAGTGAAGCGCTCAAGGATGTGGATGTCGTCGTCAGCGAAGAAGCGCTTTCGCTTTTGGTTCAATACTGGAAGTCAGTGCTTACGGCCAACAGGCAAATCAATCTGGTGAGCAGGTCATGCGATTTTGCCAGCGGCCTTTTATTGCATTTGGCAGACAGCCTGTCAGGCCTCATGTTTCCTTTTCCGGAAGAGCGGCTTAAAGTGTTGGATTTTGGTTCCGGGGCAGGCCTTCCCGGCCTTCCGCTCAAGATAGCCAGGCCCGCATGGGATATATTTCTCGCTGAAGGCACGGTTAAGAAAGCTGAGTTTCTAAGAAGGGTATCAGCTGAGCTGGGATTATCGGGCGTTACGGTTCATCCTTATAATATAGGTCCCAAAGCTCGCAGCGGCGCGGATGGCCTGGGTAATTTCGGCTTGGTTACGGTCAGGGCCGTATCCTCCCTCGCATATATAGGAGACAGGGTTTCCCCGCTCATCGCCGAAGGCGGGTTTCTATTGGCTTATAAAGGTCCTAATTTCAGGGAAGAAGCAGACAAATGTGAACCTGCCTTGGTCAAGGGCGGCCTTTTTCCGGTAGCCATAAAAAAATTCGTTCTTCCAGGCACGGAAAGATTCAGGGCTCTTTTGCTTTACCGCAAGAAAACATAAGTTAACCGCAGAAAGGGCTGCAGACGTTCATGGGACGTACTGCCGTATAAGCGTCCCCTTGAGTTTTTATGACCAGGATGTTACGGACTGTTCTCTCCCATGGGCTTCCTTGAGAGGTTGACCATTGCACTTTATAGCGGGCCTCGTACTCGAGGCAGACACAGTAGACCTCCTTGGGATCCTGCAGTTCCAGAAGTTCTCCTGTAGGCGCCATGGGGGTCATGCCCAAGGTTTTAACGTTCTGAATCTGCCACATGGTGCTTTCCTTATAGCTGGTCATAAGACCGTTCACGGCCGCGGCATTGATGGGATCTGAAGGCACATCTATTTTATCCGGCTTGTCATCGTCTTCGCCCATCAAAGACGCCATGCCTCCGCAGCCTGACATCATTAAAGTCAGGGCTATCGCTAAAACGATAATAAAGTCAGTTATAGAATTTATCAAAACTAAAGCTTTACTTTTTTTTCTTTTCTTACGTCTAAATATACCAAATAAAGAATTATCATCGTAATTTTTTTTGAAAATCATTTATCACCAGCCTTTCCAGACGCTTAACCATAAATTCGCGTCTTTTACGTTTGTTTTGATTTAGCGAATTTTTATTAAAGGCATGTTTTTAGTTCAAGTTCTTCAGCCAACTTTACCGCAAAAGCGTGTATGTATTCAAGTTGGGAGTTGTCGGCATAACCTCCGCCTATGTTAGTAATTTCCTCAGCTCTGACTAAAAGCTCGAACCTTATTTTATCCTTTCCCAGATCCACGGATATTTTATAAGGACCTGCCGTTGCGGACAAATCTTTTTGTTCGCCTGTTAATATTTCTTCGGGGAGCAACATCCAGAAAAGACCGACAATATTGGTAGTTTGAAGACGTTCTTTGAGATATTCCCCGGCTTTGAAGATTTCATCGGGCCGAAGTTCTTCAAAAATTATCGATCTCATAAGTTTTTCCTTATTCAGCATGAAGACCATTGCGGCATCTACTGCCTGACATAACTTTACCATATGGCAGCCTTTACAGATAACATACAGAACAGCGGCCAAAGAATTTTTTTATCCATACCGCATTCTACTGTTTTTCTTCTGTCAACGCCAGCAAAAAATCAATTTTTTCAAATTTTTTTTTCACTTCATTTATAGAAATTTTTATCATTTTTGTTTCTATACTTTCGATTTTGTTACTGCCTTAAATTTATACCATTACGCATTTTTTCTTAACCAAATTTTTTTCCTTTTCATTAATTAATTTAGATAAAATTTTTGGTTTATTTTTTCCCAATAATTTTAGTATTTTGTATATTGCTTTACCCTAAACTTTACAAACCCTTTTACTATAAATTTTTTTCGTCTTTAGCTTTATATTAAATACTTTAGCTATTTTTTCGGATTTTTTTCTCGCTTTATGTTTGCTGTTTAATATTTTGTTCCTTTTCTTTTAGCTTCACGATTAGTTATATTCTGAAACATTACTCCTTACATTTTCTGATTCTCTCTCGTTAATGTTTGACGTCTAACACCCCCGTTAGATTTTCTTTTTCTTTTTGTTTAAGGTTTGATGTAATATATCGCAGATTTCAATTTTTAATTCTCTCCGATTGATCTTTGACGCCATACATTACAGATTTTATTTTGATTTTTTTTCGAATATGTTTGACGTCAAACATTATAGATTTCAATTTTTATTGTTCCCAATATTTTATCGTTAAACAGTATAAATTTTATTTTTTTGATCCTTTCTGATTGGTATTATTGTCAAATTTTCGTGTTACATTTTTAATTTTTCTCAGTGATGCTTTACGACAAATTTTGGTTTAAATTTTCAGATTCCTTTCAGTTAATGTTTGACGTCAAACATTTAGGCTTGAATTTCTAGCTCTATTCGGGTACTATTTGATATTTAACTTTCGGTTACATTTTCTGATGCTATACGTTTAATGTTTGATGACAAACATTCCAGCTTCCTTATGCATATTCTATTCTTGTAATGTCCGACATCAAACGTTTTTGTTAAATTTACTGATTCTTTACTGGTTCTGTCTGACGTCAAACTTTCGGGTTACATTTACTGGTTCCTTTTTGGATATTTGACGAAAAAAATTTCGGCTTTTATTTAATGCTTTTTTAATGGCAATGTTTGACGTCAAACTGTCGGGATATATTTTATGATTCCTTAAGCTTAATGTTTAACGTGAAATCTTTCAGTTTGAATTTTTTAATTTTTAACGGTCAATGTTTGATGTCAAACATATCAGCTTTCATTTTTAAATTTTTTATAAAAATTGAATTTTAAATATTCCAAACGCAATTAAATTGGTATTTTAAGAAACTGCTTAAATCAAAGATTTCAAAAGTCAATGTTCTAATCCTTCACTCATGAATGTTTGTCTTAAAACATCATAAACCTATAATATTTTAACTTTTCTTCGTAAGATCAATGATTATTTATTAATTAATAAATATTTCGAATTAATAAATTTTGGTAAACAAATTTCATTTATCGATGTCCAATATCAAACATCAAAACATTAATGTTGAAATTTAAAAGTCACTGTTTGATGTTAAACATTAAAGCATTTATATCTAACATTTTTTACTTGGGAACCTATAAAAATATAAAATTATTATTTATATAAATAAAAAATTGTAAAAATAAGTATAGTATAATGATTAAATTATGAGTATAGTATAAAAATAAACTGATTTAAATAATGTAATAATAAAAGATTAAACAAATCTATTTTTATAAATTTAATCTTCGCCGCTTTGACGCTAGCAGGTTTAGAGGCCTAAAACATGATAATCAGCGGAAAAATGTCTGAAGCTCTCAAGAACGGATCAATGGTCCGAGAGATGTTCGAAGAAGGGATCAGGCTTAAGGCCAAGCACGGGGCAGACAAAGTCTACGATTTTTCCCTCGGCAACCCAGACCTTCCGCCGCCGGACTCGTTCCTCAGGGAGCTTGAGCGGACAGTGGAGTCCTGCGACGGGCCGGGCGTACACGGCTACATGCCCAACGGAGGTTGGCCTTACGTCAGGGAGGCGGTGGCCGACTACCTGACTGAGACGAATCCCGAAATAGGCGCAAGCTTCAAGGGCCTGCACGCGATCCTCACCGTAGGCGCCGCAGGGGCGATGAACTGCGCGCTTAAAGCGCTTCTGGACCCAGGCGACGAGGTTATCGTGCTGGCCCCGTTTTTTATGGAGTACCGTTTTTACGCGGACAACCACGGCGGATCGGTCAAAGTGGCGCAGACGGATGAGCGGTTCAGGCCTGACCCGGAAAATGTCGTCAGGCAGGTGACCTCACGCACCAGAGCGGTCATAATCAACACCCCCAACAACCCTACCGGGGCCATATACGATGAAGGAGAGCTGAAGGCCTTGGGCGAAGCCATGGAAAAGGCGTCCCGAACCTTAGCGAAACCTCTTTTCCTCATCTCGGACGAGCCGTACCGCAAGATCGCTTTCAAGGGAGCGACTCCGCCTTCAGTGTTCGCCTGTTACCGGAACACTCTGGCGGTGACCTCGTTTTCCAAGGATCTTTCCATTCCCGGCGAGCGCCTGGGTTACGTCGCGGTCAGCCCGCTTTTGGAGGAAGCCGGAATATTGTCCGATGCCCTGGTTCTCGCGAACCGGATTCTGGGGAGCGTTAACGCCCCTTCCCTCATGCAGAGGGCCGTAAAAAACGTGTTGCGCGAAAGCTCGGATCTGGCGGTATACGAGCGGCGCTCTGACATTATGGCGGAGGGCTTGACCAAGGCGGGGTACGATCTGGTGAGGCCCCAGGGCACTTTCTACCTGTTTCCGCGAAGCCCGCTTGAAGACGACGCGGCTTTCACCGATATCCTCCGCGAAGAGCTGATACTGGCCGTGCCAGGCTCCGGGTTCGGGCGCCCGGGGCACTTCAGGCTAAGCCTTTGCGTGGGCGAGGAGGCGATACGCGCTTCGCTTCCGCGCTTCGCCAAGGCCATGGAGAAGGCCCGGGACGTGTCGCGTAAAGGCAGGGAAACGTAAAAAAACCGCAAGATCAGCGTTCCGGCCCGCCCGCCGGAACCGTGACGGGAGGCTTGGAGCTGCCTAAGGCTCAAGCCGAGTCTGCGGCAACGAATAGGACAGGAAAGGGGGGGCGTCTTCGGGTTGCCCCGGCGGCGGAAAGGCGGGCGGCAGGTTTCGGCGGAATCAGCGGGAAAATGAACTGAACTGGAGGCGCAGGGGAGGAATTTAGCACCCGTCCGCTGAATTTGAGGCAAAGAGTAAGAAAGAAGGTAACCGTTCGCCTCCCTGTCCAGTCCTCATAAAGGGGGTTGGCGCTTAAAGGCTGCAACAGGCGCCTTAACGGTTTGCAGGCGCCTGCCAACGATTTAATTTTTGGCGTCTCATGGGACAATCTGGCGCCAACTTTGCCCTAGGCAAGGTAGCTCCGTAAATATGCTTGGTGGGCTTGGAAAACGACGGGGCAAGGCATGGCGTGCCGCGAAGCGTTACGGCTGCGGGAGGCAGTGGCATATCGTTTGCTTAGCGGCATCCGGGACCGGTCAGCGTCATTTCGGCTCTGGGAGGACTGCAAAGTTGAAATGACTTTTTGTCCGCAGCCTCTTGAGCATGGCAGGTCACTCAGGCACATGACAGGATTTGCCGGCTTCCAGGCCGCGCGAAGCCTAAGGAGGGTCAGGCAGGCCCGCTCATATCGGAGGGAAGACTCAGGCGCGGACTTGAGGTCCAGGCATGGCCTGCCGCCCCCGGCGCGCGAAGAAGCGGCCGGCAGAGTCAAGGTCCGCAGGCCGGCTTATGCGGCATATGCGGGCATATGTTGACACGTCCCGGAAAGCACGCTATAAAAGCTAAAGAGGGAATATACGCTTGGAGCGGCAAAACGCCGTGCCGACGGCTTCAGGGCCGGGCCCTTCCGGCTGACCCGGTCCCGCCTGCCCGGACCGGCCGAGGAA
>JAITRL010000199.1 GCA_031288415.1 Deltaproteobacteria bacterium | reverse complement strand
AAGGCTTTTTATGAAGGATCAGGGCCGCAGTCCGGGCCGGGGCGGGCGCGGGAAAACCGGCCTTGTGCCCGGCGCCGTCCCCGCGTCTTCCGGCTTGCCCGCCAAGGCGCGCCGGGGAGGAGACGCCCGGAAGCCTGAAGCGGATCCCCGAAGCCTGCGGGGGGAGCGCGCCGCCCGGAGACGCATGCCCGAAAGATCGACGCGGAATGCCGGAAACCCAGGCGGCTCCCCCTCGGAAACCCGAAGCGCGGACCCGCGGAACATCCGCGGCGCGCGGGACCGGAGCCGCGATGCCTTAACCCCTCCGGGAGGCCCTGCCGCAGACTCCGGGATCCTCCCGACCCGGAGGAGGCGGCCCGTCTCGCGGCCCGCGCAAAAGAGCGGGGCCGGCCTCAACAAAGGGCTCTCCGGCGGCTGAACGCCCTTCGCTCCGGCGGCCGGCTCCGCGGCCGCCGATCGCCGCCGGTCGCAAGCGCGGAAACCTCCTAAACGGGCGCCGGCCGCCCCAACGCCGCGCCTCCTGGACAACCTGACGGCCGCCCGTAGCCGGGCGGGGAAAGGAAACGACTTGAACACAACCTTGCACGGGCGACGGGAAATGCCCGAGGCGGCCGCCGCCGCGTCTCAGCGGGCCTTCCCCGGCTTAAGGCTCTGGGCCTCGGGCGCGGCCGCCGCCCTGATCCTCGGCGGGGCCCCGGCCTTCGCGCAGGGGCTGGGCGAGCTGGGCCAGAACGTCACCGGGAACATCAGCGGGGTGGCCAAGGCCATCCTGGTGGGCGGCTTCGCGCTGGGCCTCTATCTCGTCATCTCCGGCCTCATGGAGTTCTACAACGCCAACCGCAAGCCCAACTGCACCTTCGGGGGCGGGGCGGTCAAGTGCGTGATAGGCGCCTGCCTCCTGGCGGTGCAGGCCATCATCGCCTCCTTCTCATCCACCATCTTCGGCGGCAACAAGTCCGACGCCGGCCTCGGGGCCCTGGGCTTCTAGGCCAAGGCCCGCGACGGATCCGGCGCCTTCTCGGCGCCGCCGCTCCGGACCCGGGGCCGCCGCCTGAAAATTCCGCCGCGGAACATTCACAGGCTTCCTCAAGCCTCCTCAAGCCTCCGCCAGGCCCGCGTCAGGCGCCTTGCAGGCATGGCTCGCCCCGCTCAGGCGCCCCTGAGTTTCACGAAGGACAACAGTGACAAAAACCACAGGCAAAAAGGGCACGGCCGCCCGGAAGGCCGCCCCCCTCAATCCTTCCGCCTCTTTTCCCCGCAGGGCCCCTCCGGGGCGCTCCCTGCCCGCGAGGCGCGCGGGAGGGAAGGGCGGCGCCCTGGCTCTCCCAGTCGGCAAGCGGCGTTCCGTTCCAGGCCCTGCAGCCAGGGCGCGGAAGTTTCCTGTCAAGGCGGCTCCGGCCGCAGAGGCGCGGAAGCTTCCTGTCAAGGCGGCTCCGGCCGCAGAGGCGCGGAAGCTTCCTGTCAAGGCGGCTCCGGCCGCAGAGGCGCGGAAGTTTCCTGTCAAGGCGGCTCCGGCCGCAGAGGCGCGGAAGCTTCCTGTCAAGGCGGCTCCGGCCGCAGAGGCGCGGAAACCTCCTGTCAAGGCGGCGACGTCCGAATCCGGTCGGCCCGCCAAACGAAGCGCAACCTGCCGTTCCGCGGCCTGCGCGAAGCCCGCCCCGAAGAAACCGGCCAGCCGGGCCCAGAGCCGGGAGCAGAAGGGAACGCTGAAGACGGGCGTGAAATCCAAACTGAAGCCCGCCCCGAAGCATCGGCTGAAGCCCTCCCCGAAGCCAGGACTGAAGCGATCCCCGAAGCCGGGACTGAAGCCAGCGAAGAAGGCCTTGCTGAGGCTGGCCCCGGTTCCGATGCCGAGGACGGCGGCGAGACTCCCCCTGAAGACCCGTCCGAAACCCGTGCTGAGGCTTGTGGTGAGCCCGCCTTCGCAGGCTCGCCTGAAGCCCGGGCCCGGCCAGGCGCCCCCGGCCAGGGATTCCTTCGTCCTCGCGGCGTCAGCAAGGCGCCCGGCGCCCGCCGGGTGCACCGCAAGGCCCGGCGCGGAGGATGCGCCGCAGGCGCCGGGCCACGCGAAGAAGGGTACTGCGGAGGCGGAAACCTCCCTCCCGCCTCACCCCCCCGCCGCAGGGCCCGCGGCCGGCGGCGCCCGCCGCTCAGCCGAGGGCTTCCCTCCAGGATCAGGCGGGGAGACGGCGCCTCCAGGGCCCATGCTTGTCCCGCCGCCTGAGGCGCTATCCGCTTTCGGGATCGATCCGCTTGTCCGCGAAGAGCAATGGGAGTTCCTGATGGGCTTCATCGAGGAGATAGCCTCCTGCGAAGGCTCTTCCCCGCCTGAGGGACAGGGCGAGGCCATGCGGGCCTGCGAGGCCTCCGCCCCTTCAGGCGCCAACGGGACTGCGGGGCCTGGATATCCCGGAGTCCTTGACTTCCGGTGATCTGAAGCTTCAGGGCCCCTGAGTCGCCAAGCCTGCCAAGGCCAAAATCCGCCAGCCTGCCAAGGCCTAAATCCGCCAGCCTGCCAAGGCCCAAAATCCGTCAAGCCTGTCAAGGCCTCCAAGGCTCTCGGGGCGGCTGAAACCGTCAAGACCGCGAAAGGAGGCGGCACTCCCCGCAGGCCCAGGCAGGATCACAGCCCGATGTCTTCCGCCGGCCGCCCGGCGCCGTTGGCCCGCCTGCCCGGCGCCTGGCGCCGGCGGCCCAGGCCCCTGTACTTGCCCGCGCCTCCGCCGCCCCTGCAGGCTGAGGAGGCGCCTCACGGAAACCCGCCGAAAAGATCCTCAGAACCCTCCGATGACCGTGCCTGTCCCTGCGGCCGACCTGGCCGCGGGGAGGGGCGGGCCTTCCTGGACTAAGCCTTTATGGCTCAGGAGAAGACGTTAATGGCCGAGAAAAAGACCAGGAAGATCGGGGCCCCGGCCGCGGCAAAGGCCGCGGACGTCCCCGTCGTCCTGGAGCGGGCGGCGCCCCAAGGGGCCGCCCCCGCAGAGCAGCAGACGGCGCCTCGGGCGCCGGAGCCAGGGGGGCCCGTCGCCGGGGTCCCGGCGGAACCGCCGGAGCCGCGGGGCGCCCCCTCCGACCCGCGCCAAGAGCCTGCGGCGGCGGCGGGCTTGCCGGCTACCGAAGAGGCACTCCCGCCGCCGCCCCAAGAGGAGGACCTCGTGCGCCTGACCCGGAGTCCCCGAAAGACCGAGGCCGGGGCGCCCGGCAAAGACCCGCCGAAGCCCGTCCGCGGCCGGGGCCGCTGGGCCGGCCGCCCGCCTGCGGAGCCTCCAGAGGAGGCTGCCGGCGCCGCCGCCCCCTCGCCTGCCGGTCCGGTTTCAGCCTTCCCTGAGTCGGCCGGCAGGGCTTCAGGCGCCGCCGAGGCTGCCGCCCCCTCCGGCGCGGCCTCTGCAGCGCCGGGGATTCCGGCGGCCTCCGACGCCACGGGGATTCCGGCGGCCTCCGACGCCACGGGGATTCCGGCGGCCTCCGACGCCACGGGGATTCCGGCGGCCTCCGACGC
>JAITRL010000196.1 GCA_031288415.1 Deltaproteobacteria bacterium | reverse complement strand
GTCCTGAATGAAGGCGCGGAAAAGCCCCGGCT
Organism: Deltaproteobacteria bacterium; assembly: GCA_031288415.1. Taxonomy (GTDB): domain Bacteria; phylum Desulfobacterota; class Desulfarculia; order Adiutricales; family Adiutricaceae; genus JAIRZX01. Next base: position 7,019 of record JAITRL010000196.1, on the reverse strand, counting down.
TCGGCGCGGCCTTGGCCATCGCGGGGCCGACGGCGGCAAGGTATGCCGCGTCCCCGGGCGAGCCGGGCCCGGGCGGGCCGCCTTGCGGCCCCGAGGAGGCGATCTCCAGCGCCTCGCCCAGGGACGGGTCCTCGTGAGGCCCCGCGAGGAAAGAGGCGAGATCCATGAGCTGGCGCCAGGCCTCCAGGGGGGACTTGGGCGGGGCTCCGCCGGTCCATTCGGAAATCTCGCCCGCGGCCGCGCTGAAGCCAGGCCCTCCCGGCCCGGCCAGGGCGGCGGCCCAGGCGACGATCTGGGGGAGGGCCTCAGGGTCGTCGCGCCTCCAGCCTATCTCGCCCAGCCACGCGGTCGCCCGGAAATAAGCCCTGCGGATCGAGGTGCCCGAGTAATGCGACCTCGGCGAGAAGCGGAACCAGTCGACCGTGTCCGACAGGTAGGCGGGCGCCAGCCTCAGCGCGACCGCGGGATCGGGTCCCGGAGCCGGCGAGCCGGAAGGCATGTAAATCCTCAAGAGCGCGTCTTGAACCGCCGCCCGCAGGGGAGGGGGCAGGTCCCCTTCCCGGTCCGCGAAAACCTTCAGCGCGGCCTCCAGGGAATCCGCTCCCGCAGGCTCGGGCCCGAAGCCGTACATGGACTCCGGGGGCGCGTGGGTATCCAGGAGCGTGAGCGGGACCGCCATCTGGGCAAGCGCCCGGTCCCACGCCGCCCGGGCCTCGGGAGGGGCCTTGGCGCGCAGCTCCAGGGCGTTCTCGTAAATCCCGACGCAGAAGGCCTTAAGGAGGCCCGAGAGGAGGGTCAGCTCGAGATTCTTCAGGCGGTTCTCGAAGTAGCGGTGAAAGGCGTGGAGCATGATGTCCGGGTTCACGAGGCGGGCGTTGACGGGCTTGCGGTAGCCGGGCTCGTAAGAGCCGGCCATCAGGCTGAAGAGGTAGACCATCTCATCGGCCTTGTCGTCCTCGGTACTGAAAATCGGGTATTCGACCTCGGGCAGCGTGAAGCCCGGCTTTTGGGGGATCAGCACGAACCTGTCGCGGTTGAGCCTTGAGATCTGCTCCTCCGAAAAAGGCCCGTATGTCTTCTCCATCTCCTTCCAGTTCCAGGCCTTCCTGGCGTCGAAGGGGGTGTCCTTCATGGCTCCGGGCGCGGGCGAGGTCGAGCGGAGCACGATCAGGTCGGAGGAGGCCATCTCCTGGATGCGCTTGCCCCCGGCCGCGCCTTCCTGAGCTGAAGCCGCGATCGGCAGGGCCAGGGCGGTCGCGGCCAGGGCAGCCAGGGCCGCCGCGGCGGCCGCGCCCAGTGCCGCCTCCGTTCGCCTGGAGGCGGCCGCAAAGCCGCAGGCTTTTGCCGCGCAAGGCCCCCCCCTCCCGCCAAGGCTGCGCCCGCCTTCTCCGCCGGACAAGCTTCTCGGGGAAATCGCGCCGGTTGCGGCCATATGTGCCGTGGCTATTGACATATTCAGCCAGTATCTTGGGTAATGCCGATGGTTACTGCCGTTGAGGTGGATACATCGCATTTTTCATTTTCTATCATGATTTTGCAGTCCGGACAACCGAGCTTCAGCCCCGCCGCAGCTTTGTTTAGTTTCAGCCCTGCCTTAGGCCATCTCACGGCATTCAAGGCATGATGAAGGCTAAGGGAAAGTCGCCCTCCGCCAGACGGTGGCCCGGATGACTTGGGGGAGGCGGCGCCTCTCCGGACAGTCGCGGGCCGGGCCAAGCCGGCTTAGATTCCCTTTTCCCTTCCGGAATTGATCCGTCTCCCGGAAAAACACGAGTTTTCAGAGATTTTATTTTTCCCCCTGTAATTTTCTCTCTATTTTCCCGCCTGAAAAATCCGCATTTTACAGTTTCGGGCACTGCTTTTCCCTGCGGATTTTTTCCAATTATTTATCGACACTATATTTAGATTTTTTATAATTTTTATATGCTGCCTATAGTTTTTTCTTTAAAAAAAGCTATTTCCTGAAAAGTGACCGTTCCTCAGGCGACTGGCCCAAGAAAAAGAAGGGGTTTTTCCCGAAGCAGAAAACTGGTAAACTCAATCAATGATCGCGCCTCTATCTGCCGCAGTTCCCCCTTGCCGCTGCGGCAGACCGCCCCGCCCCCCTTCCCCGGGGGCTCGTTTTTTGCCGTTGGACCTGGTTTTTTTCAGAAATCCGTACCTTTCCGCATTCACCGGCCCCTGGCCGCCGGAGGCCGACACCGGCCCTCAGGGCTTGCCTGACCGCCTGTTTCGGGAAGAACCCATGACCTTCCCTGAAGCCCCCTCTCCTGAAATGCCTTCGATGGCACCTTGCGGGCCCGGGCGCAATGGGCCGGCCGGGCTTCCGGACCGGCGGCCTCCCTTGGGGCGGCTTCCTGCCGGGCCCGCTCCGGCCCGGATTCCTTGAAAATGACGGCCTGTAAAAACTAATATTTCCCGGCCTTTCCGGAGTCCCCGAAGGGCCGTGTATCCTCCAAGCCCAATCCAGTCCATTCCCGTGAAAACCGCTCTTTCCGGCCCTGCCTGACCCGGCGGCCCCGGCCTTGCCGGGCCTGCCGCTTTCCCAAGGACTTTTTTCCCGGTCAGGACACGCCGCAGCCTCGGCTCTCCTGCTTCTTGCCCGCCGGCTTCCCGGCTTCCCGGCTTCCCGGCTGCCGGCCCGCCGGCTTTTCGGCTTCCCGCCCGAAGGGGTTATGGCCCGCAGGGCCAGCGGCGCTCCAGGCGGGCTCCTCCGCCTTGCCAAAAATATATTCAGGGGTCTTATGAGCTTCTCCTCCGCATCCGCCCCCCCTCCCGACAGGGAGCCTGCGGCCGTCATCGGCCTCGGGTGCCTCTTCCCCGGAAGGCCGGGCGTGGCCGGCTACTGGTCGGTCGTGAAAAACGGCCTCGACACCATGAGCGGCATCCCCTCCGACCGCTTCAACGCCGGCGACTACTACGATCCTGACCCCAAGGCCAGGGACAGGATTTACGTGAAGCGCGGGGCCTTTCTGGCCCGGGTGCCGTTCGAGCCTCTACGGTACGGCATCTCCCCCAAGGACATGGAGTCCATCGACTCCACCCAGCTTTTGGGCCTGCTCGCCGCCGACGCCGCCCTCGCCGACGCCGGCTGCCCCGCAGACAGGCACGACCACTCCCGCACGGCGGTCATCCTGGGCGTCACGGGGGCCCTCAAGATGACGGTCACCCTGGGCCAGCGGCTCGCCCACCCCCAGCTCAGGAAGGCCCTCGCCGGGGCCGGGGTGGACAAGGAGACGGCCCAGGAGGTGATCGAGAGGTTCGCGGAGCAGTTCGCGCCGTGGCGGGAGCTTTCCTTCCCGGGGCTTCTGGGCAACGTCACCGCCGGCCGCATCGCCTCCCGCCTCAACCTCGGCGGGGCCAACATGGCCGTGGACGCCGCCTGCGCCAGCTCCCTGGCCGCCGTGTCCCAGGCCATCCTGGAACTCAGGTCCGGGCGGGCTGATCTCGTGGTCTCGGGCGGGGTGGACACCTTCAGCGACCCCTTCATGTTCTGCTGCTTCTCCAAGACCCCGGCCCTGTCCCGCGCGGGGGAGGTGCGCTCCTTCGACGAGGCCGGGGACGGCACCATGCTGGGCGAGGGCCTGGGCGTGGTGGTGCTCAAGCGCCTCTCCGACGCCCGCCGCGACGGCAACCGCGTCTACGCGGTCATCAAGGCCGTGGGCGCCGCCTCTGACGGCCGGGGCACGGCCATTTTCGCGCCCAGCCCCCAGGGGCAGAAAAGGGCCATCGAGGCCGCCTACCGCGAGGCCGGCTGGACCCCGGACACGGTGGAGCTCGTGGAGGCCCACGGGACCGGCACGGCGGTGGGGGATGCGGCGGAACTGGAGGCCCTCAGCGAATTCTTCTCGCAGGCCTTCCCGCAGGAAACCCAAGACCCTCAGGACGGCCGGGCCGTCTCAGGCTCCCCGGAAAGCCAAAGCCCGCAGGCCTCCCCGGTCCCGCCGACCCAGCCGGCCTCGCCGGAGGGCCTAAGCCCTCAGGCCGCCCCCGGCTCCTCAGAAGCTTCAGAGGGACAGCGGGCCGACGGCCCCTCCGAAGCCGCCAACCCCGACCGGGAGGCCCCCGGCTCCCCCCAGGAGGCCCTGCCCGCGCCGGACCCCGGCGCCCTGTCCTCCGGAGAGCCGTCTGCCTCCCCAGACGCCGAAGACGCCGCCGCCGCCGACAACGCCTCTGAAGCCCAGGCCGCCGCCGGGGGCTCCCCTGAAGCTGAAGACGCCGGAAGCGCCCCTGAAGCTGAAGATGCCGGAAGCGCCCCTGAAACCGAAGGCGCTTCCAATTCCGGAGGAGCCCCTGAACCCCAGGCCGCCTCCGGCGCGCCGGCCCCCCCCGGAGCCGGCCGGCCCGCCGGGCTCTCTGAAGGCCCCTGGTGCGCCCTGGGGTCGGTAAAGTCCCAGATCGGCCACACCAAGGCGGCGGCAGGCGCGGCAGGGCTCATCAAGGCGGTCCTGGCCCTCCATCACAAGGTCCTTCCCCCCACCATCAAGGTCAAAAGGCCGCTCGCTCCCCTGCGGGAGGAGTCCTGCCCCTTTTACGTCAACACCGAGGCGCGGCCCTGGTTCGCGTCGGGTTCCCATCCCCGGCGGGCCGGGGTCTCGGCCTTCGGGTTCGGGGGCAGCAACTTCCACTGCCTGCTGGAGGAGGCGGGCGAGATCAAGATGCCCTTCGAGACGGGGGTGCACCTTCTTCCTTTCTCCGGCCAGTCCATGCCCGAGCTCATCAAGGGCATCCAGGACCTGGCCGAGGAGGCCTGGCTCTCCGTGCCTTCCGAGTCCCTGGAAAACGAGCGGCACGCGGCTGACTACTTCAGCCAGGCCGTGGACTACCACCTGAGGCCCAGGCTCTCGTCCTTCAGCCAAAACGACCCCGAGCGCATCTTCCTGGCCTTCCCGGCCCTCAGGGCCCGGGACTACCTGAGCTCGCTCCCGGAGATCCTGAGGGAGCACGGCCTGAAGACCGAGATCTTCAGCCTGCCCGACGGCCTCTTCTTCGGCGTGAAGGACCCCGGCAAGGCCCCGGAACTCACGTACTTCGCGCCGGGCTCCTTCCGGCTCGCCCCCGGCACCGGCCAGGACCTTGCCCTCCATTTCCCGCATTTCCAGATGATCCTGGATCTCTTCGCCGGAAGCCGCGCGGGGACTCCCCTGGGCCAGCTCCTCTACCCGCCCGAGCTCGCCCCCGCCGGCCTGCGCGAAAGCTGGGCCCGCGAGCTTTCAGACCCTTCCGCCGGATACTTCCTCAAGCCCGCGCTCGCCATAGCCCTCCATGAGCTTTACAGTTTCTTCGGGGTCAAGGCCGCCCGCGCGGCTGGGGAGGGGCCGGGCCTCGTCGCCGCCCTGGTCATCTCCGGCTGGCTCCCCCTCAAGGAGGCCGTGCGGGCCCTGGGCGAGGTCCCCTGCGGGGACACGGATGCCCTCAGGCGCGCCGTGCTTTCGCTTCCCGCTGAGAAGCCCTCCGCCGGAGGCTTTCCTGAACTCTTCCGCGCCGACGGGCGGCCCTTCGCGACCGCCGGCGAAGTCAAGGACGCGCTTGAGGGCGACCTGGACCTCTACCTGCGGGATCCTGAAGGCTTCGGGGCGCCGGAACTCCTCCCGCTTTTCCCTGACGACCTGATCCTGTACGCCGGCTCTTCCGGGTCTCTTTTCGGGGGGGGCCCGGACCGCTTCTGCGACGGCCGGATCCTGCCCGCGCCCGACGGGGCCCTGGACTTCGCGAAAAACCTCGCCCGCCTGGCGGCCGCAGGCGAAAGCGTAAGCTTCCGCAACTGGTCCTATTTCACTTTTCCGCCGCCCAAGCCGGGAGGCCATCACGTGCTCCTGTCCGGGGCCAACACCTTCCGCCCCCAAAACCTCATGCCGCCCAGGAGCCCCCGGGAAAGCCCCTCAGGCCCTTCCGCCGGCGATCTGGCCGCCCGGGTGACCGAGCTGGCGGACCTCCAGTCCCAGACCCTGGAACGGCTCGCCTCGCTGGAGGGGGCCTTGAGGGCCGGAACCTCGCCCTGCGGGGAGGCCTTCCCGGCCTCAGCCGCGGGAACGGCCCCTTACGCCCGGGGCCCTGCGGAGGCAGGCCCTTACGCCCGGGAATTTTTCGGCTCCAGGCCTAGCGTCCAGGGCCCTGCTGAAGACACCCCTTACGTCCCGGCCCCCCCGGACCTCGGCCCTTATTCCGTGATCCTCGGCAGCGCGGCTCCCCGGCCCCGTTCGGAGGCTACAGCCGACTCCTGGCCCTCCGTGCCCGTCGGGCGCAACTACAGCCTCCCTGTTCAGGGCGGGCTCCCCGTCGCGCCTCCGCGCCAGGCTTCCCCGGCCCCGGCCGCCTCAAGACCCCCCTCCGGCGGCAACGGGCGCCGTCCCGGCTCCGAAGACTCCGCCTGGAGACGCCTGTGCGAGACAGTATCCCGCCAGACGGGCTACCCCCCAGACTCCCTGAAGCCTTTCATGGACCTGGAGAACGACCTGGGGCTCGATTCCATCAAGAAGGTGGAGCTCCTCTCCGAGGTGGCAGGCATGGCCCCGGGCCGCGAAGAACTCCTCAAGCGCGCCGGGGGCACCTTAGGCGAGCTGGCCCAGGCCCTCGAGGGCTTCGAGAGCCTTCAGGGCATGCATGGCCAAGAGGAGTTCCAGGGCCTGCAGGCCCGCGGCCGTTCCGGCTTCACCGCAGGACCCGCTGAGCCAGGCCCCCTGGACGGCGCCGGGGAGCCTGGGACTAAGGCCGCCGGCCCTTACGGCCCGCAGGAGACCGGCTCTCAGGCTTGGAAGCCCTTCGGCGGCGATCTCCCCGGCCCGAACGAGCCATACCGCCCCCAGGCTCCTTATGCCCTCCAGGACCCTAACGCCGGGGGGAACCCGTACCGGCCCCAGGACCCTAACACCGGCGGAAACCCGTACCGGCCCCAGGACCCTTACTCCGGCGGAAACCCGTACCGGCCCCAGGACCCTTACGCCGGAGGGGACCCGTACCGGCCCCAGGACCCTCACGCCGAGGGGGACCCGTACCGGCCCCAGGACCCTCACGCCGGG
>JAITRL010000264.1 GCA_031288415.1 Deltaproteobacteria bacterium | reverse complement strand
CCCGTGATAGCCGCGATCTGGTCCAAAGTGAAGTTCTGCTTAAGGGCGTTGCTGACTACCGCGCGGAAGGTTTTCTCAACGCCAATCTCCACTCCTTCCTCCCTGCCTTCCTCCCTGCCTTCTTCCCTGCCTTCTTCCCTGCCTTCTTCCCTGCCTTCCTTCCTGCCTTCCTCCCTGCCAGCCGAGCGAAATGACGCAATATCCCGCTCGAGCTTTTCTCTGGCGAGGGCCTGCTCCCGAAGAACATCATCCTCGTTTGAGCTTATGAGGATCCCCGCCGCCTTATGCATATTAGCGCTGATTTCGGACATGGCTATAAGCTCCTTCATATTCCTGACCATCAAAAACCTCAGCCAGTTGACCAGGCCCGTCACCCCGTCCTTGGGCTCTTCATGGGCGGCTTTGCGTGACTTGCGGGCTTCCAGCACGTATGTCTCATTGGTAATCGGGCAGATGACGTTGTCATCATCCTTGTACCGGTAAACGCGGCGTAAAACGTCACCCGGGAAAATATTGAAGCCGACGATGAGGATGCTGATGGCCCGTCTGACTTTTTCATATCCGTTGCCGGCTGTCACGCCTTCAGTATTCAGTCTGCCGCAGTAATACAGCATCCGTTGCCAGAAGTAAGGGTGATTTATGCGCTGTAATTCGACGTCAATCGCGGCCCCGCCGTTGAGCAGGAGCTTGATGTCCAAGACGCCGCTTTTCCAGTCGTTGTATTCCGCCGGCAGGATAGGGTTTCCCATTGTCAAGCCGCTGAAGAAGTCAAGGCTCCGGCACATCAAGGAAGCCAGCAGATCCTTCAGCAGGCCAAGCTCCGCTCCGAAAATCCGCTTGAAAAAAAAATCATTCATCGGGCCGATCAGTTTTGGGGACGTTTTGGGCGTCAATTCGAATAACCTCAAGACGGGAAAACCGGACGGTGCCGCTTGAAGGCGCGGCGGCCGGCAGGGCCGCAGGTCAGGAAAGGCGGACCTGGGCGGCGGCATGGCTACAACTGGGTCCTGGGCGTATCCCGCTAAGCTCGTGAGCGGCCTTCATGCCGAATAAAACTTAGCAAACGAGCTGGGGACTGTCAAGCCGTATTTAGCCTTCATGCCGCACGAAGGCACCATCAGTTGTAGCAGGATACCTATATGTTTTAAATCGGCACTTGGACTCAATATACATATTTACTATTATCATATTTATTTTAATTTATTTTATCATATTTCAATATTGATTATATATACAATTTTACTTGTCTTCTTGGCGATTTTTTATGCCAAAGGCTATGGAGCGGCCGCTTTGAAATCAGTTCTCCTTTTGCTACTATTGTTGAGATATCCCGCTGATATGCCCTTAAAGCCGCCATTGTCAGGCCTCCTTCGGCCTGCATGAGGATCGGCCCCCGCCAGTCCCGCAGCCAGTCGAGGTCCGGCCGCCTGCCGCCGCCGCCGCCGCCGTCGTCCTCAGACAGGGAGATCGAATGGAACCTAACCCTTACAGCCATCAGGCGGTCGACGCCAGGCGCTCGACCTTCATGTTCATCGTCCTGTCCGTTTTCACCCTGTCTTTCGTCTATTTTTACTGGCACCTGGAGCTGGCCCGGCGCCTCAACAAGAGCGGAAGGCTGGCCAGGCGCTTCTCGACCGGCCTCATCTGCCTCGCCGCCGCCGCCTACCAGTGGACCTGGATCCTGCCGGCCATGTCCGCGGAAATCTTCCTGCGGGCCGACACTGAGACCGGCGCGCTTGTCTTCTTCGTCTTCCGGGTCATTCTGCTCCCGATCTCCATAATCCTCCAGACCGTCGCCTTCGTGCACATTGCGGGAAGGCTCAGGGAATACTTCAGGAACAGCGGCGTCAACGTCGGGGTAAGCGGCTTCGCCGCGCTGGTGTTCCAGGGTTTCTACACCTACTACGTCCTCCGCAAGGCCAACGCCCCGGCTTACGGCTACGCGGCCATGGGGCAGCAACAGCCCTACGGCCAGCCCCAGCCGCCCTACGCACAGCCGCAGCAGCCCTACGGCCAGCCGCAGCAGCAGCCGCCTTACGGCCAGCCGCAGCCGCCCGCTTACGGTCAGCGCCAGCCGCCCTACGGCCAGCCTCAACAGCCTTACGGACAGCCGCAGCCTCCAGGGCAGCCCGGACAGCCAGGGGCTGGCCCTTACCCCCAACAGCCTCAGCCCAACCCTTACGCCCAACAGCCTCAGCAGCGGCCCGGCGGCCCGCAACAGCCCGTGCAGGCTCCTTACGGCCAGCAGACCGGCCCCCGCGCCCAGAAATACCCGCCCTCCGGAGGGGGAGGCAGATGAACTGACGGGCAACCCCCCCCCGGCAGCCGCCGCGGCCTTCCCCCTGAACGGGCCGCTATCCCCGCATGCCTGATTAACCGCGGATACTAGCTTCGACGCGCGAGGTCACCATGAAGCCTGCCCACGCATTGCCCCAGCCCAAGCAGGGATACGTAGTGTTCGAATGCCTGGCCCTGCTGCTTTACGTCCTTTCGATCTTCCTGCCCCAATACTCCCGCTACAGGGACGCGGCTTCCGACAACGCGGCCCAGTCGGCCTACCACGCCATCGCCACCGCCGAGGAGGCTTATTTCGCCGAGTACGGCCGCTACACCGACAACTACGAGGAGCTTTCCAGAGAGGGCGGCCTGGTCAAGGACGGGAACGTCCTCTACGGCGAGCTTACCCTCTACATTAACCCCCAGACCAGTTCCCAAGGCTTCAAATTCTCCGTGCGCCACAAGGAAAAAGGAATGACCGTCTACAAATACGACAGCGCGTCCGCGGGTTCGACCGTCACCATGTCCAAAGAGGGGCTTGACTCCTCCGAGTGGTAGCGGCCCGGGGGCCGGCGGCCTTGCCCCCGGCCCTTCCCGGCCGCCCCGCCTTCCGCTCCGATCGCCCGGGCCGGCCGACGGCCGCTGAAGCCTCCCCCCGCCTGTCCCCTTGGGGCGCGGCCCCGCCTTCAAGTCACGCCCGCCCTGCGCCCTTTCCGGCCCGTCTGGCCTGCAGGAGCCGTAAAAGATCTGCGGCCCGCTCCGGACCGCCGCCGGGTTATTCATGAGGCGGGCCTGGCCCTCCCGGGCCGCCCTTCCGCCCCCGCGACGGGGCAGGAGGGAAGCCCGCTTCCGAGAGACGCGCCGTGAGGAGCCGTCACGGGCCGCCAGCGCGAAGTTCCCGGGACGCCGCGCCGGGCGGCAAGCCTGGCCTCCGGTCTGCCGCAAGGCCAAAGCCTGCGCGCCCGGTTGCGCCCTGAGGAAACGGGCTCCGCGTCTTTTTCAGAGGCCCTCAGCCTCCCGAGGACGCCTTTTCCGCGCCCGCCGCGCGCGACCGGCGCCGTCATGGCCCCCGCCGCCGCGACCCTGCCGCGCCTTCCCGGCGTTTCACGCGCGCCGAGGCGCTCCTTCCGCGGAGCCCGGCTCGCTGCCGCCTCACGCAGGTTCCGGAGCGCCGCGGCTCTCCCGATCGCCTGTGCCGGCGCCCCGCCAGCGCTCCGGGCCCGCCTTTCAGTGGTGGCGCGCGGCCCCGTTCCCGAAGCCTTCGCTTCCCTGCGCGCTTCCGGGCGGCAAGGCGGCGCCCCCGGCCTCAGGCCCCGCAGGCGCGCCGCCGGGCATCTCGCCTGAGGCGGCGCGCGCGGCCAGGGCTTCCCGGCCGGATCCGGCGCCCTCTCCGGCCCCGGCGGCGGGAGAGGCGGCCTTCGGCGCGCCGCGGAAGCCCGCGTTGGAGCGGGCGACGCTCATGAGCAGCTTGATGCGGTTGAGCTGGTTCACCTCGCTGGCCCCGGGGTCGTAGTCCACCGCCGCCATGTTCGCGCCGGGGTAGCGGCGCTTGAGCTCCTTGACGACCCCTTTCCCCGTGATGTGGTTGGGAAGGCACCCGAAAGGCTGCAGGCACAGTATGTTCGGGATGCCCTTCTCCAGCATGAGGGCCATGTCGGCGGCCAGGTACCAGCCTTCCCCGCTCTGGTTGCCGAGGCTCACGAGCCTCTCGCCGGCCGCCCTGAGCTCCGCGAAGCGGTTGAGGTGGCCGAAGCGGGGGTGGCGGGACAGCGCCTCGCGCATGGGCTCGCGCCACTTCTCCATGACCCTGATGAACCACAGGCCCAGCCACTTGCGGATGCGCGAGCCGCCCATGGCGTCGGCGCGGAAGACGTCGTCGTGGAAGCAGTAAAGGAAAAAGTCCGCCAGCTCCGGGAGCACGGCCTGGCCGCCCTCGGACTCCAGGATCCTGACGGCCTGGTTGTTGGCCTCTGGGTGGAAGTTGATGAGGATTTCCCCCACTACCCCCACCCTGGGCCTGTCGGGGGGGTACAGGGGCAGGGCCGCGAAGCCGTCGGCCATGTCCCTGATCTGCCCCGGGAAGAGTGACTTGGAACCTTCCCTGACCGTGCGGCCCGCGCGCGCGATCCACTCCTCGCAGAGCCCTTCCGCGTCACCGCGCGACTTCTCGTAGGGGCGGCAAGCCAGGACGAGCCGCTGGAGCATGTCCCCGAACAGGAGCCCCAGGACCGCCCGCCCGTAGGCCGCGCGGTCCAGGGTCAGGCCCTTTTCCGTGGCCGACCCGGACAGGCCCAGCGGCCAGACGGGCACCTGGGGCATGCCGGCCTCGCTTAAGGCCCTGCGGAGGAACGCCACGTAGTTGGAGGCGCGGCAGCCGCCCCCCGTCTGGCTCATGAGGACCGCGACGCGGGAGAGATCGTGCCGGCCGCTCTTGAGCTCGCAGATGATCTGGCCGATGGAGACCAGGGCGGGGTAGCAGGCGTCGTTGTTGACGTACCTGAGGCCCTCCTCCACCGCCCCCCTGCCCAGTTCGGGCAGGATCTCCAGCCGGTAGCCCATGGGCTCCAGGGCCGGCCCCACGAACCTCCAGTGCAGGGGCGACATCTGAGGGCACAGGAGGGCGTACCCGCGCGCCTCCTTCCGCTCCAGGCGCGGGGGCGCGTAGCTGTAGGCCGAAGGCGAGCTGTTGCGGGCGCGGCCCCGGCCGCGGTCGCGCATGGCCGCCAGGAGCGAGCGCACCCTGATGCGGGCCGCCCCCAGGTTCGCGCCCTCGTCGATCTTCAGAAGCGTGTAGACCTTGCCCGCGGCCTTGACGATCTCCGAGACCTGGTCGGCGGTCACGGCATCCAGGCCGCAGCCGAAGGAGTTGAGCTGCACCAGCTCGAGGCGGTCGCGGGAGGCCGCGACGGCGGCCGCCCGGTAAAGCCGCGAATGGGGGATCCACTGGTCGCGGACCCTCAGCGACATGTGCGGGGGCGCCAGGTGGTCGATGGAGTCGGCGGGCAGCACCCCCAGGCCGTTGGCCGTGATCAGGTCAGGGATCCCGTGGTGGATGCCGGGATCCAGGTGGTAGGGGTGCCCGGCCAGGACTATGGCGCTGCGGCCGGTGCGCTCCAGCCGCGCCAGGGCCTTCTCCCCCGCCTTGCGCACCTCGGCCCGGTAGGACCTTTGGGCCTCGTAGGCCTCTTTCAGGGCCTGGCGGATCTCCCCGTCGGAGAGCCTGAGGAACCGGAGTTCGCTCTTAAGGCGCGCGGCAAGCCTCCCCGCCCCGGACCCCAGGTCCAGGAACGGCGATACCAGCCTCACCCCGCTGTCCCCGATGGCATCCAGGTTCAGGCGGATAAGCTCCGGGTAAGTCCCCACCAGCGGGCAGTTGTAACGGTCCTCGGTCCGGTAGGCCGCGGGAAGCTCCAGCGGCGTGCAGGGGAAGAAGATGAAATCGGGCCGCTCGGCGAGCAGGGCCGTGACGTGGCCGTGGACCATCTTGGCGGGGTAGCACACCGTCTGGCTGGGTATGGTCTCCAGGGCCGAGTTGAAGAGCTCCTTGGAACTTGGGGGGGAGAGCTCCACCCTGAGGCCGAGGGAATGGAAGAAGGCGTGCCAGAAGGGGTAGGTCTCGTACATGCCCAGGGCGCGGGGGATGCCCACCCGGGCGCGGCACTCCGCCCGCGGCAGGGGCTGGCGCATGCCCATGAGCAGATGGAGGTTCCAGCTGAACAGGTTGGGCGGGGCCTCGAAGCCCTCCGCCTTTTCCTCCAGCGACCCCCCCAGGGCCGGGATGCGCGAGAGCTTGCCGGAGATGCTCCCCAGGCCGGCGCGCCGGGCCAGGGCGTCGATCCTGTCCGCGGCAGGGCTCTTGGAGGCCGCGCCCTTCTCGCAGCGGTTCCCGGAGACGAACAGCCTCCCGTCCGAGAACCGGTTGATCGTCAGAAGGCACCTGTTCTCGCACTTGCCGCAGCGCGCGTTGGAGGCGGCGACCGTGAAGCGGGAGAGGGCCTCGCGGCCGATGAGGCCGGAAGGCCCGGGGCCCGTCTGGGCCCGGGGGCCGCCTTCCCCCGCCTCCTCCAGGGCCTCCCGCCGGGAGTCGCTCCACTGCCCGAAGGCCAGGAGCGCCGCCCCGAAGGCCCCCATGAGCCCCGCGATGTCGGGGCGCGTGACCTCGCGGCCGATGGAAAGCTCGAAGGACCTGAGGACCGCGTCGTTGAAGAACGTGCCCCCCTGGACCACGATGCGCTCGCCCAGCTCCTCCGCCCTGGCGATGCGGATGACCTTGTAAAGGGCGTTGCGGACCACGGAGTAAGAGAGCCCGGCCGAGATGTCCCCCACCGGGGCGCCTTCCTTCTGGGCCTGCTTGACCTTGGAGTTCATGAAGACCGTGCAGCGGCTCCCCAGGTCGGCGGGCTTCTCGGCCAGCAGGGCCGCGGAGGCGAAGCCCGCCGCGTCAAGGCCCAGCGTGGAGGCGAAGGTCTCCAGGAAGGACCCGCAGCCCGAGGAGCAGGCCTCGTTGAGCATGAGCTTCTCGATGATGCCGTTCCTGACCGAGAGGCACTTGATGTCCTGGCCCCCGATGTCCACGATGAACGAGACGTCCGGAACGAAGCTCGCCGCGGCCTTGTAGTGGGCGACGGTCTCGACCTCCCCCAGGTCGAAGCCCAAGGCGGCCTGGATAAGGGCCTCCCCGTAGCCGGTGACCCCGGCGCGGCCGACGCGGACCCCCTGCGGCGCGGCCTCGTAAAACCCTGACAGTGCCGAGACGGCGGACTTCAGGGGGTTGCCGTGGTTGTGGCCGTAGTGGGAATGCACCAGCCTCCCCTCCGAGTCGAGGGCCACGAGCTTGGTGGTGGTGCTCCCGGCATCCAGGCCCAGGAACACCGGTCCGTCCGTCGGCCAGCCGGCGCGGGGGAGGCGGGCGCGGGCGTGCCGCTCCTGGAAGCCCTTGAGCTCGGAGAGCGTGGTGAACAGGGGCGGGAGAGGGGTTATCTCGGGCGCCAGGCGCGAGCCCATGAGGGAACGCGCCCGGGCGGCAAGCTCCGCGAGCGGTGCGGTCTCCCCTCCCCGCGAGACCAGGGCCGCCCCCATGGCCACGAAGAGCTGGGCGCAGGGGGGGCAGAGCGCCTCGGAGGGGAGAAGCTTGAGGGTCTCCACGAACCTCCGCCTGAGCTCGGAGAGGAAGAACAGCGGCCCGCCCAGGAAAGCCACGCGCCCCGTGATGCGCCTCCCGCAGGCCAGTCCCCCCACGGTCTGGTCCACCACGCTCTGGAAGATGGAGGCCGCGATGTCCTCCCGGGCGGCTCCCTCGTTGAGGAGCGGCAGGATGTCCGCCTTGGCGAAGACCCCGCAGCGGGCGGCGATGGGGTGGATGGTCCTGTGGGACTTGGCCAGCTCGTTGAGGCCCGCCGGATCGGTGGACAGGAAGGTCGCCATCTGGTCGATGAAGGACCCGGTCCCGCCAGCGCAGGTCTCGTTCATGCGCTGGTCTATGCCGGCGTCGAAGAAGGTGAGCTTGGCATCCTCCCCGCCGAGCTCCACCGCGACGTTGGCGCGCGGCAAAAACCTCCGGATAGCCTCGGCCCCCGCCACCACCTCCTGGACGAAGCTCAGGCCCAGCAGCTCCGCGGTCCGGATGCCGCCCGAGCCCGCCACCGCCACGGTCGCCTCCCTTCCCGGGAACCTGTCCGCCGCGGCGATCACCGCGTCGGCCACGGTCTTGCGCACGTCGGAGAAGTGCCGCTCGTAGCTCTGGTACAGGAGGGAGTCACGGTCATCCAGGACCGCAATCTTCACCGTGGTGGATCCGATATCCAGGCCCACCCGGATGATTTCCTTTGGTTCCGCCATGCATCCTCTGGCTGGGGCGGCGGCCCGTCCCGGCCCACGGAGGGGACCGGTTCAGGGGGCGGCCCCGGGGCCGCCGGACTGGGACGGCTCCGCGAAAAACAAAAACTAAAAAAAAACGGAAAAAACGTAAAAAAACAAAAAACCCGGCAAACGCGGGAAACCGAAGCCCCGGCTCCTGAACTAACCGCCAAAAAAACAAAAGCCCCCGGCGGGAAGCCTCCGCCGGAAGGCAGCCAAGGAGCCCTTCCAGGGCGCTGTCTGGGGAGCCCGGACCCCGCCCGCCAGGCGCGGGGCCTAAGGACGGCAGCCGACGGCTCCCGCCGCAAGGCGGCCTTCAGCCGCGTCCCAGCTCCAGGAGGCTCTCCGCCGCGGCCAGTGCCTCGCGGGGCCCGGGAATGCCGCAGGCCTCCCAGGGGGGCGCCCCCGGAGGGGGTTCAAACGGGAGCCCGTGACGCTGGAGAGCCCAATTATAGCACAGGAGCCGCGCCCTCCCGGTGAGCGGGGCCCACAGGGCGGGACTGGAGGCGGTGTAGACGACCAGGAGCGGCGCGCCCGCCAGGGCCGCCAGATGGGCCGCCCCGGTGTCGACGCTGAGGAAGAGGTCCAGCATGCCGCACAGCGCCCGAAAGCCGCCCAGGGACGTGCGGCCCGTGAGATCGACGGCCGGGGCGCGGGTCATGGAGACGAGGGTCCTGGCGGCAGGCCCGTCCTCCGGGCCGCCGGTGACGCAGAAGCCCGCCCCCGCGCGCTCGTGAAGCCCCTCCAGGACCGCCTTCCAGTTCAGGAGATGCCAGCCCTTCTCGGGCTGGCGCCCGGCGAGGCACAGCCCCGCCCTGGGACCCGCGCCGGGGATCCCGGCGAGAAGCCCCCGCGCCTCCGCCTCGGCCTCGGCTCCGGGCGGGGCGAGGACGGGCCGCGCAAGATGGCCCGGGCCTCCGCGGTAAGGCACGCCCAGGGCCCAGGCGCAAAGCCTGGCCTGGTGCTCGGCCATGTGGACCAGGCCGGGGGCGCGCGCCCCTTCCCCAGGTTCCCGGAGGAGAGCCTCCGGGACCGTCTTCCATGGCCAGGCGGGGTCCTCGTAGCCGGGCACGCGGGCCGAAAGGCGGCGCCTCTGTCCGGACAGGAGGCTCAGGATCCCGGAACGCCGCTTGTGATCGAACCCGAAGGCCGCCTCCCAGCGCCTCTGGGAGATCCTCCGGGCCATCCCGAAGGTGGCGGACAACCCGAGGCTGCGCGATCCGTGCCCGGTCTCGAACACCTCGTCCAGGGCCGGGCTTCCCCGCAGAAGCGCGGCCGCCCCCGGGCGCGCCACCAGGGCGGTCCGGGCCCCGGGCGCCTCCCTTTTCAGAAGCTCCAGCGCCGGAAGGCACATGAGGGCGTCCCCGAGGTTCTTGAGCTGGTAGCCGATGAAGGCGGGGCCGACGGGAGGGCCCGCATCGGATCCCCCCTGCCCGAAAGGGGCGGCGGGCCCTCCTTCGCCGCCTCCGGACGTCACTCCCTCCGGCCCTTCCCGGTCGCCTGGGCCTCGCCCTGCGGGCAAGCCCCCTCCTCGGGAGAGGGTCCGCCGCTCCCGGACGGGCGGGGGACGGGCTCAGCGCCTGAGGAGGCTTCTATGGCCTTCCGGGAGCCTGCGGGGGCCCCTGGGGCCTTCCGGGAGCCTGCGGGGGCCCTTGCGGACTTCACAGCGCCTGCTGAGGCCCCTAAGATCTTCCGGGAGCCTGAAGTGGCCCCGGCTGACTTGCCTGCCCCAGAGGCGGGCCCGGCCGAAAGGCTTTTCCGGGTGGACCCCTTGACAGGGGAAGCCGCGCCGGCCCGGCGGCCGGCCCTGGCGGCCAAGGCGCGCCTGGCCGCATTGGCCAGGCCCGTAAAAAGGGCCATCGACCTGGGATCCGAGCGGGCGAGCCCCTCCGGATGCCACTGGATCCCGAGGACGAAATCATGGGGGGGCAGCTCCGCCGCCTCGATGATGCCGTCGGAGGTCCAGCCGGTGGCCCTCAGGCCTTTTCCCAGGCCATTGACGGCCTGGTGGTGGCCGCTGTTGACGTTTATCGACTCGGCCCCTGAAAGCCGGGCGATGAGGCTGCCGGGCTCCAGGCTGACCGCGTGGCTCGCGCGGGTGCGGGGGAAGGCCTGGATATGGGGGATGGCGCCGGGGACCATTTCCCCGATGTCCTCCCACAAGGTGCCTCCCAATACGGCGTTCATGAGCTGAAGGCCCCGGCAGACGCCCAGGACAGGCAGCCCCAGCTCCAGCGCCGCCAGGAACAGGGCCGCCTCCCAGCGGTCCCGGGCCTTGTCCAGGCGCGCCAGGGCAGGCGGGAGCCCCGGCTTGTCCCGCGGATCCGCCCCCACGTCCCCGCCTCCCGAGAGGATCAGCCCGCCCAGGCCGGCCGAGAGGCACTCCCTGGCGAGTTCCATGTAAGCCCGGCAGCCATCCACCCCGCCTCCCGCGGAGCCCGCAGGCACGCGCCCCTTGCCCACGAGGTAGCCCTCGAGCGGCCCGCCGCCTTGATTACGGCGGACAAGCCTTATCTCTTCATTGTTCTCAGGGGGCGCCGGCGGAGCCGTCTCCCCGTAGTATTCCGGATCGAGGAAGGGCGTCGGGAGCGCCGCCGCGGCCGCCCCCGCGAGATACAGGGATTCGGCGTAATTCATGTTAAGGCGCGCCTGGGGCAGGGTCCGCCGGCCGTCCCAGTCCTCGCAGGCGCCGTGGGTGCAGCTGATGCCTATCAGGGGCCGCGGTCTCAAGCGGATATCCTTTCATGCCCGGAAAAACCGCCGGGCGCGGCCCGGGCCGCCTGGGGGCAGGCGCGGGGGCTCCCCGGCCACAGGCGGGCCCGCGGGCCGCTCCCAAGGCCGGCCCTGCGGCGGAGCCGATCTGAAGCCCTCCGCCTAAGGCCTGGAGAGCCGTTCACGGCCCCTCAGCGGGCCTGAAGAGGATGACAGCCTCGCCGTCAAGCACCTGAACGCCGCCGGGGAGCCAGCCTGTGGTGCGGAGCGTGATCTTTCCGGAGGAGGCTTCCTTGCCGGCTATCTCGGCCCGCACGGTGACGGCGTCGCCGATGAAAACGGGGGCCTTGAAGATCAGCGTCTGGGAAAGGTACACGGTCCCCGGGCCGGGGAGCATGGTGCCCAGGACCGCGCCGATGAAAGCTCCGGGGAGCATGCCGTGGGCCACCCTCCTCCGGAATATGGACCGGGAGGCGTAGGCCTCGTCCATGTGCATGGGGTTGAAGTCCCCGCTGACGGCGGCGAAAGAGCTAAGAAGCTCCTCGGTCACCGGCACGGTCTTCTCGGCGTAGTCGCCCACCCTCATCTCGCTGAAACTCGGCATGCAGGCTCCGGCCCAAAAGCTGATGATAGGGCGCCGCCGGGGGAAAAACAAGACGCGGCCCCTAAGGCGGCCGCAGGCCGTCCGGTCTCCTGTTCCCGGGGGCCTCGGCATTGCAAGGCGGCTACGGCGCCGGACTCCACGCGCGCCCGCCCGGCCGCAGGCCCCTCTCCCGGAAGGGCCGCAGGGCCTTAATACCGGCCCCCGCCGCTTAGCAGGCTCCGGAAGCCGCGGGCGCGGCGGCCTTCAAGCCGGAACGGGCCGGCCCGGCCACGGCAAGCCGGTTCCGCGGCAATTCGGCGGTTCAAAGGCCGGCCGAACCGCGCGAAGCCCTGCCTGTCGCCGGGCCCTTCGCCCTGCCCCCGTTTACGGGAGCCCCTGACCCTGAAGGCCGTCCTTGAGGCCCCGGCCTCCCTGCCCGTAAGGCCGGCCCTGGAACCCGCTGGAGCCCCTGCCCCTGAATGAGGCTCCCGAAAGACGGGCTTTTCCGCCGGAACGCGGCATCTGCCGCTCCGGAAGGCGCGCCGGACTCCGATGCCGCGGAGGCGGAGCCAGCCGCCTCCGGCCGGGAGAAGCCTTGACCGGCACAGGGCGAAGCCGGCGGAAACGGCAGGGAGCGGACCTGCTACGGGCGCCGCAGGATGTCCGGGAAGGGCACGGGGCTTGGGGCGATCGCCAAATCCATCCTGGCGGCGAAACGGCTTTCCCGCGGCGCCCGCCCGGAACCGGCGCCTGTTCCATCCGCCGCGCCGCGCGCCTGTTTTAGCGCGTCATCGCGCCGCGCAGCTTTCGGCCTCGGCTCCCGATGACGGCCGCGCGGCTCAGGAAGTCATTGCCGGTCACCCGCTGAGCCCGATTTTGCCTTGCCTTTCCGGAGCCCGCCCCCCGGTCCCGTCCGACTGAATTTTTTCCCCCGATCGGCCCGTTCAGACATGAAAATGCGCGAAAATTTTTACTGATTTGCGCCGCATCGGCCCGCGGCAAGAGCTAAATTGTCTCATGCGGCCGTATTGGCAAGACTATAAGCGGCGGCATGGCTTTCGCGGCCTTGCGGGCTTTGGAAGCCCTGCCGGTTACGGAAGCCTTGCGGGCCTTTGACGTCTTGCCGGTTTCGGATACTTAGGGCGCTTCGGCCGCTTCCGGGAATGCCTCTCCTTCACCGGCTTTTCGGGCTCAAGAAGCTTCCGGCCGCGCCGGCCGCCCGCCTGAAGACGGCGAACCGCCGGGGGCCGAAAGCAGTTCCCCTGAAGCCGCCTGCCCCCCTTTCCTCATGAGGCACGGCCCCGAATCAGAGGACGATCCCGAAAATCCCGCGGCGCGCGCAAGGATAACCTTCGGAACCTCAAGGCATTTGACGCTCGCGGGCCCGGCGTGGAGCGCCCCCCCCGCGCCTCCGTTCCGGCGAGCCTCCTTAGTCCTTCAAGGCGCTTCAGCCCCGGCGCGCCCGGCTTGAGCCGCCTGGCCCCGCAAGCCTCTCGGACCGCAGGCCGCGCGGCAGGCGCCGTCCTCCGACGCGCCGTTAACCTGCCTGATCAGCACGGCCGGCATGATCAGCCTGATCGGCCCGATCCTCCGCAGGAACCCCGGTCTCAGGCCAAACGCCGCCGCGTCGAGGCGCTCGGCGCCCCCCCGGATCCGGTAATCCCGTGGCTCGAGGATCTCGAACCCGGTGTCCAGTCCCCTTCCGGCCTCGCCTCCTCGGGCCGGAAGGGGATCGTTTTCCCCGGCCCCTGCCGGAGGCCCTGCCCGGCAGGCTTCTCCCGCCCGCCGCCTTCCCTGTCCGCCCGCTCCGGAGGCATTGGCCCGCCGAGGGGATGCGCCTCGGCCGCGACGCGGGCCGGCCGCTCTGAAGCGCCGCGGCCGCGAAGCATTTCCGGCGGCGCCGCGGCTAGGCCGATGTACGCCTTCCCCTTGACCTTTTTGAGGTTCCGCCGCAGCCGCAGCCGCATCCGCAATCCTCCTTCCCGCGGCCGGCCCCGGCACGTGACGGCGCGGCTACCCCGGCGAGCAGTGCCTTGACGGCCGCCGCCTTGGCGCGGGCGCTTGCGGCATCGGTCCCGAGGGGGCGTCCCTTCCCTCCTTTGGCCGTCGGCCTTGCCGGAACCGCGGCGCCGAATTCCTTGCCGTTCTTTCCTGCCGTCGCCGCCTTCGCCGCGGGCGCCTTGGCCCGGCCTTTCCCGGCCGCGGGCGCCTTGGCCCGGCCGTTCCCGGCCGCGGGCGCCTTGGCCCGGCCGCTGCCCGATGCCGCGGAAGCCGTCAAAGGCGCGGAGCGCGGCCCTTCGCCGCCGCCGGGCGCGCCGGCCTCCCCTCCGGAGGAAACCGAGACGGCGCGCGCCTTGGCCAAGCCCCTCCCGCAGGCCGCCGCATCGGCGGCGGCCGCCGCCCGGATCCCGGCATGCGCGCGCCGCTTGCCCGCTGAAGCGGCTTCCTCGCCGTCGCCCGCCTTGATGTAGGCGAACGGGCTTTTCGCGTACCAGGACTCCCTGAAGGGCAGAGGCCTCTTTTCCGCGAGGTTGCGGTTGAACGAGCCGTTGGCGAGGCTCCTCTCGAGCCTCCTTGCGACGTCGAATGCCCCGGCGTACCCCATGTACTGCATGCTCGGCTGGAAGAGCGGAAACAGGGGGATCCCCAGCTTGGCCGTGATGTTGTTGCCGCCGGAGTGCCCCACGAACACGTCGGGCCTCAGGCGTTTGGCCATGTTCACGTGCTCGAAGGGCTGCTGGGTGGCCACGAGGAAGGCGGTCTCCCCGTCCCCGTCAAGCTGCTCCAGGGCCGGCAGGGCGAAGCGGTCGAAATGGTGCCCCTTGATGCCCGCGATCTCGAGGCCGAGGTACCTGAGAAGCTCCGCCGTCACGATCACCCTCAGCTCGCCTCCGGCCAGAAAGGCCTTTTTGCCCCTGAAGCCCTCCCGGAAGGGCGCCACCGCCTCCTCCAGGGCCGCCTCCTCCGAGGCGATGAGGCTTTCGGCCTCGGACTCCCTGCCGAAGAATCCGGCTATCTTGCGCAGCCACCTGGACGTGTTGCGGGGGCCGACCGGCATGGTGTCCAGGATGAACGGCATGCCGTGGATCTTTTGGAGATGCTCCAGGAACCAGTCGTCATGGGTCCCGCAGACGCTGACGTTAAGGCCGCTCGCGAGGCTGTCGGCGATGCCCTCGGCCCCCGCGTAGCAGACGACCACCTTGGGGTCCAGGTCCAGGGCGCTCACGAGCCGCGCGAGCTCGAGCTCGTCGGCGCGGCTCATGGAGGTGACGTTGATGATGTTCACCGCGCGGGAACGCGCGATCTTCCGCCTTGCCTCCTCCGCCCCGCTTTCCGGGGAGCCGGGCGCGGGCGGCAGCACCCGCGTGAGCAGGCCGTGGTAGACGTCGTCGTAGGCGGTCGCCATCACCTTGGTCTTGAAGCCGGCGCAGTGGATGGGCACGACCTTGGCCGCTATCTCGCCCTTGAGGGAGTCGGCGACGGAGTCCACGTCGTCGCCGATCAGGGACGGCACGCAGCCGATGGCCACCATGATCAGCTCGGGCTTGAACTCGGCCTCCGCGAAGAGGATAGCCTCCTTGAGCTTTTTCTCCCCTCCCCCGATCACGTCGGACTCTGAAAGGTTGGTGTTCAGGAACACCAGGCCCTCCGAGCCGGGCGACCTGAGCCGCTTGAAGGTCTTCATGGCCCCGACGTGGGCTATGCTGCAGGTCCCGCAGCCCACTGGCCCGTGCAGGATTATCACGGCCTTGAGGAAGGTGTTGAGCAGGGCGAGGCTGAGCATGAACTGGCAGCCGGAGGTCTGGGTGAAGGAGCGCGAGGCCAGGTGGAGGCAGCCCCTGCGGTACTCTTCAGCGGCGCTCGCGGCGGTCCCGCCGTGGGCGATGCCCGCCTTGAGGCGTATCTCGCGCACCGGCGCAGTCTTTTCGATCAGGCGGTTCATAAGAGGTTCCCACGGCGCCTTCTGTGGCGGGCGCCCTACGTCTGCGGGGACGGGGATCAGGAGCGGGCAAGGCCGGCGACGGGCCCTGCAGGAGGGCAGGCGGCCGCGCACGACGGGCTTTCAGGCCAGTTCCGGGAGCTTTCGGGTTTTCAGAGAGCCTGCGGGGGTTTGAGCGGAACAGCCCGGCCTTCCGAGGGTCCCGAGACGCCTTGCGGCGGCCCGGCTTCCTCCGGCCGTTTGCGGGAGCGGCAAGGAGCTTCCGGCCGCTTGCGGGACCGTCATCCGGTCTTCAGGGCCCGCCGGAGCTTGAGGGAGGCCTGCCGGAGCTTCGGGAGCCCGCAGGGT
The DNA here is from genome assembly GCA_031288415.1 of Deltaproteobacteria bacterium. Classification (GTDB taxonomy): domain Bacteria; phylum Desulfobacterota; class Desulfarculia; order Adiutricales; family Adiutricaceae; genus JAIRZX01. The sequence continues at coordinate 6,832 of JAITRL010000264.1, read as the reverse complement.
CATGGTCTCCAGGCGGCTTTAGCGGCGGCCCCGGGTCCCGGCAGGCGTTGGCGGAGCCTCCTGGAGACTGCGTGACTCCCGAGGCGGCGGCGAGGGGGGAGGGGGGAGAGGCAGGCTTTAGCTGCATTCGCGGCCTCCAAGGGCTTTTACGGAAGCTTCAGGGGCCTTCAGGAGGTTCATGGAGCCGCCGCATGGTTCAGGGGAAAGACGGGCCGGGACGTTCCGGGGGCCTGCAGGGCGGGGCGCCGGCCGTTCCCGTCGCGCTGCGGCTTCTAGCGCCCGGATACCAGGGAAGCGAAAAGGTCAGAGGCGAAGGACAGCCCTCCGTTATAGCCCGCGCGGGCTTCCTGGAAGACGACGCGGTTGGTGGCGGGAAACGAGAGCACCGAAAGGGTCCAACCCGCCTCCTCGGCGAGCTCGCGCTCGTAGACGCTCCCCACGAGGACTCCGGGCGTGTAAGGGTTCCTGTAGCGGCCGCCCGCCGGCTGGGGCCTCTGGACCTCGCGCCAGAAGCGGAACATGTCCGAGGCGTTGACCCCGAAGCGCACTTCCGGCGAAGGGAGCCCGGCGCCCTTCCGGAAACGGGAGAGCGCGCGGGCCTTGGCCTCGGAGTCCAGGGGGTCGGTCACCGCGGCGAGCACCGGGATCCAGCCCAGCTCCTCGGCGAGGAAGCGCGAGGCCGCAGGGGCGTAGTTGACGTCGGCGACCACCGCCGCATAGCGCTGGAGGTCGATGTCGTTGACGATGTCGGCCGCCCTCTCCAGGTAGTCGTAGTAGCGGTCCTCCTCGTCGGCTATTACCCTGTCCACGCGCCTTTTGGGGATCCCCGCCGCCTCGCCCGCGGCGCGCAGGAACTCCGCGGCCTGGATAGCCCCCACCGGCATGGGCGCCGCGACGGACCGGACCCCGCGCTCCCGCTCGAGGAAGCCCGCGGCCCCCTCCCCGTAGACGTCGGAGAGCCGGATGGTGAGCTCCGCCCGGCCGGCCCGACGGATGCTGTCCAGGGTCTCCCCCTCGCCGAAGAAGGTGTTGGCCTTAAGCCCCAGAAGGCCCAGGAGCCTTCCGAGCTCGGTCAGGTTGCCCCGGTAGAAGACATCCTGGCCCGGTATCAGGCCCAGAAGGTTCACGAGGCCCCGCTCGCGCCGGGCGCCCTTGCGCGTGAGCCCCTCGAAGAGCCCCCGGAGGACTATGTCGTAGCCGTCCGAGGAGTTCCCGCGGAAGCTGGGGGTCGGCACGGCCAGGAGCGGGGCGGGGGAGGCCTTGATCTCGGAGGCCACGCGCTCGATGTCGTCGCCGATCATCTCCACCATGCAGCCGCTCACGACCACGTAAAGGTCCCCGTCCAAAAGCTCCATGGTCGTGAGGATCTGCTCCCTGAGCCTGTCCTCCCCGCCAAAGACTATCTCCTGCTCGGTCACGTTGGAGCTGCTCCAGCAGGCGCCGCCGCAGTATCCGCCGCCCAGGTGCCCGGCGCCGGCGTTGACGGCGCTGAAGACGTTGTAGCCGCAGCCCGGAGAGGCGTGGATGACGGGGACCGTCCTGGGCAGGGCCCGGAGCGCGTAAAGGGCGCCCCCCAGGGCGCAGGTGTGCCTCGGCCTGTCAATGAAGCCGGCCTCGCCGGCGGCGGATTCCTTAAGCTCCGTCGCTTCCGTCATGTCTCCCTCCCTGGCGGCCTTCGCCGCCTCGAGCCCTGACCGGCCCCTGCCGGCCCGGCCGCCGCGCTCCGCCTTGAAGCTCCGGGCGCCTCGGCGGGCCCGCGTCCCAGGCCGGCCGAGGCGCCGGCGGGCTAAACCCTTGGCCGGCCGGAACCGCCGGCCGGCCTGAAACCCGGACAGGCCGAATCGCCTGCGGGACTGAAGCCCTGGCCGTCGGGAGACGCCTGCGGGCCGAAAGCGCCCGCCGCCTGAACCCCAAGGGCCGCGGCCCGGGGTCTCTTACGGGCTCTTGGCGAGGATCATGGCGTGAAGATCCTCCATGATCTCGAGCCCTCCCTGGTAGCCCAGGTAGCTCTTGCTCAGGATGAGCCGGTCGTAGACGGGCAAGCTCGCCCGCAGGAGGATGGAGTCGGTCCTCTCGGCCAGGGAGCGCTCCCATGAGGAGGCGAAGATCATCACGCCGGGATCGCCTGCGGCGTCGTTTTCGACGAGGGCCGCCGCCTTGCCGCCGTCTGGCTCGAAGACCGGTTCGACGGCTGCCCCGTCGAGGCCGCGGAAAAAATCCAGGATCTTGGCGCGGGCTCCTTCGGGAGGCTCGTCGGTGACGACCACCGTACCGGGGGTGAAGCCCATCTCGTTGACCGAAAACCCGCACAGCGACATGGCCATGGCGCTGTCGGCGATGACGAGGAAGCGGTAGGGCACCGAGTTGCGGGTCTCTGTCAGGTACTCTGCCGCGCCCACCATGTAGTCGTAGAAGCGCTCCTCCTCGAAGGCTATGACCTTGTTGAGCTTCCGGGCGGAAACCCCCGCGGCGCCCCCCAGCCCCCTGAGGAATTTCGTGGTCTGGCAGGCCCCTATCGGGGCCTCGGGAAGGTGGAGGACGGGAACCCCCCAGCGCTCCTCGACCAGCGCGGCGGCCTTGAGGTCGGCCCAGGGGGTCACGACCAGCGAGAACTCCGCCTCGGGGAGGCGCTTCCAGGCCGCGAAGCCGAGGGAATCCTGGCCGTAAAGGATGTTGGGCCTGAGGCCCAGGCTCTCCAGGAGACCCTTGAGGACCCTCAGATCCCCCCTCCAGAAGGGGTTCTGGAAAGGGACCCCGGAAAAGACGTTCACGAGGCCCTTTCTGGTCGCCGGCCTCGAGTCAGGTATCAGGTCCCTGATGATCGCCTCCAGGGCCAGCTCGTGCCCATGGTAATTGGTGCCCTTGAAGCCGCCCGTCTCCGCCGAGGCCACCGGATGGCCCTGCGCCCGGAACTCCCTGGCCACGCCGGCGGCGTCGTCGCCCACTATGTCCGGGACGCATCCGGTGAGGATCACGAAGAGCTCCCCGGCCATCACCTTGAGGGTCCCCTCCACGGTCTGCCTGAGCTTGGCCTCGCCTCCGAAGACCACCTCGTTTTCAGTGAAGTTGGTGGAGGGCACGTTCGCGCCCCCGGCCCAGCCGCCGCCCTGGATTCCGGCTCCGTCGTTGAGGCAGGCGCTCAGCTTGGAGGAGCAGCCCGGCCCCGCGTGCACTATGGGCACGGCGCCCCTGATCGCGAGCACCGTGTGCTGGGCCCCCAGGGCACAGACGTGCCTGGGCTTCTCGACCAGGCAGGGGGCGGGGCCTGCCGCCCCCTCGGCCTCCCGGAAGCCGGCGTGCCCGCCGAAGGCGGCCCCCCCGCCGCGGAGGCCTTCCGCCGCAAGCCCGCCTCCCGCGCCGTCGCCGCCGAAATTTCCTAAGTCAGTCATGATACGTCTTTCCGGGCGCCTTCAGGCGCCGGGGCGCCCGTCGAACCCCCAAGCCCCCTGTCAGCCCCGCCTCCCGGCGGCCGGCCCGCCCGCGCGCCTTCCGCGGCAGGGCCTCAGACGGCCCGCCTGAACAGGAAGGGATCCTTCCCGCGCATCCGCCGGCCGGCGCGGGGGAAGCGCGCGCGGGCCGCGATGTCCCCCGCGAAGTTGACGCCGCGCGGGGAGAGCATGATCCTCTATCCCGGGGCGACGATGCCGTCGCGGCCGCCCGCCAGGCTCGCGCCGCCTGCGGAAAAGGCCGGTATCCCGGGCTTCACGGCCTGGACGGGGAGGCTGCCGTCGGCCCCGGCGCCGGCCCACGGGCGCCGCGGGCTACTCCGGCGCGGGGGCCGGCGCCGAGATCGGCTTCAGGGGCGCGGGGAGCCATGAGCCGTGACGGGTCCTTTCCCGGAAGCCGGGGCGGCGCGCGCCGGCGGCCCGAAAACGAAAAGCCGGACCGCGGGGGATCCGGCTTTCAGAAAATCTGATCGGCCAAAGCGCAAGGTCAAGGCCCCGGCAATCCGCAAGGCCGGGAAGGGAAAGGGGAGGAGGCGGCGCGCCGCGGACGCTGCCGCGGATCCTTGCCGGAAGCTTCACCTTCCGCGCTAAAATATCACCTGAGCCCTTGCCTGTCAACGCGCCCGGCAGCTAACGTAATTCATTTTCAGCGCCGCCCCGCGAACGGCGCCTTAAAAAGCCTTACAGGTCATGGCATTTCGCATGCACGGCACGTAATTTATTTTCTCCCGGGCGGCCGCCGTCCCCTGCCCTGTCCCGCAGGCGCCTTCCTGAGGCGCGCGGCCCTGAGGCATTCCCCCGGCCCCCCGCGTCGGCGCCTGCGGCGGCCGGGGTGACCCGCCCGCGCCCGCCCGGCGAAGGACGGCCCGGAATCCCTTGCAGGGCAGGCAATCGCGCCCGCGCCCCGCGAAACCGGATTTCAAGCCGGGCGGCCGCGGAACCGCCCCTTTCCGCGGGAGCCTCCAGGCGGCGCGTTCCGGGTTCCCGGGCTCCGCGGCCCGCCCGGAGCCGCGGAGGCCCGGCGGCGTTTCCCGCCGGCTCGCCTTGCAGGGCCGGCCGCCACGGGCTTCTCCCGCCGCCGGGACGGCCTTTCCGCGCTCCTTCCGCGGCGGGGCCTCAGACGGCCCGCCTGAACAGGAAGGGATCCTTCCCGCGCATCCACCAGCCGGTGTAGGGGAAGCGCGCGTGGGCGGCGATGTTCCTCACGAAGTTCCTGCCGCTCAAGGCCAGCAGGGTCTTCTTCCCCAGGGCGACGACGCCGTCGTAGCCGCCCGCCATGTTCGCGTCGCCGGCGAAAAAGGTCGGTATCCCGAGCTTCACGGCCTGGACGGGGAGATTCCCGTGGCGGGAGAGGATGACGTCGGGCCTTATCTCCCGGAGGATCTTCACCAGCTGGTAGGGCTGCTTGTTGCAGACCGTGACTTTCCCGATGCCGCCGGTGAGCCCGTGGATGTTCTTGATGCTCTTGATCTCCTCGGCGCCGTTGTCGTAGGTCATGTCGTGGTGGAAGCCCGTCATGCCGGCAATCTCGAGATCCAGGTCCCTGGCGGCGGCCAGCATGTTGTGGCAGAAGGCCGCCCCCCCGAAGGCGTAGACGCGCAGGCCGCGCAGCCCGGAGCGGAGGCGCTCGAGTTCCGGCATGACCCGCTCCTTTTCCGAGGCTATGGCCTTCTCCGCCAGCTCCTCGCGCCCGGTGATCTTCCCGAGCTCCCGCACCCAGCGGTCGGTCCACTCGATGCCGTAGGGGGGAGGGCACCTCACCTCCGGCACCCCGTAGAGCCTCTCCAGGGAGGCGGCCATGTAGGTGCCCAGGGTCTCGCAAATGTGGGCGCTGGCCGCGGCCTCGGATATTTCGGCCAGCTCGTCCACCGACGCCTGGTGCACCAGGTACCGCGGCGTGAGCCCCATCTTGGCGAGGACGGCGTCGAAGGCCCGGATGTTGGAGAAGTTGAAGACGTTGATCACGTCGTCCCGGCGCCGCCTGGGGGGCCGCACGAGCTTCCTCGCTATCCCGTGGTAGCCGGCGTCGAAGCCCGTGGTCCACACCATCGACTTGAAGCCCTCGCAGTAGATCGGCACGACCGGGATCCCCAGGCGCCTCTCGGCGCTGCGGGTCACCTCCTCGATGTCGTCTCCGATGACGCCGGAGGCGCAGGAGGCGGTCACGAAGATCGCCTTGGGGGAGAAGCGCCTGTAGGCCTCGTCGACGGCCGCCGCGAGCTTGGCCCCGCCGCCCATGACGAGGTCCTTCTCCAGAAGGTTCGTGGAGATGGCCCTGATGTCCTCCGGCGGCCTGCCCGTGACCTTCAGGCCCCTGCGGTGGGACTGGTTGAACTCCGGGAAGTCCGCGGAGCAGCCCAGCGGGGCGTGGTTCACCATGGCCGAGTCCCTGATCTGCGATATGGGGAGCATGGCCCTCTGGCTGGAGCAGTCCCCGCACTGGTTGAAGGTGTTGTCCCTGCAGCAGCCGGGCGGGTTGAGATCCCCCAGCCGCGCGAGCTCTCCCGAGCTTCCCGCGTAGGCGAGGAGCGATCCCAGGCGCCGCTCGCGGATTACGGCCTCCTGCCCCAGGGCCGCGCCGGGTTCCCGGCGGAGGTCGGCGCCGGCGCCAAGGCCGGCGGAGCTCTCGGAGTTGAGGTCGGCGTCGAAGGCGCGCGGAGCCATGATCCGTCACGGGCCCTTTCCGGCAGGCCGGGGCGCGGGCGCCCGCGGCGCGAAACGAAAAGCCGGACCGCTGGCGATCCGGCTTTCAGGATATCTGATCGGCCAAAGAGCGAATTTCAAGGCCCGGCAAGCCGCAGGGGCCGAACGGGCAGGGGAAGGCCGGCGCCGCGCGGCGCGCTCCGGAACGCCGCCGGAAAGGCGGCCCGCGGTATTTGCCGGAGGCTTCCCCTTATGCCTTAAGATATCACCGGCGCCCTTCCCTGTCAACGCGGCGCCCGGCGGACATAATTCATTTTCAACCAGGCGCGGCGGAAATTTTCCTGATAATCCTTGCAGGGCACGTCATCAATGGCGCGCTGAAGGTAATTTATTTTCACATGCGCGCGCCCGCCGGGGCGGGATCCTTCCGCGGGCCTTTCCCGGCCCGGCGCCGCCTGCCGGAATTCCCCTTGTCCCCTCCTCCCGCCCCGGCGGCGCAAAGCGCGGCCCTTTCCCCTCCCGCCGCGGCGACAGCCGTCTCAACCGCCTTGCGCGGCCTGCGGTTCCTCTCGCGCGGCAGGGCAATTCGCTTTTATCCACGCGCGGCCCGCGATCCTCGCCGTTTCAGCGGCCGCCGCCCTGCCGCGCGGCGCCGGCCGGCGGTCCCAGGCCTTTTCCGCCCGCGCGGCCCGCGGCTGACGTGATCCGTTTCCGTCCCAGGGGGCCGAAACCTGCCCGGCAAG
>JAITRL010000188.1 GCA_031288415.1 Deltaproteobacteria bacterium | reverse complement strand
GGGAAGGGAGGCGCGGCCAGGCGCCGGCCGCGCGGAAGAGGCCCGCGGGGCGCCGGGGCCGCGGAAGCGCCGCGGGGGACCGGGCGGGGCGGCCTGAAACGGAGGCGAAGCCGCGCCTTGGACGGAAATTATCAGCCTTTCGGAGCCCCGTCAAGCAGGCGACGCAGGTCATGAGGGCCCCTCAAGCCGCGCGGGCACGGGAGCCCCCTTCGGAACGCGCCCCGGAAGCCCGCCGGGATCAGCATGGCGGCGGACGGAAGCCGGGGAAGGCCCGGGATGGCGCAAGCCGCGCTTCCCTGGGGCGGCCAGGGCCTGAACGGCCAGCGCGAGCCGGGTAAAGGCTTGGGGCGGCCAGGCGCGGGGGCGGGGAAGACCCTGCCGAATTAGGGCGAAAACCGCAGGAAACCATGATATGATGCTTTTTCCGGCGGACCCGGCGGCATTGCGGGAAGGCGGCCGGCCACGCGTCATTTCCTGTCCCGGCCGGAGGCCTTGTCGGCCCGCCGGCCTTTCCTCTCCGCCCTGTCCGTCTCCGTTCCCCACCGCCGGCCGCGAGGGCCGCCCGCCAGGGCCGCCGCGCCGGCCTGCCACCCTCAGCGGAAGGACCGCTTTTCAACAAGATGCAAGCGCCCCCCCTGCCCCGGCCCGGCACCCTCGACTACAACCTCGCGGAAGTCGATTTGGATGCCCTGAGGCACAACTACGCCGCCCTCGCCGATTTCGCGGGGGACAGGCCGCTCATGGCCGTCGTCAAAGGCGACGCCTACGGCCACGGGCTGGCGGAGTCGGCCGCCGCCCTTTGCGAGGCAGGGGCCACCCGCTTCGGGGTCCTGGACGCCCGGGAAGGTGCGGACCTCCGGAAGTCCGGGAAGGTCAAGGGGGAGATCTGGGTGCTCGCGGGGCTCACTTCCGATCTCCAGATATCCGCGGCCGTCAGGGCTGACCTCTCGGCCTTCGTCTACTCCACCGAACAGCTCCTGGGCATCGCTTCCGCCGCCGCCAAGGAGACCCGGAGAATCAAAGTATTCCTGAAGCTCGACACCGGCATGAGCCGCCTGGGGGTCCCCTGGAACATGGCCGACGACTTCCTCTCCCTCGCCGCCGAGAACCCGCACCTGGAAGTGCAGGGTCTCGCCACCCACCTGGCGACCCTGGGAAATGCCCCGGCCACCGGCCAGCTCTCGCGCTTCTGGGCCGCGCGCGGCCTGGCCGAGTCGATCTTCCGGAGGCCGCTGGCCCTCTCGGCCCTGTCGGGGGGGGGCATGCTGGCCCATCCTGATTTCCCGGACGGCCTCTCGCGGCCGGGCCTCCTGCTTTACGGGGCCGTCCCGGCCCTGAGCCCCGGCCCGCGAAACAGGCTCCCTCCCCCCTGGAACCCGAGCGCCTCCATCGCCCCCCCGCTTCTCGAAAGCCAGGAGCTCGCCCTGCCGGAGGCCTCCCTGGCCTGCGCCGCCGCCCTCCGCCCCGTCATGCGGGTCACTTCCAGGGTCATCCAGGTCAAGACCGTACGCCGCGGGGAGACCGTGAGCTACGAGGGCATCTACAAGGCGCAGAAGAACCTGCGGGTGGCTGTCCTGCCCTTCGGGTACGTCCACGGCCTCCAGACTTCCAGGTCAGGGAAGTGCGCGGCCCTGATCCGGGGGAAGATCGTCCCCCAGATCGGGCGGGTCTGCATGAACCTGTCCGTCTACGACGCGGACTCCATACCCCTCGTCCAGGCCGGCGACGAGGCGGTGCTCCTGGGCTGCCAGGGGGACCTCAGGATCGGGCCCGAGGGGGCCGGAGGCGAAGGCCTGAGCCCCTACGAGACCTTATGCTGCCTCGGGCGCCTCAACGCCAGGCGCTACTCCGGAAGGCGCTGAGGTCCCTCGGCCCCAGGGCCGCGGCACTCAGGCGCCGCAAGCCCGCCTTCCGCCTTCCCTGTCCGCTTTTCCATGCTCTTGCCTTCCCTGTCCGCAAGCCTTCCCTGTCCGCTTTTCCATACTCTTGCCTTGCCTGTCCGCTGTCCGCCGGTCAATCGCCTCTCCGGCCTAGTTTGATGGCCGCCCGCCCCCGCCCCCCCCCCCGCCAGCGACGACGTTGCCGCCAGGGCCGCAGGCCGCCGCGGGCACGGTCCGTTCCGGCCCTGCGCCGCCTTCCCCGCTGACCTGAAATGCCCTTTCCCGCCGTCCTGAAATACAGTCCCCGCTGACCTGAAATGCCCTTTCCCGCCGTCCTGGAATACAGTCCCCGCCGACCTGAAATACCCTTGCCCCCGGCCTGAAAACCTATCAGCAAGGGCAGGTTCCGCATATGCCGCGTTAATCGCGCGCGTTCCGGAGCGACCGGAACGCGCGGGCGGGCAAAGCCGCCTCTCCCGCGGAAAGGCCCGCAGCGGCGGCTCTTTGCCCCGTCGCCCTGGAGGCTCGTGTCGTCATGTCCCTGAAAGCCAAGATAAGCCTGGGGTTTTTGGCCGTGTGCTTCGTCTTCGTCGTCGTGTGCGCGCTCCTGTCGGTGTACCTGAACAAGATCAGGACCCAGACCGACGAGCTGCGCAACATCGTGCTCCCGGCCAACACCGAGGCCGACTTCCTGAAATACTCGCTGACCCTGGAAAGCCTCAAGATCAACGACTTCTCCAGCATGGACACCGAGCAGTCCTGGCAGGAGGCCATGACGGCCCGGCAGCAGAACCAGGAGCACTGGACCCAGCTGCGCGCCCTCCTGGGCCGCTTCTCCCGCGCCGACGCGGAGATCTCGGCCATCGACTCCCAGGCCTTCGGGGCCTACCGGGAGTTTCAGGACATAACCGCCCAGCTCCCCGAGCTGAGCCGGGAGTCCAAACAGGCCTGGCAAAACGCCTACCAGGCCTACGAGAGCTACATGGCCGCCTTCGTGGAGTACCGCAAGCCCCAGCTGGACCGCATGACCGACTACCTCGGCCGGGCCATGCCGAACGAAGACGTCAGCTTCGCTTACGACAGGGTGGAAAGATCGACCCTGATGTCCGACCACAGCCGCGAGTTCTTCATCCAGATGCTCCTGGGCCTTTACCTCAGCGACCCCTCCTTCCTCGGCAGGTCCGCCGAGACGGGCCGCTCGCTCATAGCCGAGGCCTCCAAGCTCAGGGACGACAGCAAGCAGCAGATCAACAAGGACCGGCTCCAGAAAATGGTCACGGCCATGGAGAAGTGCGTCGAGAGCCTCCTTACCCTCAGCGAGGACATCTCCAAGGGCTCCGTCAACCGCGACCAGAGGCGGGAGAAGCGGGACAAGGCCCTGGATGGCATCTCGGCCCTGTCGGACATCCTGAGCCGGGAGACGGGCGAGTTCGCGCAGATGACCCTCGAATCGGTCAGATTGACCTGGACGGTCCTGCTGTTCGGGGCCGGGGTGGCCATAGTCATAGCCGTGCTGCTCTCGATGCTCCTCGTCAGGACCATCGTCGGCCCCCTCAACAAGATCATCGCGATGCTCTCCGACAACTCCCGCGACGTGGAGCTCACCGCCGACAACATGTCCGCGGCATCCCATCGGGTGGCCGAGGGGACCACGCAGAACGCCGCCTCCCTGGAACAGACCAGCGCGGCCCTGGAGGAGCTTTCCTCCATGACCCAGGCGAATTCCGACAACGCCCGCGAGGCCATGAAGCTGACCGAGGCGGCCACGGGCACGGTGACCGTGTCCGGAAGCTCCATGGAGAAGGTCATAGAGGCCATGACCACCATCGCCTCCTCGGGCAACGAGATAGGCAAGATCATCAAGACGATCGACGAGATCGCCTTCCAGACCAACCTCCTGGCCCTCAACGCGGCGGTGGAGGCGGCCCGGGCCGGCGAGGCCGGCGCGGGCTTCGCCGTGGTGGCCGACGAGGTCCGCAACCTGGCCATCCGGAGCGCCGAGGCGGCCAAAAGCACATCCAGCCTGATCGCCAAGACGATCGAGAACATCAACATCGGCTCCGAGCTGGTCAAGGGCACCTCGCAGAACTTCACGCTCCTGAGCCAGGAGGTCGAGAAGGTCTCCGGCATCATCAGCCAGGTGGCGACCGCCTCCGAGCAGCAGCACCAGGGGATCGGGCAGATCAGCGACGCCGTCACCCAAATGGACAAGGTGACCCAGGCCAACGCCTCGATCTCCGAGGAGACCGACAGCCTCGCCGCCACCCTGTCCGAGTCCGCTCACGAGCTGGAGGAGCACATGGAGCTGCTGGTGGATCTCGTCCGCGCCGGCCGGAAGCACTGAAAGCCTCAGCGCGGCAGGGAAGCCCTCCCTGCGGCCGCCGGCCGCTCCGGCTGAGGCAAGGCTCCCGGAAGGCCTGCGGCTCAGGGCTTCCGGCTCCGGGGCTAAAGCTGAGGGCCTCGCGCCCGGGCCCCTCGCGGCAACGGCCTGACCCTGCCTGGCGGAGAACCCGTGACCGCCAGGCCTGGGGAGAGTCTGTTGCCGACATTGCCCTATAAATTTAATAATTATTTTATAAATTATGTAAATAATATATTTTTTATTTTATAAATTGTTGTTATACATATTATTATTATTATTTATTGATAAAAGTAATTTTATTGACTTTTTATATTAATTTTATTATAATTCATATTTTTTACAGGTTGCTCTTGACATGATCAGCCTCATCCGGTATAATTTTGACAGAATGATTACAGTGCGCCTGAAAACGCGTCACATTTCCTAACCTGTACTGTTTTACAAGTTATCTTAAGGAGTTACGCCTTGCAGCCAGGCGTATCGCGCAAGAACCCGGGACCCTGCGGGGCTCCAGGGCGCCCCAGGGCTCCGCGGGGGAAACCTTGAAGGAAGCCATACTAGCCGCGACCGCCGACGCGGTCAGGGCCGCCGCCCTGGAAGCCGGGCTCCCGGAGGCCCCGGATCCCTCAAGGTTCACGGTGGAGCGGCCCGCCAACCCCGCCTTCGGGCACTTCTCCACCAACGCGGCCATGGTCTGCGCCAAGTCCTTCGCGCCGTTCCTCAAGGCCAAAGGCTCGTCGGCCCTCGCGCTGGCGGAGATCCTCGCGGAAAAGCTCTCCGGGGCGGGGCTCTTCGACCGGGTGGAGGTGAAAGCCCCCGGCTTCATCAACTTCCGGGTAAGCTTCCGGGAATGGATTGGGCTGCTGGGGCGCGTGCTCGCGGAAGGCCCCCGCTACGGGGCGGGGGCCCCCACCGGCCGCAAGGTGCTTCTGGAGTTCGTCTCCTCCAACCCCACGGGGCCCCTCCACGTGGGCCACGGCCGGGGGGCCGCCTGGGGCGATGCCATGGCAGGCATCCTGGAGTTCCTGGGAGACGAGGTGAGCCGGGAGTATTACGTCAACGATGCCGGCAACCAGATCCGCACCCTGGGGCTGTCAGTGCTCTCCCGCCTCCGGGACCCGCAGGCAGAGCCCCCGGAGGGCTGCTACCTCGGCGCCTACGTCCTGGACGTGGCCGAGGCCCTCAAGAGGAAGTTCCCGCCCGAGTGGTTCGCAAGGCCGGAAGAGGAACTCCTGCCGGACCTCAGCCTCGCGGCCGCGGAGGAGATCCTGGCCGACATGAAGGCCGACCTCGACCGCTTCGGCGTGCGCTTCGACCGCTGGTTCTCCGAACGCTCCCTTTTCGCCTCCGGCGAGGTCGACGCCGCCATCGCGGCCCTCAGGGGCGGGGGCTGGACCTATGAAAAGGACGGGGCCCTCTTCTTCCGGTCCACGGCCTTCGGGGACGACAAGGACCGGGTGCTCGTCAAGTCCGGCGGAGATCTGACCTACTTCGCCTCGGACGCCGCCTACCACCGCGGCAAGTTCGCCCGCGGATACGATCTGGCCGTGGACGTGCTGGGGGCAGACCACGGCGGGTACCTGGCGCGCATGTCGGCGGTCGTGCAGGCCCTGGGCTACGGCAAAGGGCGCCTCAGGATAGTCCTCTACCAGCTGGTGCGGCTGCTGCGGGGCGGCGCCGCCGTCAAGATGAGCACCAGGGCGGGGGAGTTCATACCCCTCAAGACGGTCCTGGACGAGGTGACGCCGGATGCCGCCAGGTTCATGTACCTCACCCAGAGCCACGACTCGGCCCTGGAGTTCGATCTCGAGGCCGCCAAGGCCCGCAACTCCGAGAACCCGGTCTACTACGTGCAGTACCTGTGCGCCCGCGTCTTCCAGGTGCTCGCCAAGGCCGCCCCGGTCCTCCGGCAGGCCCCGGAGCCGAATCTTTCTCTCCTGACGGCCCCTCCTGAGCAGGAGCTCATTGTCCAGCTCGCGGGCTTCCCTGAGGCCGTCCGCTCCGCAGGCCGGGGGTTCGCCCCGCACCTGCTCGTCGCCTGGCTCATGGAGACGGCGGGCATCTTCCACCGTTACTACGGCGCCCACCGCTTCGTGCTGGAGGACGACCCTCAGCTGACGGCCGCGAGGTGCGCCCTGGCCTCGGCCTGCCGGACCGTGGCAGGCAAGGGCCTGGAGCTGCTGGGCGTGAGCGTGCCCGAGCGCATGGACTGAAACAGTCGGCGCGGCCCGCGCAAGCCCCGCCCGCAGTCCGAAGGGCGCGGGGCCTGCCGGCGGGCGGGCGTTGCTCTAAGCGGGCAGGACCGGCAAAGGCCTGCGTGAGGCGAGGGCCGCCGGGCGATGCCCGGAGCGGCCAGGACCGGCAAGCGCCCTCAGGCGGGCCGAACTGGCAATACCGCCAAACTAGCGGACGGACCTACGGGCGGCTGGGCCTTCACCCGCCCCCGCGCGCCAGGGGGCGCGCGGAAGCTCAAGGAGCATGCCGTGTTAAGAACCCCCGACACCAAGGACCCGGCCCAGGCCGGCCCTCCGGCAGGCGCGCCTTCAGGCGCCCCGGGGCGCCCGCGCCCCCAGGCGGGCAAATCCCAGCGGGGCGTCGTCCGCCCTGACGGCCATGACCCGCGCGGCGACCGTGAAGGCCTCTGCCTCCAGGCACCCCCTGAAGCGGCCTCCCAGACCGGAGCGTCAAGGGAGCGCCCGGGGAGGCCCCGCGCAGCCGCAGTCTTCCCGTCGCCCATGCCGGAAGCGCCCGAGATGACCTTCTTCGACCACCTGCGGCTCAAAAAGCTGGGGGGGCAGCTGGACTCGCCCTTCGGGGGAGCTGGCGGCCCCGCGCCCGCCTCCCTGCCGCGCTCCCCGGCGCCCGCCTCCGTCAGCTTTTCCGCGCCCGCCCCGCAGCCGGAGGCAGGCCTCGGCCAGCGGCGTGGCCCCGCAACCGGCCAGGCCCTGCGGCAGCCTGAAGCCGCGGCCTCCCTCAGGAAGGCGGCCCTCGGAGGCGGGGCCCGCGACCGTCACCGCCGCGTCCCCGGCACGGAAGCGTCCCCTGGCCTGGAAACCGCCCGCGAGGCCGAAGGGACCGAACGAAAAGAGCCGCGCCTCTTACTGGGCGTGAAATGGCTGGCCAAGTTCATGCTCTCGGCGCTCATCCTCGCCTGGATCTTCTTCCTGGGGGTCCTGGTAGGCCGGGGCACGCTCCTCAACTCCTCGGATGCCCCCAAAGACGCCTCGGCCCTCCAGGCCGGGGCCTACGATGCCCGAGGTTCCGCCCCCCCTGAAGGACCGGCCGAAACCAACGGGGCCGGAGCCGAGACCGATCCGGCTTACCTGGCGACAGATCCCACGTCAGGCCGCCCGCTGCCCATTCCCTCCCCCTACGGGGGCGAGCCCGTCTACCTGGGCGGCAACGAAGGCTCGAGCGCCTACGCTTACATACCCCCGCCGGAGGAAGAAGACTACCCGGACAGCCCGGCCCCCGGTATCCCGCCCGCAGGCGGGGCGCAGTTGTCCCCCCAGGGCACGCCGCGGCCTGACACGGCTCCCTCCGCCGCTTCCGCCCCCTCCCCTGCCGCCGCACCCGCCGAAACCCCTGCGGCGGCCGCCGCCAATGCCCCCGCCGCCGGTTCTGACGTTGCCTCCGCCGCCGCCAAGGCCCCTGCGGCCGTTGCCGCCAAAGCCCCCGCGCCTGCGGCTTCCGCCAAGGCCACCGCGGCTGCCCCGGCGGACCAGGATCCGGTGGCAACCCTCATGGCCCGCAGGCAGGAGGCCGCGGCAACGAAAGACAAGCCTGCGGAAGCCAAGGCTTCCCAGGCCCCTTCAGACGAGACGGTCTACTGGCCCCAGGCCCCCGCTGGGACCGGCCAGTACACGGTGCAGGTGGCCTCCCCCACTTCCGAAGCCGAGGCCAGGACTGTCACGGAGAGGTACCGGAAGCGCGGGTTCGACGCCTATTACTACGCCACGGGAAAGGGCCGCTTCCCCACGCGGGTGGGCCGTTACCGCACCGCCGAGGAGGCCGGGGAGTATTTGGCGAAGCTGAAGGAGGCGGGGGCTAAGGGCCCGTACGTGTCGCGGCTTAACCAGTAGGCGCCGCAGAGGCTGCCGGGCCTGAGGGGCTGTCGCTGAGGCAAGGCCTGCGCCCCGCCGGAATGCGCTGACGGGAGGAGCCCCGGCGGGAAAGCGCCGACATGCGGTTGCCTTGCCCGAGCGAGGCGCGGATACGCTAAAATCCCCGGAAAGCGCGATTTTCCTGGGGGCTTGAACCAGAAATGAAATAGAAAAAAAATATTGGTTTTTTCGGCCGATTAGAAGCCGGTATTGCGGCACTGCTTGTCCGGAACCAGATCCCCAAAAAAAATTTTCTAAAAAAAATCAGGCGGCCCCTTTGCCTGGGACCCGGCCCCCCCTGGAGGCACCTGGAAGCCAAGGCCAAGCCCGGACAGTCATCGTCCCGGAGCCATGTCGGCTATGCCTTTGAGGGCTGCCTTGGCCCGGCGCAGACTCTCGGAAAACCGTCATCGCTGCCGCAGGGGGAGCCTACGCGATATTCTCTATCGCGGCCTGCTCAAGCCCAGTGAGTTCCGCCACGTCCGCAACGGGCGTGTTTCTGGCCAACAGCTTCCTGGCGAACTCAAGGCGGGCCTCCTCCCGACCCTCCTCCCGGGCCTCCTCCCGGCCCTCCTCCCGGCCCTCCTCCCGGCCCTCCTCCCGGCCCTCCTCCCGGCCCTCCTTCCGGCCCTCCTCCCGGCTCTTTTTCGCGATCTCGTCAATAGTGAATTTTTTTAGCAGGTCACCATGATCGGTGAAGTAGCTTATTCCAGCCATCTTGAAAACCTCCAACAACCCAGGGGGCATCTCAAAACCAGGGGCATCCAGATGGAACCCGATCAAAACGAAGGCGAGAGCCGCTTTTTCACGACCATCACAGTCATCGTCCCGGAGCCATGTCGGCAATGCCTTTGAGGGCTGCCTTGGCCCGGCGCAGACTCTCGGAAAACCGTCATCGCTGCCGCAGGGGGAGCCTACGCGATATTCTCTATCGCGGCCTGCTCAAGCCCGGTGAGTTCCGCCACGTCCGCAACGGGCGTGTTTCTGGCCAACAGCTTCCTGGCGAACTCAAGGCGGGCCTCCTCCCGGCCCTCCTCCCGGCCCTCCTCCCGGCCCTCCTCCTGGCCCTCCTCCCGGCTCTTTTTCGCGATCTCGTCAATAGTGAATTTTTTTAGCAGGTCACCATGATCGGTGAGGTAGCTTATTCCAGCCATCTTGAAAACCTCCAACAACCCAGGGGGCATCTCCAAATCAGGGTCATCCAGATGGAACCTGATCAAAACGAAGGCGAGAGCCGCTTTTTCACGACCATCACAGTAGTTTAAGGATAAAATCAGGTTTTTGAGTGTTTCGGCGTACTCTGGGACTTTTTTCCTCCGGTTTTTCACGGTAACCGTCGCTGCCAGGCTTGATGCCAACATTAGCACGGAAAACAGGTTGTTGCCGGTGTCCTTGACTCTCTCCGGGGTGAAGTCAGAAGCGAAGTACACGGGGAAGTCGAGCCGCTCGGTCAATCCGTCGAACTCCGCGCGGTAAGGGGGAACCTGACGACGATTGCCGGTCGCCAGGAGAATCCCCAACGTGATTCCGGGCAACGGGTTCGTTTTGATGGAAATGTAAAGTTGTTCCATGCGGAAGCGAATTAAAGGGTCATATTGCTCCTGCTGCTCAATGAACAGCTTGATGAACGGAGGGCCGGCCAAAGGCTGGTATTCCCGACCGGTAAACTCGAAAAACAGTTTTCGGTACTCCTCGCAGTCGATCGCCTGCAGAATCATGTAGACGTCCGGTTTCCGCATTACGCTGAAATCGAAGATTTCCGGACTCCAATATATTAAAGGCCGCGCGTCGGAAGCGAGGAGTTTTAAGACTTGCCGGGCAAAAAGCCGCAGAAATTCCTCCCAAAAATCAAAAATTAAGGATTTCCAGAGCCTGTCTTTAGACTGCTTTAAATCCCGGGAGTGGCGGGCCAGTATAAAGTTCAGGATTTTTTCGATTTCCGTCTTGAGCGTGTCCTGCATTGAGTCGGCTTTCCCTGACTTTCCTGCGGCCGCTGGTAGCCGAGCCGCATCTCTAGGCATAAATTTATCCCTCCAAGTCAAGATTGTCAATGAAAAAACCGTTAAGCCGTTCAGATACGCGTGCTTTGAAAAGTTACATAAATTTTAACTTTATATTCTGATATAAGCAATTTTAAACAAACAAGATAACTGAAGAGGCACCCGTCGGCTTTGAACGGCCCTGAGGCGGCGCGACCGGAGCCCGGAAGGCGGCAGGGAGGAGCCGGGCAGAGTTCGGACGAGCGAAAATCCCTCAGGCGCGCCTAATCTCTGCGGCTCACTCCTGCTTGAAGCGCCGCCTGGCTCTGAGGGGCTTTCGGGTCCTGGCTCGGCTGGGAATCGGTCCGGGGATGGCGGGGGCGACAGGGTCCCCGCCCGGGCAGGGCTGTGGGCGCGCATAGGTCCTGGCGCCTTGGCCGATGACGATTGCTCCTGGCGGAAAGCCTTAGCTGACTTCAGCGGGAGCCGCCTCGCCTGTACTGCGGCCCTTAACGGAACCTGCAGCCTCGGGGCCGCCCTTGGCTTTCGCTGCGGAGACTTCCTCACCTCCGGCCCACGCTGCGGCCGCTGCCCCCGCTGCAGGCCTTCGCTACGGCAACCGCTCCCCCCCCGCCGCCGATGACGGGGCTTTCGGGCAGGCCAAAGCCCCTGCCAGCGCTGCTGGCCCAATCGCGGAACCCGGCGCGGCCGCCGCCTCGGCCAGCCCCGCTTCCTTGAGGCAAAGGGGTATTGTTCAGGAGGGCGGGCCTGAGTCCACGCCGCGGCTTCCCAGCGGCCAGCGGAGCGAAACGCGTAACTTCGCGGCAGCAAGCCGACGGGGCATGACGATGCGGGCCGCGGAGCTTCCGGCCTCGTACAGGCAGTGCGCGCGATGTTCCCGGCGGCCCGGTCCAGGGCGTCGGCGGCATCGTCCAAGAGAATGTTCCTCAGGTCGCCTTGGAGGGCCCGCGCCCTGGCCGCGCGTCGGATCTGGCCGCAGTGCAGGCGCCGGGAGGCGCTCGGCAGCCTCCTAAGCCATGGTTTCCTGCATGGCCTGGAGCTGCAGGAGAGGCGCTCCGGCGTAGCCGGTGGCCCCGGAGTAGCTGCCTGCGCGGGAGCCTGCGGCGTAAGCGGGCGCGGTCGCGGCCCCGGGCTCGAGCGGGCCGAACAGGGCGGCGCGCACGGGCTGGAGGGAGTTCATGACCCGGGCGAGGGCGGAGCCCGGATCGTCCAGGCTCGCCGGGGGCCCCACCGTGTAAGTCTCCATCCGGTTGTCCGGGTGCAGCCTTTCCTGGATGTCCTGCATGGCCAGCTGGGCCGCGTAGGCGGGCGGGTAGTAGTTGGTGCCTTCGGCGAAGGGCCCCACCTTCAGGCCCGGCTCTCCGGAAGTCTCCGGGGTCTCGACAGTGGACACCCCAGGCCCCAGGATGCGGATCTTGAGGGCCCCGCCCCTGGAGTAGAAGTCGGGCGTCTGCTGCCGGACAGGGATGCCGTTAACGCTGAACTGGTACGGGAAGTTTCTGGCGTAGGCGGCGGCCTCATCCATGATGAGGGTAGGGAAGCTGTCGGTGGAGGCGATGTCCTTGGGATCGGCGAACGGCTCGCGGCGCGGCCTCACGTTGAAGTAGCGCTGGAGGGCATCCACCACCGTGGTCGAGCTGCGCCCGGCCTTGTCCACCTCCAAGGCCAGGTATTGGCGCATGTTGCGCCCGGGGGGCGGCGTGAACCTGTCCACCATCGCCACCATGGTGTTGGTGACGGTGGCGTGGGGCTTGGGCGCCCCGGCCTCCATGATCTGGGCCACCACGTTCGGGGCCCCGTCCGTGACCGCGACGGACGCCTGCCGGGCGGTCACGGCCCCCTGGTAGGCTTCCATGGTGTCGTAAAGCCTGGTCGGGATAAGGTTCATGACGGATTTCCTCGCCAGTTCTGAGGGTTCCGCCTGTCCTTGGCGCGCCGGCCCGGCGCCCAGGCTCCTGGCCCCGGGCGAAAAAAAAGCCGGGGAGGCGCAGATATCCTGGAGCGCCGGCCCTGGCATTATGGCTCGCCGTCACCGAATCCGTGGGGACGGCCAAAAACTGAAAATCAGTATAGGTCAAGCTCAGGGAAAATGTCAAGGGGTAATTGAGGAGGCGAGGGGAAGCCGCGGCCGCGCTCCGGGCCGGGAAAAATCGGAAGCCCGCTCCTGAAAGTTGCCGGGCCGAAGCGAGGGCGGCAAGGCAGACCGCGTGACCCGCGCCTCGGCAAGCGGCCTGAGGCCGTTTGCCGCGCCGCCGCAGCCAGGAAAAACGGCTTCCAGGCGGTGACGTTCCCCGTTCTCCCGCAAGTTCGGCCCTCCCCCCCGGCGGGCGCCGCCCCTGAACCGCTCGGACGGCGGAGCTTCCGCCAGGAAGCCTGAATCCTCAGCGCTATTTCGGGCGGCGCCTCTGAAATGTCCTCAGCCTCCTTGAAGCCCTTGACAGGCGGCAGGCCGATGCTTACAGACCGCCTGTGCTCCTCTGCGGCGGTCGCTGGAGACGCGCCCTCCCCTTCCCGCATTTCCCGGCGCGCCCCTGGATGCGTCCAAGCCGCCCTTCCCTCGCCGCCTGGCCTGCCCAGCGCCCAGACCCGGCGCGCCTGCGGATTCCGGCCTGTCTTCCCTCGCCTCTTGGCCTTCCCGCGCCTCCCGCGCTCCCTGTTCTTCACAGCCTCTCGGCTCCGCATTGCCTCTCACCCTCCCAGTCCCTGCCCTGCCCTGCCCTGCCCTGCCCGGCCCTGCCCCAAGCCCAGTCCTGCATTGATCTGCCCTGATCTGCCTAGCCCCGGCTGGCCTTGCCTTGCCCCGGCTGGCCTTGCCGTGATCTGCCCCTGATCTGCCCTGCCATGCCGTGATCTGTCCCTGCTCTGCCTTGCCTTGATCCGCATTGATCTGCTTTGCCCTGCCTCGCCCTGCTTTGCCCTGCATTGTTCCGCCCTGCCCTGCCGCCCTGCGGCTTTCCGTCCAGGCCCTTCCGCCCTCCCTTACCGCGCAGATCCCGCCTTCCGCCGCGCCGAGCATGGCGCGGCCCGCAAGGGGCCGTCAGCGTACAGTGGCGTACCGCAGAACCCTACAGATCTGGGCCGTAAAAACGCCCGCCGGGATAGCGGCGCGCCTCGCCCGGTCGCCTGCTGTGGCCGCGGAGGCGAAGGCCCCCGCAGGGGACAGGGACTTCCTGGTCCTGGGCTCCCTTTGGCCGGGCGCGGGATGGCTTTCAGCCGCCCGCGCCCGGAAGGCCGGCATTTCGCCCTCAGGCGCCGCAGGGCTGTTTCGTGATCTCACGGCCGAGTGCCTCGCGGAGACGTTCGGAGGCGGGCTCCTGTGGACCGCCCGGTCGCCGCGGGGCCAGGGACTCGAGTTCGGGGCGTGGGGCTCCTGCCTGGAGAGCCTCGGCGGGGAGAGCTCTCCCGCCGCCCTGAACAGATGCGCGGCATGGCTCGAGGGGCGGCTCTCCGCCTGGCTGGCCGCCCGGGGCCTCTCCATGACCCTTCGCGGGCCCAAGCCGTCCCACGGTGACATCGAGTCCTATTACAGGCTGGCCCGCAGGCGCCTCCCGGCCGATCTCGCTTCCCTGGGGGAATCCCCCGCCGGACAACCGGACGAGGCACGGAAAGCCTACGGCTCCGGTTCGCCTGCAGCCGCAGGCGACGCGGCCGCGGAGGCGGGGGACAGACGGCGGGAGCTCGTTGAACGGCTCGCCGCGGCGGCCGCCGAGAAGCTGAGGCTCGCGGCGGATCTCGACTCGCGCCGGAAGGCTTTCGCGCGGAGCCTCGCCGCGGCCGAGACGCTCCGCGCGCGGGCCGCGCCGCTCAGGGAGCCCGGGCCGGCGCGGCTTCTCTCGGAACTCTACGGGGCTTCCCTCAAGGAGCCGCAGGGCGGCGGCGGGCCCGTAAACCCCTGCGGGCACGGCCCCGCAGAGGGAAGTGACGGGGAAGGGCAAGGCGCGGTCCCGGGCCGCGCCGACGGCCGAGGACGCGGCGCAGGCGGCGTCCTCGGCCTGCCGGGCGGCCTGGGCTCCGCCGACACGGGCGCGGGAGGCGGCCCTCCCGCCGTCTGGGTCCTTCCCAACGGGCGGGAGTTGGAGACTGACGGGCTCTCCTGGCGGGAGCCGGCGGCCGGGGCGTGGGGATACGGCTCGCTCTCGCTGGCGGTGCGGCTTTCCGGCTACGGGGCCGCGGGAGCCGCGGCGGCCCTCTCAGAAATCGCCGGGGCCTTCGGGAAAGAGGAAGCCGCCCGGGCCCTGGCCTTCTTCAGGGCGAGCTCCGCCCCCGCCAGGCTGGAGGCGGCCCTCGCGAGGCCCCCCCTCTCCCCCGTCCCGGCGGAGTGCGCCTGGGGGGAGGCCAGAGGCTTTCTCGCGGGCCGCCTCGGGATACCCGCCCTGCTGGTGGACCTCTACCACAACGAAGGGCTGCTCCTCGCCGACCGCTGGGGCTCCGCCCTCTTCGTCTGCGAGGGGGGCAGGGGCTGCTTCCGGATGAACCATCCCGGGGCCGCGGGCCCGTACGACGCCCGCCACCCGCGCGCGCCCGCCCCGCCGTTTGTCCTCAGGGGATCCGGCGCCTGCGCGGCGGTGACGGACAGCCCCGGAAGAGCCCTGCTCCTCAAGTCCCTGCAAATCGAGGCCGCGGTCCTCGTCCTGGGCAGGCGCTCCGACCCCCGCGGCCTTCTTCCCGCCCTGTCGGGAAAGCGGATCCTGGTCGCGGGGCCGGCCAGGGACGCCGGTCTCCTGCGGGTGAAGGCGTTCCTGCAAGGAAGCGGCCTTAAGTTCTCGGCCTCCCCCGGCCCGTGCTGGCCCTGAGCCGGCCCAGCACGGGACCGGCATCTGCCCCCGGCTTCCGGCGATTCGCCTCGCGCAAGGCCTGCGGCCTTGCGGCGAAGGGCTGTCGGGGCCGGGCCCCGCGCCTGTGCGGCAGGCGCGGCGCCCGCAGGCCCTCAAGCGGCGGGGCCAGACGGCCGCGCGGCGCCCCCAGGCCGCCAAGCTGCAAGCAGGGCCCCTCCGGCCGCCATCCTGAAGTTCCCGCGGCGCAGGCTGCGCCGCAACGGCCACAGCATGACTTACCGCTCTTCACTCTCATTTCAGAAGTACAGGTCCTGGGATGCCGTAAGGCGCCTGTTCCTCCACAACCACAGGCTCATTCCCGTCCCCAACGCGGACGGGAAGAGGTCTTCCGCGAACGCCGCGCTCAAGGGATCGCCGGACGACGACCTGCCCTCCCTGTGCCTGGCCAGGATCAAGGGAGGAAAGCCCGGCCCCCGCTGCAACCTCATGGCCGGGATAGTCCTGGGGGCAAGCCCGGGCTACTTCAGGCCAGGCCTGGAGCGCGAGCCGGGGGCCTTCGACCCGGAAAAGACCCGCGCGTGGGCCATGGCCGCTGAGGCCTGGGCGGAGGGCACGTTCGGGGACAGGCTGGTAAGCTCCGTCTTGCACGCTGACGAGGTGACCCCGCACATCCACCTCCTGGTGCTCCCCCTGGACGCCGACGGGAAGCTCAGGATGCGCTCCATCCTGCCTTTCAGGAACTCCCTGCGGGATCTGCACACGGGCTACGCCAAGGCCCTGGGGCTTCTCGGCATCAGGCGCCCGGAGCCCGGCGGCCCTGGCATAGGGTTCGTGAAGGAACTGGACTGGTACCCTTACGCCCGCATGGCGTCCGAGGCGGGAAAAGCCATGGCGGCCGCCGGGCCGACGGAGCCTCTGAAGGCCGCCTGCGGCCTTGCGGCCGCTGGCGGCGCGGGCGGCTTGAGCCCGGCTCCCGGAGAGGGCCTGCCTGAGGCCGCCTCCGGGCGCCCTGCCCTTTTCCCTGCCGCCGGAGCCTGTTCCGGAAAGTCCGGAGGGCAGGTCCGCAGGCCGCGGCCCGAGGGTTTGCTCGCCCGCGCCGCTGGAAGGCTTTTCCGGCCCCGCCCGCAAGCCGCCGCTGACCCGGCCGAGGGCGGGGACCTGAGCGCGGCGGCCGGACTCCTCAAGCAGACCCTCGCAGAACTGCGCGGACTAGAGCTCGCCGCGGAGGAGGTCCGGCGCGCCCGCGAAAAGCTCGCCGCGGAGACGGGGCGCGACCGCGCCCTCGCCCGCCTGGTCCACGCGCCTTGGACGGAACGGATCCTGGCGGCCCCCGGCGGGAGCCGGCCTAGCCGCGCCCCGCAGGCCCGGAAATGCGGGGCCTGCGGGGCCGCGGCTCCGGAGCCGGCGGAGGCGGCAGGCCATGCCGGTCCGGGGGAACTCCCCTTGCCGCCGCCCCGCGCGGAGGCGCGGGGCGCGCGCCCGGCGGCCCGAGCGCGAGAGGGCGCGGCGCCCGGAGCGGAAGCTTCCGCGGAAAACCTCCATGCGCCGGACATGAAGCCTGCGGCGGCCCATAAGAAGCCTGCGGCGGCCGCCGCGAAGCCTGAGGAAGCCTCGGCGCGGCCTGCGGCGGAGGCCCAGGGCACAGGCGCCGCGGGAGGGGGAAAACGCGAGGGGGCCGGCGCCGGAGCCTCCGAGGCTGCCGGGGAAGCCGAGGTCCGGGAAGAGGGCGAAGAAGCGGGCAAGCTCATCGGGCTCAAGGACGGGCTAGAGATCCTGCTCGCCGGAGACCGATGGTCTGACCCGGCGCGGGGAGCCTGGGGCACGGGCCCGGTGAGCCTCCGCATGTACCTGGACGGGACTGATCAGGATGGCTTGAACGCGGCCGCGGCCTCGGAGGAAGCCGCGGCCGAACTTTCCGGCATCCTGGGCAAGGCCCGCGCCGCGGCGGCCCTCGCCTGCCGCAGGGCGGAAGCGGCTGCCGGAGATTGCGCCAGGCTCCTGGACAGCCCCGGACAGGGGCCGCCTCCTTCCGCCGGAGACTGGCCGGCGGCCAGGAAGAGGCTGGCGGAGGAGGCGGGAATCGCCGAGGAGTTCGCGGAAAGGCTCCGCAGGCAGGGCAGGCTTTACGCCGACCGCGCCGGGGCGCTGGTCTTCGCCAGCCCGCAGGGGGAGGCCCTCGCCTGCCAGATAGGGCAGGCCTTCGCCTGCAAGGAGGCGCCGGAGGGGGAGCGGGCGCCCTTGAGGACGTCAGGGCCCGGCCTTACGCGGCCGGCGGAGGCAGGCGCGGGGCTGGCCTGTTTCCGGGCCGTGGGCCCGGCGGGCGCGCGGGCCCTCGTGAGCCTCGGCGCGCGACCGGGAATTTTTCTGTTGCCCGGCGCCGGGGAAGGCGCCGTGATCACCCGCGACCCTTACCTGGCCCTGGCGATCAAATGTTCCGGCGCCCCTGAGCCCGTGGCCGTGCTGCCCAGGGGGCGCGCCGAGGAGTCCCTGGACGCCTGGGGACAGATCCCGGCCACCGGCGTGTCGGCGGACCGGTCCCTGGACTCGGAGGACAGGGAGGCTGTCCGGCGCAGGACCGGAACCGCGCCGGCCGATTACGCCGGGGGCCGGGCCGGCTGCAAAGGCAAGGCCCCGGGCGCGGTCAGGGGGCCGCTGGCTTAAGGCGCCGCCGCCGCTCCGACGGGCCGGGTCATGAAGCCGCGGAGTCGACGTAGGTCGCGGAGGCGTTGTCGCTTTCCCAGGCAGACACGGAGTAGAGCCGCGCCCGGCCGCCGGAGTTCTCGAGCACGCCGGGGGCCAGCCTGTCGAAAATGAAGCGGGCGATGTTCTCCGAGGTGGGGTTCACGGTCGTGAAGTACTCAAGCTCGTTGAGGTACTTGTGGTCGATGAGATCCAAAACCTCGCCGAGAAGCCTCTTGATGACCCCGAAGTCCATGACGAGGCCTGTCGGATCGGTGTGCTCCGCCCGCACGCGCGCCTCGATGAACCAGTTGTGCCCGTGCAGGTTCTCGCATTTGCCGTAGAACTCGCGCAGGTTGTGTGCGGCGGCGAAGTGGCTGGTTATCTTGAGTTCGTACATGGCTCCAAATACCGTGATCGCGCAAGGCGGGGGGCCGTCCCCGCAAGGGGAGGGCATGGAAGGCGAAAAGAGGCGCGTAAGGGCGGGGCGGGCAGGAAGGCGGCGGCGGGAAAGAGCGCGGGGGCGGGGCGAAAGAAGCGGGGCGCCGGCTCGGCCGAGGCGGCGGACGAGGGAGCCGGCGGGCGCGGTGGGCCCGCGCCCGGCCGCGGGAAGCGCCCGGCCGATGCCGACGGCCTAAGGCGCCTCGTCCCCGTCCCCGGAGTCGCCCAGAAGCCCCTCGTCGAGCCACTTGCCCAAAGTGTCCCGCAGAAGCTGGGCTGA
Organism: Deltaproteobacteria bacterium; assembly: GCA_031288415.1. GTDB lineage: Bacteria > Desulfobacterota > Desulfarculia > Adiutricales > Adiutricaceae > JAIRZX01. Next base: position 4,755 of record JAITRL010000188.1, on the reverse strand, counting down.
GTCCTTGGAGATGTTCACGGAGTCCCGTTTGCGGTACTCCCCCTTGTACTTCTGGTAGCGGCGGAGGGCCGCTTTGGGCGGCTGGAAATCCCCGGTCTTGCGGTTCCGCTCCTGGTAACGGAAAAGTATTACCGCCCAGACGCCCTTCTGGACTATGACCTTGTCGAGCTGCTCCACCACCGTCTCGCCCTCTTCCTCGTAGGCGATGGTGACATCGTTAATGTTTTCCAAATCTGGCCTCCCTGAAGCGGTTGAGGGCCGCCCCGGCCCGCGCGGCCGCAAGCGGCCTTAGGGGCCGGGGCGGCCGCGGGCATGGCGCCGGCTTCCGCGGCCGGAAGGCGGCGGGGCGCGGGCGTGCCGGGAAATTAAGGGGGCGGGGCGCCTGCCGACGCGGCCGAGGGCGCCGGAGCCTCCCTAGCGGCCCGCCTTGCGCGGTGCGGGCGGAGGCGGCGGGGGCTGCTCGGCCTCTTGGAGGGCCGGCGCCACCTTCCTGAGGTACAGGAAGAGCGGAAGCCCGCAGGATACGCCGATGGCCAGCGTGGCCGCCATCGGGAGCCACAGGCCCTTCATCCGCAGCCTCCGGCCCTCGCGGAAGATGAAGACCAAAGTGACTGCGGCCGCGACCACCATGTTGACGGCGAGGTACGATGACACCGGGCTCTGGACGGCCTGGGCCTTGAGGGCCTCCCAGTCCGGGCCGTTGGCCGCCAGGAATTGGCCGAGGAAGCTGTAGGGGGCGACGGCGCCCAGAAGCGCCAGCCCGAGGTAGAAGTAGCCCATGGGAGCCCTTTCGCGGCAGGGCCCGCGCCTTACCGGCCCCCGGCCCCGGGGACGTCGCCCCCGGAAGCCGCAGGCGCGCCGGGGCTTTCCGGGGCCTCAAGGGCGGCGGGGCCCGCCTCCAGCGGGGCCGCTGAACCCGGCGAGGGCGGGGCGGCCGCCCTGGCCCCGCCTGAATCGGGATCGCCCGGCACGGCGGGCTGCCCGTAAGGAACGGCCCAGGCGGGGGGCTGGGTCCCGGTCAGGCCGGTGACGTCCGGGTCGGCCGCGGGAGTTCCATCCGGCACAGGCTCGGGAAGGGACCCGTCCGGGGAGGAGGCGGTGCCCAGGTACCTGAAGTAGTCGGTGGCCTTGGGGTCAAGCACCACCGCGGCGCGGTCGCGCATGACGGTCTGGTAGGACTCGAGCGATCTCTTGAAGGCGTAGAACTCGGGGTCCTGGCCGTAGGCGGAGGCGTAGACGGCCGCGGCCAGGGAATCCCCCTCGCCCCGGATTATCTGGGCCTGCCGCTCGGCCTCCGCTATTGTCTCGCGGACCTTGCGGTCGGCCTCGGACATGATCTTCTGGCCGTTGCGGCGGCCCTCGGAACGGTACTTGGTGGCCTGCTGCTCGCGCTCGGTGCGCATCCTGTCGTAGACGGCCCTCTGGTTCTCAGGAGGCAGATCGGCCCTCTTGATGCGCACGTCGATGACCACGAGGCCGGCCTGGGTGTCCTCCAAGAGCTTGCGGTTGGAGGAGTCGGTCACCGTCTCCATGATGGAGCCGCGGTTCTGGGAGATGATGTCCTGAAGGATATGGAGCCCCAGCTCGCGCCTGAGCTCGCCCACGATGATGCCGCCCAGGCGCCTCTTGGCCTCCTCCACCACGGAGAAGCTGCTCTCGCTCTTGAACCTCTGGTAGAACAGCAGGGGATTCTCTATCCGCCAGCGGACGTAGGCGTCCACGACCATGTTTTTCTTGTCGTTGGTGTAGATCTCCGCCGCGCCCACATCGTATTCCATGAGCCGGTTGTCGAAATACACCACCCTCTGGATAAAGGGGATCTTGGCGTGGAGCCCCGTCTCGCGGATGCCGCCCACCGGCTGGCCGAACTGGAGCACGAGGGCCCTCTGGGTCTGGTCGACGGTGAAGAAGACGCTGGAGACGACAAGAATGGCGACGAAGGCCAGGACGGCGACGGCCAGGGCCTTCCTGCCGGGGCTGCGGGGTGCCTGGGCCTGGTTCATTTCTGCTCGCTCCCCTGGGGCGCCCCGGAGGCCGCCTCGCCCGTGCCCGCGGCGGAAGCCCGCGCCTCAGGCGCCGAGGCCTGGGGCGCGGAAAGCGGCAGCACCGGCAGGACCGCCCGCGCCCCGTCCCCGCTGATGATGTACTTGTCCACCGACCCCAGAACCGAGTCCATGGCCTCCAAGAGGAGCCTCTGCCTCGTCACGGCCGGGGCCTTGCGGTACTCGTAGAGGAGCTGCAGGAAACGCGCGGCCTCGCCCTGGGCGCGGTTGACGCGCTCGGACTTGTAGGCCTGGGCCTGGGCCACCATCGCGTAGGCGCGCGCCTCCGCCTCGGGTATGTGGTTGTTGCGGTAGCCGGTCGCCTCGTTCACGCTGCGCTCGGAGTCCTCACGGGCGGAGGTGACGTCCTTGAAGGCCTGGATAACGTCGGAGGGCACGTGCACGTCCTGGAGCTCGACGTTGTCGACCGTGAGCCCGGTGCGGTACTTGTCCATCATGGCCTGGAGGGTGTCCTTGGTGTCCTCCTGGATGTGCGCCCGGTTCTCGGTGAGGGCGCCGTCTATGGAGTTGCGCCCGATGACCTCGCGCATCGCGGAGATGGCCGCGTCGCGGATGGCCTTTTCGGGGTCAAAGACGTTGAAGGCGTAGGCCACCGGGTCGTCTACCTTGTAAAGCACCATGAACTGGATGTTCACGATGTTCTCGTCCCCGGTGAGCATGGTCGCCTCTTCCAGGCCGCGCGTGCCCCCGCCGCCCACGTCGAACTGGCGGGTCTGGGTGTAGTTGACCTTGATGACGCTCTCGAAGGGCCAGGGCCAATGGTACCTGAGACCCTGCTCCACCTGGCGGCTGTAGCGGCCGAAAAGCTTGACCAGGCCCCGCTCGTAAGGCTCCACCGTGAAGAAGCCCGAGGCCAGCCAGACCAGGACGATGATCCCCAGCAGCCAAACCCAGGAAAGCCGCTTCCCGAACCTGTCGAACTTGCGGAAGAACCCCCCCAGGTTCACGCTGAACTGCGGGGCCCCCCTTCCGTTGTCGCCGCCGTTGCGGGGCGGGGAGGAGCGCTTCTGCCGGCTCTTCTGCCACTCTTCCCAGTCCATTGGCATAGGCTGTCCACCTTGAATCCCTTGCGTTCGGCCCGATCGCCCTCCCGGCCCGGCGGGGCCGGGGCGTGCGGCCCCACCATAAAAATTCAAGAGAATATAGCACAACACCCCCCGGTCATCCAGTGGCGCGGAGGGCGTCAGGCGGAAGCGGCCAGGGATCGGAGGCAAACCGCGGACGGGAGCAAGGCGGAAGCGCCGCCCGGCCGGGGCCCCGCCGTCAAATCCCCAGGATAACCGCCGGTTGCGGGAATGGGACAAGAAACGGAACGGCAAGAGCTCGGCAACCGGCCGGCAAAAGCCGGCAAAGGACCGGGAGGAAGTCAAGGAGTCTCTCGTCCCCGCGCCTGCCGGGAGCCTCCGGCCATCGGCTTCCACGCTTTAATAAGCCATGGCTTTTTCGGAAGCCCTAAAGCCAGGTCCGCCGCATCCCGGCGAGCGGCGCCTGCTCCCGCCCAGTCCGGAAGGCGCGGGCCCCGCGCCGCCTCGGCAAGGCGACTTCCGGGCCCTCGGCCGTTCCTTCTTCCTTGTCCGGGGGGACTTGCCTGCCCTGCGGCGGCATCTTTCCGGCGCGGAGGCTCCCGCCTCGCTCCGGAAGGCATTTCCTGCCGGGGAGCATTGCCGCTGGCGAAGAAGGCTGGTTAATCCGGGAAAAAAATTCCTGCATAAAGCATCCTAATCAGGTTTATATAAAGAACCTTATGTCATATATAATGATATAAATATATTAATAAATTATCTAATAACTGATAAATAATATAAAAGCTCCAAAAATTCTCCTGACCCGCAACTGTCAGGCTGGCCTCTTGGCAGGGATTAATATAGCACTAATTTTGTTATTATAATTCTAAAAATATAATTTTAATATATTAATTATATAATTATATATTTTAATTGTTTTATGCCACTTGTGCCAAAAATGGTTTGAACCGATATCCTTTTTCCGGGACCCGGCCTTCCCGGCTTCCGCCTGCCGCTCCCGGCACGCCCCCGCGCAAGGCCCGCCTGCTCCGGAAAGCCCGCCCAAAGGCAGATGTTGCGGCCTCCGGGAGCTAAAGGCGGCGGATCCTGGGGGGCCGGCATCTCCCCGCTTGTCCAATTTCCCTGTTTCGGCGCTTGCGGCAGAATTGTCCCTGCCCGGGCGTTCAAACTCAGAAAAGGCTTTCTGTAAGGGTTTCAGCAGGGTCTAGAATAATGGCACAACCCTTGCTAGACACCCTGGCGCGGGGCAGATTGGCCCCTTAGACAACAGCTTGTGCGAGGAATGCGCTATGCCAATGATCATTAAGAAAGACTGGCTGACGATCGGCGAGGTGTCCGAGCTCACCGGCGTCCCCATCCACACGCTCCGTTACTGGGAGACCGAGTTCAACGGCTACTTCAGCCCGCTGCGCACCTCCGGGCGCCAGCGCCGCTACAACGAGGACGCCGTGGGGCGGGTCCAGGAGATCAAGACCCTGCTCAAAGAGGAGAAATACAGCATCGCCGGCGCGCGCCAGGTGCTGTCCCGGAAGATGGCCCCCGAGGCGGGCATCATGACGGGCTTCGACATCAACGAGACCGCTGAGCACCCCCAGCTCGAGCTCCCTCCCGTCAACCCCAACTGACAGCCGTCGGCTGGCAGGGGCGGAGGCGCGGGCCTCCGCCCC
>JAITRL010000131.1 GCA_031288415.1 Deltaproteobacteria bacterium | reverse complement strand
CGAGATGTGCTCGGCGGCGTCATAGTCCCCATGCCAACTAAAAGAGTTTGAAAAGAAGGACTGTTAAATTATATATATTAATTATATGTTTCTTTTATATATCAAATAGTATAATTTATAATATATAATATTAAATATATAGATTAATATAAATCTATAAATAAATAGATATGAAAACAAGCATGTTAATGACAAACGGTTCATATTGCCTTTTGCCTTGATGATTGCTCAAGAGCAATAGCTCAAGATAATAACCGGGAGGCGGCTGAGCAACTTAGTTCTGTCCCGGATGCGCCCTGATGTTCAAGGGTCGGAAGCGTAGGATTCTCCTTGGCAACGCGACCGGTCGCTCCGCGCCCGGCTCTCCCGCAGATGAAAGTTCCTCCGGCCGCTCGGGTAAAACCTGATACACTATGAAAACAGGCGCTTAAGCCGGGACTTTCACCCTCGCTCTAATTCTGTATACGGTAATTTTCCCTGGAATTTAGGATGACAGACCTCACCCGATCCATACTCGGCAACACATGTCCCTGGGCAGCGGCCTTTTGCTCCTGCCTGCCTGCCGCAGGCGGCCTGTTTTTCGGCGGCGCCCTTAACCCCTCCAGGCCGACCTGCTCCGAGCCCGTCTTTCTGGAGAGCCCCCAGGCCGCCTGGTGATCCACATGTCATGGAGACGACTCCTTCGCTGGCCGGGGAGACGCCGTTCCGCCCCTTCCGCTGCCTCCCGCCCCGAAGGGGCGGCCCCCGGCAAAGCTCTTCCGGAGGCGACTCCTTCCGCCGGGCTTCCTGACGCGCAAGGCGCCAGGGCCTCAGGACTTCCGGGGTGGAGCATCGTGCCCCCGGTCGCCTTAAGCGCCGTTTTCCTGGCCCTCCTCGCGTATTTCTGCGGGGCAGGCATCGATTTCTCCGATGAAGGCTACTATCTTTTTTATATCACCAACCCCCGCGACTACGCTTACGCCTCGACCCTGTTCGGGTACCTTTACGCCCCATTCTTCAGGCTCTTCGGTGAGGACATGGCGCTTCTCAGGGCCTTTTCCGCCCTGACCCTGGCCGCTTCCGCCTTCCTGCTGTTCGCCGCGGTCTTTCGCGTGATCCGCGGCCTCCCTCTGAAGGCGTCCCTTGCCCTGGCGACGGCGGCCTCCGCCTCCTGCGCCTCGTTCTATACCCTCTGGATCCCCACGCCCTCTTACAACAGCCTGAATCTCCTGGGCCTCGCAGTCACTGCCTCCGGCATGGCCCTCTCACTCGGGCGCCTGACCGCTCCCCCGCCTGATCCGGAGGAGGAAAGGTTCAGGAAAAAACTTCCCGAGACTGCCCGCGCAAGCGGCGAACCGGAGCAAGAGCCTGGCGGCGGCGCCAAGCCCGCGCTTTCCCTGGCAGCCCTGAACGTCCAGGACCAACAGGGCAAGCCTGACTGCGGCGCCCGCCCTGACCGCCGGGCAGCCCAAAGACCCCGGGACTCCGAAAAACGTTCGGGCTCCCCTGGTCCCCCATCCTCTCGGCCAGCCGCGACAGCCCGAGAAAACCAGGCCTCACCGGATGACTGTAACTTGCCGGAAGCCAGTACAACAGCAAGGCGCTTCCGAAAAACCTTGACGCCACGGAGCTTTTCGGAAACCTGGACAGCCCGCGCCTCCATGGCCGGGTGGCTCCTCATCGGGATCGGCGGCTGGGCATGCTTCATGGCCAAGCCTCCAACGGCCGCGTCCCTGGCCGCCCTCGTCCTCCTTTGGGCCATCCCGGCCAAGGGCTACAGGCCAGGCAGGCTTCCTCTTTCAGCCGCCTCTGCCCTTGTCCTTTGCCTGGCAAGCGCGGTCTGCATAGACGGCTCGCCCGCCGCCTTCGCCGCCCGCTTCTCAGGCGCCTTCGCGGATGCGGAAAGCTCGGGGGCCTTTTCCGAATACGGCCTTTTCGCGGCCTTGGGCCTCGAAAATGCCTTCCGCGCTTACGGGCCGCGCGCCCTGGCGGCGGGAGCGGCGCTTTTCGCGCTGGGAGCCGTCTTCGGGAGGGCGGCGACGACGGAAGGCCAAGGCCTTTGCCGTATCATTCTCGCGGCATGCGCGGGCCTCTTTGTCCTCACGCTTGCCTGTGACCTGGACGGAGGAAGGCACTCCCTCCTCCAAGGCTGGGGAGTCGCGGCCCTCCTCGCCGGAGTCTGGCTGTCCCTGGCTCGGGGAGCCGTCGCGCCGGCCGCGGCCGCCGGGGAGGCAGGCGCCGTCTCAGCCGACGCGCCGCTCCGGGATAATCCCGGTTCCGCGCCGGAAGCGGGCCAGATTCCCAAAGCAAGCGTGTCGCCGCAGTCGCCCCGGCCCGCGCGGGCGACCGCGGCGGCGTTCGTTTTCCTCCCGTTCCTCTATGGCTTCGGGAGCAACAACCCCCTGATCTACACTGCTCCCGCCGCCTCCCTTTTTTTCGTCGCGGCCTTCGCGGCCTCAGCGCCGTTCCGTGAGGGCCCTTCCGGCCTCAGGATCCTCGCGGGAGCCGTTATCCTGTGCCAGCTTCTCTCTTTTTCCGGGCTCGCGGCCTCCTGGGCGCGGCCCTACCGCCAGCCGGGGCCGTTATGGAATATGACCGCAAAGGCCCCGATCCGCGAAGGCCGCCCGGAGCTGAGGCTCGCGCCGAACCAGGCCCGCTTCCTCGGCGCTGTCCGGGTGCTGGCCGCGAAATCGGGCATGCCGCCCGGAACCCCCCTGATCGACATGACCGGCCGCAGCCCGACGGCCGCTTACGCCTCCGGAGGCCGGACCTTCGTGAGCCCCTTCCTGGTGGCCGGTTACGGCTGGAGCGACGGTGCCCTGCGCTCCCTCCTGCGGCGCCTCCCCTGCGAAATCGCCTCGAAGGCCTGGCTCCTCTGGTCGGACAGGCCTATTGTCGTTCCCTTCTCCGTCGCTCCCCTCGCGGAAATCGGCCTCAGCTTCCCCGAGGGGTACAACGGCGCCTTCCTCGTGACTTCCGGTTTCGCCGGGACAGGGCAGGATCTGTACTTTCTGAAACCCAAGGACCCGGAAGCCGCCTACCGCGCTTGCCGTTCCGCCTCCGAGGCGCGGGCTGCCGGACAGTAATCTCCGGGGCCGCGGCCTTCGGCACGGAAATGCCCTGGCCTTCCCCTTCCCAAGTGACTCCTCAAGGAGCGAGACTCTGGGCATAGGCTCATAACGGAGGCAGACTCCGGGGATCGCTAGTTTAGGGAAAACGCCTTTGATGATCGGCCCGTTACGGGGCGCTGCATCGGGGAACGCGCCTTTAGAATAACGCCTTCGAGGAACGCGTCTTGAGGTAAAAGGCGTTCGGGGAAAACGCCTTTGAAGATGCCGTCTTGCCGTCTTTTAGGAAAACGCTTTTGGGGACTGGGACTTACGTGACAGGGAGTTCAGGCTGACTTCTGCCAGGTTGACGCTGATCAAGCCGGGCTTTGGGCGCAGGAGCATGGGAAAAGCTCGATAATTCCGGGCCGCGCCGCCCATCCGGTTGATTTACTCCGCGCCTCGTTTCCCGAAGCCGCCAACGCGTGATCGCCCTTGATGCCGCTTTTTGCGGTCAACCTGCTCCAGGATCCTGCCTACACGCAAGGCTATCGGCTGCCGCGCGGCAACCAGAACCTGACAGGGAGCCCTCACTCGCCGGGGCGTCCGCGCCTCTTCCATGACTTTCCTTGGGGACGCCGCGACCTGTCAAACGTTTTTTGCGCGGGACAGGGAAGGGTTTCCCTCTCCTGCGGCCGGCCGGCCTGATCGGGCCGAGAGCCATTTCTTAACGGGACACGCGGCTGATATGGGGCGCCCCCCGGGAAAAGGCGCGCCCCGCGGGGAGGGCCGCCTGAACCTCCGCGCCGCAGGCTCAATTCCGCCTGGCTTGAAAGCGGCGCGGCGCGGCCGCAATTGAAAATTAATGTCAAGCCGTAAGGCGGCTTTCAAAGCGCCGCATGGCAGGGTTAAAATGACGTGGACGGTTTTCGGAATCGCCGCGGACCTGATTCCTTCGGTTTCGCCGGCCGCTAGGCCTTCAGATCCGCGGTCCCGCAAACACGCGAAAACGCACCGGCGCGGTTCGTCCGATTACCGCAGGCCCCTGCAGGATTTTCCCGCCGGCCGGCCTACGGTCGCCGGCCGGCATGACCCCGCCGACGCCGCCGGAATCCGGACCTCCTAAAATCCATCTGCGGATTGTCCCCGTTCCCCAAAACATACGCGTTCGGGAGGCTTTCCCGGTTTCCAAGGCCGCTTAAGAGCGCGGCTCTCCGCTCTGAGCGGCGCTTTTCCGGCCTGTCTTCCGGTTTAGCCCCTCTGGAGCGGAGAATCATCCCGAATGACGCTCGTGTCCGTCGTCATACCCGCTTACCGCTCGGAAAAAAGCCTTCCCGCGCTGGTCTGCCGCCTGGAGGCCGTCCTGTCCGGCCAGGGTTCGCCTTTCGAGGTGATAATAGTCGACGACTCGAGCCCCGACGGCACCTGGGCGGTCCTCAAGGAACTCGCCTCCTCCAGGCCTTTTCTGCGTATTGCGCGCCTGATGAGAAACAGCGGGCAGCACAAGGCGGTCATGTGCGGCATGGAGCTGGCCCGGGGCGACCGCATAGTCACCATGGACGATGACCTCCAAAACCCGCCGGAGGAGATTCCCAAGCTCCTCGCCGCCCTGGATGAGGGCTACTGCCTGGCGATAGCCTCCTACGGCGTGAAAAGGCATTCCCTTTTCCGCAACCTCTGCGGGTCCATGGTCGACTTCTCGCAGAAAAAGATCTTCGGGCTCCCGGGCGCCTTCAGGCTGACCAGCTTCCGCGCCTTCACCGGGCAGGTGTCCAGGGAAGCCCTCGCCATGGCCTCCGGAAGGCCCCACATCACCTCCATGCTGCTCTCAAGCTCGGACAGCCGCCTGAACGTCCCGACGCGGCACATGCCCCGCGCTTTCGGGAAGTCCAACTACAGCCTTAAGAAGGGGGTGAGCCTCTGCCTGGACCTGTGGCTCGCCTATTCCCCCTACCCCCTCTACCTCGTGCTCTCCATGTGCCTGCTGTCCCTCTGCCTTGCCGCCGCGTTCGCGTCATACGCCTTCTGGCAGGCCCTCAGCTCCGACGCCCCAAGCGGCTGGGCCTCCCTGTTCGTCGCCGTATCCTTCTTCAGCGGGCTTATCCTCCTGTCCCTTACCGTGCACGGGGTATACCTCTCCCGCCTTGCCGCGGGCAGGCCCCGCCTCCCTGTGGCAGAGACCATCCAAGGCGGCTGGGGACTCGGCCCCGACTTGCCCGGCCGCTCCTCTTGCGGCGAAGAAGGCGCCCTTCAGGACGGAGAAGCGGATAACCCCCGTCAAGGACCCCGCTGCACTGACCGCGTGATTTCCCGACGCGGCCGCAAGCCGGGCCCTGACGCCCGCGGGCGATGACCGCGCTTCTTGTTCAGGCGCCTTGAGCCGCCTGATCTCCCGCCCCTAAAAGCCGCCCGCCTCTCCTTGGATTTTCCGGAGCGGGCCGCGTTCCGTAAGGCCCCGGCCGCCCGGAAGGCGACATGGCCTTTGGCTCCGGCGCGGCTGGCCTCCAGGCCGCCGCCCTGGCCGGCCGCGCCGCCTGTCCTCGGGGGAGGCGGAGAAGCGGCTAATCCTTGCAGGCCAAATCCCTGAGCCGCGGCGGTACCTTGCCGCGAACGCCGCCGCGCGGACCATGCGGCAAGCCTCGGCTGACCGCCCGTGATCGCCCGCGACCGCGCGTAGCCGCCCCGTACGCTTATTATCCGGCTCAACCCTCAGGCCGCCTGGCAGGCAGCAGCCAGGAAGAGCACCCTCTCAACCTCCTTCCGCCAGGCCGCGCCGCTGGCTTCTTCCGCAGTCCGCCGCGGAAGCCGCTTTCCGGCCCTCGCCTTTCACCTCGCACATGCGTTTACCTTCAGCAGGCAGGATTGAAATGACCCTAATCTCGAGGGCCCTCAAGGCGCTGCGCGACAGGCGGAGACGCAAGACCCTCTACTCCGCCGCCTGCTACTGGGATTCAAAAGCCAGACAGGGCGGGGCCGGATCCCCTGCCTCCATGTGGCCCAACCCGGCATTCAACACCCTCTGCGAAGAGGAACAGCGCGAGGCCGTGGACGCTTTGGGACTGTCCCTGCAGGGCGCCATGGTCTTGGATCTCGGCTGCGGCTCCGGCCGCTTCTCCAGGTATTTTGCCGCCAAAGGGGCCCAGGTCACCGGCATCGACTTTTCCGCCGTGGCCCTGGAGACGGCGCGGAGCCTCTCGGACGGGCCCAACCCCGCCTATGTCAACCTCAGCCTTTTCGAACTCGACGACAGCGGCCTGTATGACCTTGTCTTTGCGGCGGCTGCCCTGTCCGTCGCCTGCCGCACCCGCCGTGAACTCGCAGACGCCCTTGTCAGGGCCGGGAGGGCCCTCAAGCAGGGCGGCGCCCTATTTCTCATAGAACCCGTGCACAGGGGCTTCCTCTCCAGGACCCTGGACATGGGCCTGGGGGAGTTTCTCCAGACCCTCGAGGAATGCGGCCTCCAGGCAAAATCGGTCAGGCCCCTCGTCTTCTGGCCCGCCCGCCTCGCGTTGGCCTACCTGCCCAGCCCGAGCGTTTTAACCGCGCCCGTCTACCGGCTGGGGCGCCTTCTCATGAAGGCCCCCGGCCTGTGCCGCCTGGGGGACTACTGGGCGATAAAGGCCGCCCTGAAACCTTCCGGGCCCCGCTCCTTGCCCGCCCCGGCGCCTCCCGTAATGCGGCATTCGCGCTCCGCGGATAGCCCCGGTCAAGAAGGTCCCTGAAAGCTCAAGCCGCCGCGAGTTCCGGGTCTTGTTTTCCTGCCGCCCCGCCGCCCTGCAAGCCTCGCCGGCCTGCCTGGCGACGGGCCTGAACCGGCTCCGGGTTCGTCGTGCGGAACACGCATTGCCTCTCCCTGGCATGCCCCCCCCGGCCACGGGGCCGGATCAGCCGGCTTCAGCCGCGTAGTTCGCGCACTTGCCGCGCACTGAATCGGGAAGGCCTTTTCGCGACGGCCGCGAGGCTCAGCATGTCACGGCCGGGTATCCCGAAAGCCCGGTACTTACGCGACGGCGCTCTTTGCAGGGAGGCCTTCTCAGGGGGGCGACGCCCTCGCTCACGGCTGTCCGCCGCTTCGCCTTCGACGTGGGCGAAGCGCGTCGCGGCCGCTTTCCCCCGCCCGCGCCATGGCAGAGTACCCCTTCCGTTACGCCTGGATATCCAGCAGGCCCCGCAATATCGCGCGGAAAGCGGGCTCAAGCGCCCCTGCAGCCGCAGGCACTCCTCTGGCCCGCATGTACGCGTTCAAGGGAAGGCCGCCCTCGGACTCAGGCGATGCCGGGAGCCCTTGGCTCATGCAAAATCCAGCGACTCGGATCCAGGCAGATCTATTCTTCTCAACCGCCCTGGACACTTAGCTCAGGCCTGCATCTTCCGCGTGAGGGGCGCAGGCAACAGCCTGTTGAGCAGCCCGTTGTTTCGAAGCGACGCTGACAGGCGCGGCCGGCGCTCCGAAGGTCCGTCGCTCCCGCGTGACGGGCCTGCCAAGATCCCTCTCAACCGGGGACCATTGTCCGCGGAGTCTGGCGCTTCAGGCAAGGCGCGGGGCCAACACCCTTGAAACCTGGCGTTCCTGCCGCCGAGGTCCGCCGCCTTCCTGCCGGCCGGCCCTGCGGGCCCGGAACGGCGCCGGGAGACGCAGGCCGCGATAATCCCTCAGGGCGTACGGAAACATCCCCGGCCCAGGACAGCCTGCCATGCCTTCAGGCCAAATCAACGGCTTTAAGCCGCCTGAACCGGCTCCACATGCGCCCGCGGCGCTCAGCCGAGGCTCTCCCGGACGAGCCCTTCGCCAAACTCCCAACGGCCTTGGGTCTCCCTCCCAAGCCGCGGAACGCCCAGGCCCTCTGTTCCGGCCCCGCGGCAGAGGCAGCCCGGCTGACGGCCCTCGCCCGCTTCGGGTTCGGTCGCGCCTGCCCTCGGGCCGCGGCCCTTTACGCCCGCCTGCCGGCCGCCTGGGCGCTGTTTTCGTCGAGGCGCTGGACCCGGCACGGCTCTCGGGAGCCGCGCTAATCGTCACAGGCTTTCTTGCGGAGGCCGAATAATCGGTTCTCCCTGGAAAACACCCCACCGGGGCCGGGACCCGCCGCTCCGGCACATCTGCGCCATTCTTCCCGTCTTGGGAGCGTTTCTAAAGCTTTTCCGGCGGAACGGCCCCGACCGGACCAGCTGCCGCGCAGACCGACTGTTCCTCCTGGCTCCCCTTTGAAGCGACCCCGCTGCCGGCAGGCTCCGCTACCCTGACCGGCCTTGGGCAGGCAGCTCCCTGGCAACGCCTCTTCGCCTCGCCCTCATGGGCCGGGCGCCGCCGCTTCCTGCCGCATCGGCATTTCCGAACGCCCCGCATTGCCCTTGCCCTGCCGCAGAGGCCGCTCCGGCAGGCCTGTCCCGCCGTCATCGCCGTTCCTCGGCCCGCTCCCGCCTCGGCAGCGGGCTTTTCCTTCTGGTCGCGCTCTTCATCCCTCGCCGCCTGCCGGGCCCTTCCCCCGCCCCCACAGTCCCCCAAAAGCCCGCCCGGCCGGCCGGCATTTACGCCGCGCCTCCTTCGGCCGGCGCCTTAAGCGCCAGGCTCTCAGGAATAAAGCGCTCAAAAATAAAGACGCCGGCCCCCGTTTCCGTCCGGAGGCCGGCGCTTTTCCCGCGCCCGGCGGTCATCAGCGGGGATACGCTTACCAGACGGTGCTCGAAAGCCCGGTGGTCTTGATCTTCACCGTGGATCCGGTGGAAGCGCTGTCGTACTCGTATACCGTAGAGCCATCCGCCTTGTGACGCACGGCGAACTTGAAGCCGGCGGTATTGGTGGTGGTGTTGATGTAAGTCGACAGGGTGCCGTAAAACACGTTCGCATCCTTCACGAGCCCTCCGCTGAGCGCGAGGGACGAGTAGTTGTTCACGTACTTACCGTTCTCCGCGAAATACGCCTCCTCGGAGGTCGCTATCGCGTGGTACGCCGACTGGGCCGCGTTGTCCTGGGCGCCCTTGCGGTACTTGGCGTACTGGGGGATGGCTATGGCGGCAAGGATGCCGATGATCGCGACGACTATCAGAAGCTCGATGAGAGTGAAGCCCTGGCGGCTTCCCCTGATCACGGATTTCATATGATGTCTCCTTGACATGAGGCGGATGGCCTCGTTAAAGCGGCGTAAGCGAGAGCCTGATCCGGCGACCGCCTGAATCGCTCTTCGCTCCATCTTTCGCAAGCAAACGCCGTGCCATGCGCGCGTTCGGGCTCCCTGCATTTCCAGTCCGCATCGCTCCGTGCGGTATGCCATGAACCATAAGCGTTTTAGTTTTACGCTCCCGTTTCCGGCTACCGCTTGTTAGGACCTCAACCGCGCCTTCCTGAAAATTTCCGGGACCGGAAATTTTCGCAATCGCCAGGATACCGGGCTGAACAGAGGATTACGACCGTTTGTAAGCGCGCATCCGGGCGATTCACCATGCGGAAGCGTCAAGTCCGGCATAGGTGCTCGTCAAGGTCCCTTCGGATCCTAAGCTGTCGTAAACGTAAACCGTCGACGCTTCCGCCTTGTTTCTCACCGAGAACCTGAACCCGCTCACCCGCAGCGACCTGTTGAAGCTGAGCTCAATCGGACCGTAGATGACAGTGCCGTCTTTCTCAAGCCCGCTGATGATCCTGAGGTTCTCGTAAGAATCCGTGTACTGTCCCGTGGCGCCGAAGTATATCTCCTCCGCCGTCTGCACCGAGCGGCCGGCCGCTATGGCCACGCGGTCCAGCGCGAGCCGCCTGTACGTGAACCATCTTGGAAGCGCTATGGAAGCTATGATGCTGACGATCATCGTGATCGCCAGCATCTCGATAAGCGTGAACCCTTCTTTTCCTGATTTTTTTCCGAGCATGTCCGAAGCCCCCGGCGAGGGCTTTTCCCCGGATCGCTGCAGCGGGCCTTTTGGCCCGGACCTGAGGGGGCGGGCCGCTCAAGCCCGCGCGCCTTGCCCTCACGATCGGATCGTATCCCAGCGGCCGCCCCGCTTCCTTAACCTGAACCGGCTGACGCTTTCAATTTTACGGAGTAAAATTCCGCTTAAGGCCGCGCTCGGTTTTTTTATGCCGGCCGGCCGCTTGCCTCCCGCGGGCGTGAGCTTATTTTCACGCTCCTTCAGAGCTTCCCCCCGCCGCGCATCGCCGCGAAGGCTTTCGCCCGCGATGTTTTTTCCCTTTGGCGCGCGGGGCCTCGCGCCTTCAGCTTCGAAGCCTCTTCGGTTTCCCTGCCGTCGGCCGTTTTGCTTCTTTCGCCTGCGGCGGCCGCAGCTGCCGCCGCAGCCCGAAAAACGTCTTTTCCGGCTCCTGTTTCCTTGCCTCCGGCTTCAGCCGAGTTTTCCGGATTGCGGGCCTGGTTTTCCCAGGCGCTTCCCCCGCCGATCAACCCGGCCTCCTCTCCGTCCCTGAGCGAGGCGACCCTTCTCCCTGACCCGGCCAACCGGGTCCTCCTCTTGTCTCTTTATTGAGCGGGTTCCGTAGCGCCTGCCCGCTTGCCCGGCGGGACGGCCTCATTGCTTCGCCGCTTCACCTCTCATGACCTCCGCCCCTATCCTGCTTGAGCGGCTTTTTGCCTCCTGTCTCCCCGACTCGGTCGCTGGGTTGCCGGATCCTTCCAGCCGTCAAGCCCCCCCAATGCCGACTTCTTGCCGCAACACCCGCAGACCCCTCGCAGGCCGCCTGCCGTTAACCCGACGCATCAATATTAATGTAGCTGGCCAGCCGCCTCTCAAAGCAATCCTTTTAATCAAAACGGTTCTGATAATTATCTTAATATTTATATTTTATTTATTATTTATTCTAAATTTTATTATTATATATCTTTATTTTATTACTATTATAACCGCTCCGATCGCTTGAACAGTCGCCCCTTTACGCTCACGTCTGCCGCCGCCTTGATGAACTGTTTTTCCCTGCCAGGTACACTTTGGCTATGGTAACGCCGCCAGTTTCACCCGCCGTTGCCGGAAGGCGCGATAACTCGCCTCCGGCCTAAGCATGGCCGCAATCGATCTTTTGCCAAGTTCTTCAGCAGGCTACCCGGGCGGGGCTGCAGCCCGCCTGTCGTTCACTGCCCCGGTCAATACTTATTCTATAGGCGGCCTGCTACCTGGCCTGCCCCTGGCGGATGCCACCGGCTTTGGTTTTCTCCGATCGAAGTCAGCTTTCCCCCATTTTTCATTCATATTGATTTTTGGTGCACAAAGACTTCATCCTCCCTAAGCTTCGGTAACCCGGCTATTCTTTTTTTATTCTTTAAAATTTTTATTTTCATATTTTTTTTTCATCTTTTATCATATTTTATTTTAAGAATTAGCATCGGCATGTTTTTATTGTGCCTTTTCTGCCACAGGCTTGACCGCGACAAGACTGGCACATCGATTGCTTAACTACCCATTCGGCAGAACGATTGATTCACCCTTCTTCCAAAATACCTTTCCGGGCCGTTGGCCCGACAACCTGGCAGGCCGCAGAGGCCTTACAAGGAGCCACAGACAATGTTCACCAAGATCAACGAGAAGCGCGAAGGCTTCACCCTCATCGAGCTTTTGATCGTCGTCGCCATCATCGGAATCCTGGCCGCCATCGCTATCCCCCAGTACGCCAAGTACCGCAGGGGCGCGCAGGACAACGCCGCCCAGTCCGCCTACCACGCCATCGCCACCTCCCAGGAGGCCATGTTCGCCGAGCGCGGCCATTACACCACCAGCTACGGTTCCCTGACGGCCTTGGGCGGGCTCGTGAAGGACAGCGCGGTCCGTTACGGCACGCTTACCACCTACACCAACCAGACCACCCGCGCGGCAGGCTTCTCCTTCATCGTTCAGTACTCCGCTGACGGTTCCACAGCTTACATTTACGACAGCGCCTCCCAGGGCTCCACGGTGAAGACTAACACCTCCACCACCCTTGCCAACACTTGGTCGTCATAACACTCTGCCTTTAGCCTTGCAAATTCCGCAACCCGCCGGGCGCCGCTCTGGACCCGGCGGGTTTTTATTGAGAGCATCCCTGTTGCCGCCTAAAACCGCTTTAACCGCTTGCGCCGAATCGGACGGGGCGCCCTCCGGGCAGGCCTGCGGGCCCTGCCTGCCTGTTCTTTCCCGTCCGTACCTTGTCCCGGCCCTGCTCGCCGCCGCTGCGGCCTTTTTTTATATCCTTTTCGCGAGCCCGGCCATCGGGTGGCGCGACGGCCCTGAGTTCACGGTCACATCGGTCTTCCTGGACGTGGGGCACCCTTCGGGATTCCCCACCTACAACCTACTTGCCAAGATCTTCACGTGGATCCCCTTAGGCTCCATCGGCTTCAGGGTGACTGTCTTCACCGCCCTCGCCGGCGCCGCGGCGCTCTTCCTCTTCGGCTCCCTCCTGAACCTCCTCCACGCCTCCCCGGCGCGCGCGCCCGCGCCCCTCTTCCTTCTCGCCTCTCTGCCCCTGTTCGCCCTCGACCAGGCCGTTTTCGCCTCTTCGACGGAGCTGGAGGTGTACTCCCTCAACACCGCCTTCCTCCTCCTGCTCCTTTACTGTTCGGCCAGGTGGCATTCGGGGCACGGTATCTCCTGGCTCTACTCCGGAGGCTTCCTCTACGGCGTCGCCTGCGGGAACCATGCGGCCCTGAGCCTCTACCTCCCCGTGCTGCTCCTGCTCACCTACTGGGGGGAACCGGAGCCGGAAAAGGTAGGAGGCCCGCACAGGCACCTGATCCGGACAGGGCTTCTCGCCCTCTTCTTCCTGGCGGGACTTTCCGTCTACCTGCTTTTGCTCGTGCGCTCCATGACGGACAGGCTCCCGGTGGACTTCGGCAGGACCGACACCCTGGCGCGCTTCTGGTCCCACGTCTCAGACGCCAAGGATTCCGAAACCCACTTCAAGGGCCTGATAAAGTTCGAGGACCTGACCTACCTCGCGCCCATCCAGTTCCGGAACCTCTGCTCGCCCCTGTTCTTCCTCTCCCTCCCCTTCTTCGCCTGGGGCCTGCGCTACCTCTGGAAGACCTTCCAGATCCTGGCCGTCGCCCTGCCGGTCCTCATCCTCGTCAACGTCTTCTTCTTCTATTACTGGATTGACGGATCCTCAGCCTTCCTGCCCGCGATAACGGCATGGTTCCTGGCCGTCTCTCTGGGCCTGGGGGAGGCGGGAAGGCTCGCTCAGGCAAGGCAAATCCTGCGCCCCGCCGCGGCCGCGCTCTGCGCGGCGGCCGTCACGCTGTCTGCGGTTCTCATGGCCCGGGACCGCGTTGCCGAAAGCGACGCCGAATCGGGCTTCCAGTCGACCGAACTCTACTTTCCGGACCTGGCGGCCATGCCGCCGGAATCCATCGCCGTGCACGACAACGGCTGGTTCCCGATGCTCGCCCTCCAATACGCCTACTCGGCAAGGCCCGACGTGACCCTGGTGCTCCTGACAGGCCTGCTCAACCCGGAACTCATGGCCGTGCCTGAGCCGGGCAAGATGCCGCTGGCCTACTTCCCGGTCAGGGAGGACGGGACCTACCTGAGCCCGCGGGAGCCGGCCTTCTTCAACCGGTTTTTCACGGGCAACCTGAGCTCGGGGAAACGGGTCTTCTTCCAGTACGGCTCGCTCGTGGGCATGGTCATGCCCTATCTGGAACCCGGCGCGCGCTACATGTTCCTCGGCGAGATGAAGATGGACCATCTGGCGGGCCTCAGGGCCCTGGAAGACGGCCTCTACGATGACTTCGTCGCCCGCAACGAGGCCTACTGGGGCCGCCTGGCCGGGGGAGCCGACGGCCCGCCCGCCCGCAAGGCCCCGACCTACATGTACTACGTCATCTTCACCGTGGCCCAGTACCTCTTCGACAACGGCCGTTACCGGGAGACGGCGGACACGCTCGGCCGCTTTCTGGAGACCTTCGCCCGCCCTGACGGGAGGACCTTCCTCCCTTACGACGTGCTTCTTAACTGCTACGCCCTGCGGGCCGATTCGCTGAGAATGGCAGGCGACCACCGCCAGGCCCTGGACATAATCCTCGAGCTCGCCCGGATCCGCCCCTACTACGCGTCGAATTTCCTCATGCTCGGCTACGTCCACGAGGCCCTGGGGAACGGCCCCGAGTCCCTGGCCGCCTTGAAGCGGGGAGTCGAGCTCGATCCCCTGGACTACAGGATCGTCCTTCGCTACGGGCTCGCCCTGGCGAAATACTCGTCCCTGGCCGAGGCGACCGGCTTCCTTGCGCAAGGCTCGGCGACGCTTGAGGAAAACAGGCAACACGAGGCGGCCGCCGTCGTGACCCGTCTCCGCGACTGCCTCCTGCTCCCTCCGTGGGACCCCGGGCCTGATATCGCGCCCCCGGCGGAGCCGGGCGCGGCCTATTCGCCCGCGCCTGGCCTTCCTGCCGCGCCCGCCGAGGCGGGGCCTGAATCCCCTTCTTCCGGGAAATCGCCCTCCGGCTCTGGGACGCTTGCGCGATGAGCCGTCTTTCGCCAAAACCCGCGGCATGGCTTAATACGGCGCCTTGGCTCAAATCGCGGCCTGTCAGGGCCTTGGCCTCCGCTCTCCTCTTCCTGGCCTTCCTCGCCGTCTTCATGGAGGTCAAAGCCTCCAGGGAACTCTCCCTCGCCGATGCCCTTGCGGCCAGAGGTCTTTCCGCCGACGCGGCCGTCCACTATTTCCGGTCCCTTAACTGGTACTCGCCTCTGGGGTCGAGCCAGAACGCGGCAGGCAGGCTCGCCGCCCTGGGGGATTCCCTGGAGGCCGCAGGGGATCGCGAGGGAGCGTGCCTGGCCTTTCTCAGGCTGAGATCCGCCCTCTGCGCCGCGCGAAGCTTCTACATGCCGCGCCGGGACCTGCTGGAACTGGCCAACGGGCGGATCGCGGACTGCCTTGCCCGCGAGAGGCTGGGGCCTGCGGCCGCGCCCGAGGATCTCCGGCGCGAGAGGGGGCGCTTCCTCGCCATCTATTCCGCCGCCCCCGTCATGAACGAGGGCTGGTACCTCGCGGCGGCGGGCGGCTTTCTCATATGGACCCTGGGAGGAGTTCTGGCCGTCTTCCGCTTCTTCAAGGCGGAACCGTCCCTGCCCTTTACCCGCAGGCTTCACGCCGCCAGAGCCCCGTCAATTTGCTTCGCTGCCGGCTACGCCCTCTGGATTTTGGGCATGGCTTTCGCCTGACCGCCCCGCGGCCGCAGGGCGGCCTCTCAGGCGGCGCTTATCGGGCAGCCGCGCCCCGCAAGGCCAAGCCTGCGGAGCCCTGGGCGCGGTCGCCCAGGGCCGGCCGATCCGCCGCCGCCCCCGGCCGCGCCGAGTTGCAGGCGGCGCGAGGCGGCGCCTGGAGAGCCTCGGCGCGGAACGCCGCAAAAAAACCGCCGCCTACAGGGAGTAGCCGGCGCTCTCGGCGTCGCCTTTGAACATCTTCACCGTGTCCAGCGAGTACTCGGTCAGATCCTTGCCCACCAGGCTCAGCTTCTTGAGGATGTCGTTGGTGGCGGTGATGATGTGGCAACCGCTGTCATCCGCCTGGAAGACGTTCAGGAGCTCGCGGGGGCTAGCCCAGATGAGCTCGGCTCCGGGAGCGACGGAGAGAAGCTCCACCGCCGCCGTCATGAGCGGCACGGGGTCGCGGCCGGTATCGGCTATGCGCCCCGCGAAGACGGAGACGTAGGCCGGGGGGCCGCCGGCGAGCTTGGCCGCGATCTCCCGCACCTGCGCGAGGGTCATCATGGCCGTCACGTTCTGGCGCACTCCCGCCTTGGCCAGAGACCCCACCAGCTCGGCTGAGGACTCGCCGCGGCTGTTGGTGACGGGGATCTTGACGTAGACGTTCGGGCCCCAGGAGGCGATCAGCCTCGCCTGGCGCTCCATCTCCGGGAACTCGTCCGAGAAGACCTCGAAGGAGAGGGGCTTGTCGGGGATCTCCTTGAGGATGTCCTTGGCGAAGGCCTCGTAGTCGGTGACCCCGGCCTTCCTCATGAGGGTCGGGTTGGTGGTGAACCCCTTGATCAGGGGGTTGCGGTTCATCTCCAGCATGCCGGCCTTGTCCGCGCCGTCGGCGAAAAGCTTCACCTTGAGGTCCGCTGCGGTTTTCATGACGCTTTTCCTTTTGCAACTGCTGATGATTGCCTCGACGGCCTCGGCGAGGCCGCGGCAGGTGTAATCGGCCGCAGGGGCCGGGCGCGGCTCGTCGTAGCCGCGGTCGATGAATACGGTGCGGCAGCCGGCCGCGCGGCCGGCCCCGATGTCCCCGGCCCGGTCCCCTACCATGAAGCTTCGGGAAAGATCCACGTTCCAGTCCCTTGCCCCTTCAAGAAGCATGCCGGGCTTGGGCTTGCGGCAAAGGCAGCCGTCAGGGCCGTCGTGAAGGCAGGCGTAGAGCCCGTCCAGGGGGAGCTCGGCCAGGGCCCTGGCGTTCATGGCCCTGACGTTGTCCGGCGAGCGGGTCCCCCGGGCCACGTCAGGCTGGTTGGTCACGCATAACAAGACGAAGCCTGCGGCCTTGAGGCGCTTAAGGCTCCCCGCCGCCTCCGGGAAGAAGTCCATGGAGGCGGCGTCCTTAGGGGGATGCGGCTTTCCGGCTTTGACCTCCGCCCGGTTGAGCACCCCGTCGCGGTCAAGGAAGACCGCCTTCCTGAGCCCCCGTGGCGGCCTTCCCGAGCCGGGTGCGCCAGCCGGGGGGCCGGCGGGAAAGGGCGAGGAGCCTTTGCCTTCCGCTGAATCGGCTACCACTTGGTGGGGTTGACCTTGAGGGCCGGGTGAGTGACCAGCAGATGCCAGACCACCCCGTGGAAGGCCTCGGTGTGAGGGGTCACGTGGGCGGGGTTGACCGTGGGAATGATGACGCAGACGTCCGCCACTTTCGCGGTATGCCCCCCGTCCCGGCCTACCACCCCCAGGATCCGGCAGCCTACGCCCTTGGCCAGCTCGAGGGCCCGCACGAGGTTGGCCGAGACGTTGCGCTCGAGATCGCCCCCGCCCACCGAGAAGACGAGCACCCCGTCCTCCGGCCTGAGCCTGGACCCCTTGAGCCATTCCGCGAATACCGTCTCCCAGCCCTCGTCGTTGGTGCGGGCGGTGAGCTCCGAGACGTTGTCGGTGGGGCAGTAGGCCTCAAAGCCGCAGAGCTTGCGGAAGTCGTTGACGGCGTGGGAGGCGGAGCCCGCGGACCCCCCCACCCCCAGGATGAAAAGCCTGCCTCCGTCCCCGCGCACCTTGGCGAGCAAGGCCGCCGCCTTCTCTATGTCGGAGGCGGAAAGCCCCGCCACGATTCCCGCGGCTTCAGCCAGAAAGTCATCGCTGAACGGCATTGTCCCCCCTCTTCTTGGCCAGGGTCAGGCCGATGGTGAGGTTGATGTTGATCACCGGCAGGCGCAGCGGGTAATAGCGGGTGTCCAGGACATCGAAGAGAAGCCTGAGCTCCTCGATTATCTCCCCGGGCCGCGAGAGGTGCTCGGCCTGGATGAACCAGTCGTACGGCTGACGGTACTTTTTCTCGAAGTGCGGCCGCGCCGAGATGTTCCTCGCCAGCCGGTGCGCCCAGGCGCCCTCGCAGGGGATCACGACGGAGAAGCGGCCGGAGGGCTTGAGCAGCCGGTGGAACTCCCGGAGGGCCCTGGGCAGATCCGGCAGGTGCTCCAGGACGTGGATGGCGATTATCCTGTCGAAGTAGGCGTCGCCGAACGGGAGGCGGTCCTGGCAGTCGCCGGCCCAGGCGTGGACCCCCGGGAACCGCTCCTTGATCCTGTCGCAGAGCTCCTGCCTGAGCTCTATCGCGTGGTACTCCTGCTCCGGCCGCTTCTCCCAGTTCAGGTGCTCGCCCAGGCCCGCGCCTATCTCCAGCGTGCGGCAGCCGGGGAAATACGTCTTGAGGGGATAGCTGTTGTCGAAATTGCCGACGAAGCCGTACCACTTGGTTTCCATGGCCTCCAGATGGCTCCGCATGAAGTCGTCGCGGATGGCCTCCTGTTCGGGGGTGAGGACGGGCACCTTCTTGGGCCATTTCCCCGTTCCGGCGCCACCGGCCGGGGCGGGTGGGTGAGCTTCAGGCATGGCATCGCTCCTTGACGGGCAAGCCCCCGCGGCAGGGGGCGCGGCCTGGCCGGCGGCGGGGTCAGCCCCGCAAGCCGCCGCGGGCCTCTTCCTGAACACCAGAAAACGGCTGCTGGTGACCGTCCACACGAAGACCACGGGCACGGAGGCGAGCTTCACGTGAAAAGGGTCAAAGCCGAGAAGAACGTGAAAGACCAGAAGCAGGGCCTGGACTATGCCCAGGGAGACGAGGCCTGTCGCGAGGTAGGCCGCGAACTGTACGGGAAGGCTCCGTACCTGCCGCCGGACCTCGCCGATGACGTAGTGCCGGGTGAGGCAGAAGTTGGTGGAGGTCCCCGCCGCGAAAGAGGCCACGGCCGCGAGCATGGGATGGATCCCCGCCATGAGACAGAGCTTGAAGACCCCGACGTCGGCCGAGGTCGCGATCAGCCCGGCCAGGGCCTGGCGCACGGCCTGGGCCATGATGGAGCGGTCAGCTCCGGGAGTGAGGATGCAGCGGAGCACGTAGGAGGGCGTGGGGAATCTCACGGGGCTCTAGCCTCGGGAGGCCAGGTGCCTCTCGAGATCCTCGATGCCTGCGGAGGAGCCCACCTCGAAGAACCTGTCCGTCGCCTCAAAGCCGGCAAGCTCCCTGCGGATGGAAAGGTTGGTGAGGACTTCCGCGAGATCGAAGCCCTCGGAAGGCCAGCCGGCGATCACCTCCTTGGTCATGCAGGTGAGCCCGTAGTCGATGTAATGCATCTCGACGCCTTCGGCGTTCTTGTCGTAAAGCCTGACCACGCCGTTCTCGTACACGACGTTGGACTTGTCCCAGCGGCCGGTGTTCCTGTAGACGGTCATGAGAGCCAGCTTGCCGGAATAGAGGAAGGCCTTGGCCACCTCGCGGTAGTCCACCTCAAGGTAACTGTCGCCGTAAAGGATGAGAAACAGGCCCGGCAGGTGCGGCAAAGCCTTCCGGATGGCCCCCCCGGTGCCTAAGGGTTTCGGGCCGTCGAAGGAGTAGCGGATCTCAAGGCCCAGATCCGAGCCGTCCCCCACGGCCTTCTGGAGCTTATGCCCCAGGTGCCCCGCGCAGATCACCACCTTCTCCACCCCGGACTTCCTTAAAAGATACAGCTGGTGGAAAATGAAGGGCTTTCCCGCCACTTCGATCAGCGACTTGGGGGTGTCCTTGGCGAGGTTCCCCAGCCTTGTGGCCAGTCCCCCCGCAAGTATCGCTACCGGCAGCATTTCAGCTTAGCACCGCCTTGGAGCCGTCGAAGTCGAACCGGAAACGCAGCTCCTCCAGGCCCTCCTCCGCCATGGCCCGCCTGAGCCTCGAGCGGTCCTCGGCGAGGAACATCAGAAAGCCGCCCCCGCCGGCCCCCACGAGCTTGCCGCCCGCCGCGCCGTTGTCCATGGCTTTGGAGTAGGCATGATCGATCTTGGGGTTGGACATCCCGCCCGTCCGCCGTTTCTTGTTCTCCCAATGCTCGTGCATGAGCCTGCCGAAGGCGAACACGTCGCCCGCCTCCAGGGCCGCGAGGCTGCGGAGGCCCAGGTCCTTGACGTAGTGAAGGTTGGCCAGCATCTCGGAGTCGCCTCCCGTCGAGCGCTCCTTCTGGTCCTTGAGCAGATCCCCCGCGCTGCGGGTGAAGCCCGTGAAAAACAGGCAGAGCCTTTCCTCGAGCTCGAAAAGGGCCTCGATGGGGATGGCCAGGGGCCTGGCTTCCACGGAATCGTCGGGATTGAAGCTGAAGCAGGTGAGGCCGCCGTATGCCGCGATGTACTGGTCCTGCTTGCCGATGGGCTCCCCCAGGAGGTCTATCTCGATGTGGCAGGCCAGCTCAGCGAGGTCCTGGGGAAGGATGAGCTGGCGGCGGTGGGCGTGGAGCGCCTTCAGAAGCGCCGTGGTGAAGGACCCTGACGATCCCAGGCCCGTCCCGGCCGGTATGTCCGCCAGCGCGGTGATCTCTATCTGAGGGGTCTTGAGGTTCTGCAGCCTCAACGCCTCCCGGATTATCCGGTGCTGCACCTCGTGGACGCTCTTTACCGTCTCCAGTTGTGAGTACTTGAGGTAAATGCCCTCGGAAAACGGCCTCAGCACTGTCACGTAGACGTACTTGTCGATGGCCGCCGCGATGAGGAACCCTCCCCCGTGCTCGCGGTAGTACGACGGGAGGTCGGTGCCGCCGCCTCCCAGGCTGATGCGCAGAGGGGATCTCGTGATTATCATGGAAAGCCTCGGCCGGGCTTCCGGCGCTCAGGCGGGCCGGGGAACGCGGCAGCCTGCGACCGGCCGCCGTCAGGCGGAAAAGGCGGCTGAACCCGGGCGGCCGGCCGCGATCACCCGGGAATACAGGTTAGGCTTTAACGATGAACGTTCAAAAAAGCCCGCCGCGGACGGCGGGGCGCCAAGGCGCTTACGGACCGGCCGGCCGCGCCGCGAGAGGCGGCTGAGCGCGGAAAGGCTGGAGGCGGCGGCCGAAAGGGAGACAAGGAAAATGACAGCCAGAAAAAGTAAGGCTATAGGAAACAACGAAATAAGGAAAGAAGGAAAAGGTTATGAGACAAAAGCAAAAGGAAAGGGACAGGGACGGGAACTGAAGGGCTTAAGGGAAAAGACGTCAGGGCCCGGGGGAGAGAAGGCCGCATACCTGAAGCCAGGCGGCACCCCCCCGGCCGGGCGGCTCAGGCTCCCTTCGCCTCGGGAAACCCCACCGCCTTGTCGACGATGAAAATGGGCCTGCTCTTGGTCTCCTCGTAGATGCGCCCGATGTAGGCGCCCAGGATGCCCATGCCGACGAACTGGCAGCCGGTCAGGAAAAGCAGGAGCACCCCGAGGGTGGCGATGCCGGCATCGAACCTGTACCAGCCGGAGACCTTGCCGACGATGAGGCCCAAGGCGCAGAGCAGGGCAAGTCCGGCCATGACGAAGCCCGCCACGGTCATGAGTCGCAGAAGCGCCCCCGAGAAGGCGATCACCCCGTTGAAGCCTATGAATATTCCGCCCGTGAAGAAATACTTGCCGGTCCCCGCCGAGCGCGGCTTGCGGTCGAAGGGCACGAGCCTGTACTTGTAGCCCACCACGGCGGTGAGGCCCTTCAGGAAGGCGTTGGTCTCCTTGAGCTTGAGGAGCTCGTCCACCACCAGCCGGTCAAGAAGCCTGAAGTCCCCGGCGTTCCTGGGGATCTCGACCGTGGCCGTCTTGTTGATGAACCAGTAGGCGCACCAGGCGACCAGCCTCTTCACAGGGTTGTCGCCGGAACGGGTCCTGCGCTGGGGGATGACCACCTTGTACTCGCCCTCGCGCCAGATCCGGACCATCTCCGGGATGACCTCCGGCGGATCCTGCATGTCCACGTCCATCACGATCACGGCGCGGCCCGAGGAGTACTTGAGCCCTCCCCAGACGGCCGCCGGCTGGCCGAACCTCCTGGAGAAGCGCAGGAGCTTTATCCGCGGATCCGAGGCGTTCTCGCGCGTGATTATCTCCTCCGTGCGGTCGGAGGAGGGATCCATGGCAAAGATGATCTCGTAGTCCTCGGTCACCTCCCTGAGGATTTTCCGCACCGTCTCCAGGTATGGGGGGATCGCCTTCTCTTCGTTATAGACGGGCACGACCAGGCTCAGTTCCGTCATTTGGGCTCCGTTTCTCGCTTATTCCTCCGGCCGGGATCGAGTCGTTACGGCCCGCCCGCCTCCCGCCAAGCGGGAACGGGGGGAGGAGAGCCCGGGCCTGCCCGCTCATTTTTCCCGGAACATTAACCGGATGATAGGCTGTTCCGCCGTGAAAATCAAGCCGGGCCGCCGTCGGGCTTCCCCCGGCCCGGGACTGGCGCTTTCCCGCGCCTAAGCGCCTGAAAGCGGCGGCATTGCCTTGCCGCGCGCCGGGCCGGGGCGGTCCTCTTTGCCGCGGCCGCCTGCCTGGGCGCGGCTTCCGATTGGGCCGCGTATCGGCATATGTTTCCCGTCGCGGCCGCAGGCGCGCTCCAGCCGCTTATTTCGGATCCGTCCCGGATCCAGGTTCAGTTTCAGTTTCAGACGCGGCGCCCGGCGCCGGGCGGAGCTCAACCTTGTCTATCCTGTACATGCATGGGGACCTTACATCCTCGGACCGTTCCCTCCCTTCCGCTTTGGGGAGATCCGGCCGCGCCGGAAGCAGCAGGATCAGGTTCACGTAACCGGAAGCCTGCCGCTCCTTGGAAACCGCCAGGCGCGCCTCCGCGCCCAGAAACGGCACCGAGTCCCCTGGAGGGTCAAGCTCCTCGCGGACCGTTGCCGTGCCGCGGAAGAGCTCAAGCCCCGCCTCTTTCTCCTGGAAGGTTATCCGGGCTTCCAGATCGCGCCCGCGGAGCCTTTGAGGAGGGAGAATCCTGAGCCTCACGCTCTTCTGGGCGGCGCAGCGGGTATAAGGCTCGACCCCGCTCATGGCCACGGCCCCCTGGCGCCTGAGGTCCTCGGGCGCGTAGCGGTACACCGTGAAGCCTGCGGCGGGAGGCTTCAGGCTTCCCATGTAGAGACCCTGGTACTGCCTGTCCGAGTAGACGGGCGCCCCCGCCTCCACGAACTCAAGGTAATCGGAGGAGGAAGGCAGGAGATAGACCCCGTTGACGAAACCCACCTGCCGGACGTGGCCATACTGCGCGACCAGCGCCGCCGCAAAGTTGAAATCCGGCAGCCTGAAGTCGACGACGGCCATGTCCTCTCCCCGCCCCTTGCCGAGGAAGTTCTCCATCAGCGTGAGTACGGGCACGAGAGACGCGGCGCCGTTGAAGGAGGCGCGCGGCCCGCGCAGGCCGACGTACATGAGGTGGGGAAGGGCGACTAGAGCCGCGGCGAGGGCGAGGCCCGCCGCGAACGTCTTTCCTTTCCCTCCGGCGGCCCCGTAAACCGCCAGGCTCAGAAGCGCCGCCGGCATGAAAGAGAGCGGGAGGGCGGCCATGGTGACGAACTTCCAGATCTGGTAGACGTCCCCTTTCCACGCGAAGGCGGTCAGGTAGGCGGCAAGGCAGACCGCGAACAGCGCCGCGGCCGCCCTCAGGCCGGGCCTGTCAGCCCCGGCAAAGCCCGCCGAGCGCCTCCTCAGGACGATCGCGCACAGGACGGCGAACGCGCAGAAAAACGCCGCCCAGCCCAGGAAGGTGACCTTGCCTCTCACGCCGAAAGCGGTTTCCTCTATCAGCGGAAAGCCAGCGAAAAGCCCAGGGTCCAGCAGGCCCAGGCCGTAACCCGAGGTCTGAAGGGCCGCCGAGACGGTCCTTTCGGCCACCTGGAGCGCCGCTTGAGGGCAGACGGCCGCAGCAAGAAAGGTGGCGGCCAGGACCGGGACCGCGGCTTTCCTGAAGGCGCCTGCGGCGCGGGCCGCGAAGGCCGGGCGCGCGATCGGGGGCGCCGCGCCCTTGGCGGCCCCGGCTCCTTCCGCGAAGAGGGCGCGCAGGAACAGGGCCGCCCCGGCCAGAGCCGCGAACATGAGGTAGCACGCCTGGTAGCTCATGAAAATATAGAGCAGCGGAAAGAAAAGCCGCAGAAAACAGTCCTTCCCCGATCCGGAGCCGCCTCTTCCGGAAAGCGCCTCCGCCATGAGGGCCG
>JAITRL010000113.1 GCA_031288415.1 Deltaproteobacteria bacterium | reverse complement strand
ATTTCATGGAAGAATTTCAGTCTTCTCCAGAGGAACGACGGCTACGAGTACACTCGCCGGCCCCGAACGGCTCAAGACCGCAAAGGGCAGGACCCTGAGGGCGGCCGATCGCCTGAGGAAAACCGAGGGGTTACGTCGCCATGCGCGTTTGGCAAGCCAAACGTGTCTTAGGCCGGCGGGCTGGCGGAAATGAAGCCGGAAGTGAGAGACGGCAAACTATTGCAAATCTGAAGAGAGATAGAGAGAAGGGGAGAAGATGATGCAAAAGCAGGAAGGCTGGGAGGAATGTGGTCAGAAGGGGGGGGTGAACGGATACCTAGAAAGCGGCCTCGCCCGCCACGGCGCGCCCGGCATTCCCGAACCCTCGCGGCGTTCGATGTCACCGGCGCGAACCGCCCCCTGGAAACCGTCGCTTGCGGAGAAAAATTCCGTTGCCGCGCACAGTCGGCTCAGACGACGGTTCAGGATCGCTTCCTGCGGTCTGATTCGGTCTTATCCGGCACTTTGACGAATGGCTAGATCTCCCCGCGTTCCGGACAACGGGTTTTTCCCGGGGCCGTCAGCGGCCATGGCCGTTTGGCGACGCGCCGAGTCATAGCACGGCCTCAAGAGCGGGTGAAGACCGAGACGCGCCCTCCCCCGGAAACAGTCGCGGCCGGCCTGCGGGCCGCGCGGCCGCGCCGCGGAAAACGCCCGGCTCCGGCGGAAGGCCCGGAAAACCGCGAGGCTGCCGCAAGGCGGGGAAAACTAACGGCTGCCGCAGGGCCGTCCTCTGCAGGCCCTCTGGCGGAACGCCGCCCCGGCCGCCTCTTGGAGATATGGAACGCGCAATGAAAGTCGTAATTTTCGGCAGCAGGGCGATCACCGACATCGCCCTCGTGGAGCAGGCGGTCGGAGAGTCAGGCCTGCTGCCTGAAATTTCAGAGATCGTCAGCGGCCGCGCCAAAGGCGTGGACACCCTGGGCGAGAGGTTCGCCAGAGAGCGGGGGATCCCGCTCAAGCTGTTCCCGCCGGACTACAAGACCTTCGGGGGCTCCGCCCCCTTCAGGCGGAACGAGGCTATGGCCGCCTACGCCGATTACGGCGTGGCCGTATGGAACGGCGCGAGCAACGGGACCAGGCACATGCTCGGCCTGATGACCGGGCGCTGCCACACGCTCATCGTCCCAGCCGCGCCGGGAGCCTCAGGCGCGAAGCCCGCCTCCGGGGGACCTTGCGGCGGCCCCCCGGCCTGAAGCGCCCATGAACGCGAGGCCGCCTGCCGCGGCGCCCCGCAGGGCCGCGGCCCGGGCGCTCACGCCTTGGCGGCGGCGCCTGAGAAAATCATGGCGAGGGCTGCCGCGCCTGCGGGAATCACGGCGAAGGCTGCCGCGCCGGCGGGAATCACGGCGAAGGCTGCCGCGCCGGCGGAGCACGTGACAATGCGGCCTGAAATCCCTGACTGTCACGGCGCGGGCTGCCGCGCTAAGCGGCCCGCGTCTCAGGCTTCCGCGCCACGCGCGGCAGCGGTCCGGCCTGAAGAGCGCTGAGCCGCCGCAGACTGGGCGCCCTGCGGCTCCGCCCGGCGTCAGGTCAGGGGAAGCCGGGGCCTCGCGCGCCGGCGGGGACCCGCAGCGGCCCGCCAGCGAGCCCCTGTACGCCAGAGGACGCCGGTCGACCTTCCGCCCGCCCGCCGGCCGGCCGGCCGGCCGGCCGGCCGCGCGCGGGATCTCACGCCGTCGCCGGGTCCCTGACGCCCCTCTGAAGGCGCCTAAGGACTAAAGAGGGGCATCGGGAGCCGCGATACGCCGTAGCCTTGCGGCGAAAGCGAAATGGGAACGGAGCCTGGGAAAAACGCCGATGAGCGCCGGCAAGGACATGCCGTCCCCGAAAATCCCGCGCGGTCCCTCTTCCGGCCGGCCTGCGCGACCGGGTTCTTATGGGCGATGGCGGGCAGGGACTCGCCCCGAGAGGCGACTGCCGATGCCATCCTTCCGCGAGCCCCCCGACGCGGTATCGGCCGCGCGGCAAGGCGCGCAGGGCCCGCCCCTTCCCCTCCCGGCCCTGCGGCCCCCGCGCCTGCGGAAGCGAAGGAAGGCTTCGGAACCCCTTGACGTCTGACAGGCCGCGTCTTCTCTTCATCTTCTCTTCCCCTTCTGCAGGCCGCTTCAGGAACTTTTCCGGACCATGTTTTCCCGCGTGAACGCTTGCAGGGAAAGCTCCTTCCCGCGAGGCCGCCTGCGCCTTCCCGCCGCAGGCCAAGCCGCGGCTCTGCCGGCTCCGCCACGAGGACGGCCCGCCGCTGGCCCTCCGAGCCCGCAGGCGAAAACAAGGAAAACCTCCCGCCGATGAACGCCGGTGCGGGCCCCGGGCCGCGCCGGGCCCCTGCCGCGATTGCCCTGCCGGGGAAGCGCGCCCTTGCCCTTCTCCGGCCGGAGGGCTCTCTCCCGCCGCAGACGGCTGGAGGAAGGCGGGTTCCGCCGCGGACGCGCCGGCCGCGAGGCCGGCCTTTTAAGATGAAAGGACTACCAATGCTCAGATTCAGGATACGTCACTCGAGCGCCCTCAACCAGGGTACGGGCGACTTGCCCTTCGCCGCCGCCGAGTCCTGGCTCTCCCGCAACGGGGCGGGCTATCTCTGGCGCGCCATGTCCGCGACCAAGTTCATCGACTCCAACGGCATCGAGGCGGCGGTGGAGTGCCTGGGCCCTGAAGCCTTCCTGCCCCGCCGCGCCCCCGAAGGCGAGGCCGCCGCGCCTGGAGGGGCGGCCGACTCCCTGGGCGAGGCTACGGCCGCCCTGAGCCAGGCGGCCTGGAACAGCGACAATGTTTTGAAATTCGACCTGGACTCCGGGGAATTCGCCAAGGCCCTCTTCAAGCTCCTGAACGCCGCCGGGGCATGGGAGAGGGACCGGTTCTTCGAGGCCCTCTGCCTGGCCTTAGGCGCCCTCGCGGCCTCCGGCCGCGCGGACTCGGATTTCGAGCTCAGGTTCCGGCGGGCCTCCGAGGCCCTGGGCCTCTGCCAGGGCGACGGGGAGATGGCCAGGCTCCTGGTCTGCCTCTCGGGGCTCAACGACCTGGAAGACTTCGTGAGCCACAGCCTCATGGCCTTCGGCCCCTTGGGCCGGAGCACGCTCGCGCGGATTCTGGGGCTTGGCGAGGCCCAGACCGAGGCGATCTTCCGCGGGAAGCTCAGGACCATGGATCTGATCTGCGGCCTGGAAGGCGGGCGCAGGTGCTCGCCGTCCCTCAGCCCCGTCTTCTACGAGCTGATGAACTCCCCCGACGGCCTGGAGGGGCTCAGGGAGTCGGGACCCCTCGCGAGCTTCAGCCCGGCCCGCAAGCCCCGCCTGAAGCTGGAGGACTTCTTCGTGGACCGGGACACGGTGCGGATGCTGACGGGCCTGCTTTCCAGGGAGTCGGAGAGCCCCACGCACGTCCTTATCCACGGCCCGGCGGGGACCGGCAAGACCCAGTTCGCCAGGGCCCTGGCTGCAAGCATCGGGCAGCCGGCCTACGAGGTGAACCAGGGCCGGGGCGGCTTCGACCGCAGGGGCAACCTCATCGCGGCGGACAGCTTCGCGCGCCGGTGCCAGGGCGGCCTGGTCATAGTGGACGAGGCCGACAGGATCCTGTGCGAGGCCTTGCCCTCCCCCCTGTCCTTCATCTTCGGCGGTGACAGGGGCGGCGAGGATGCCAAGTGCTGGCTCGACGACTTCATGGAGCGGCCCGGCGGGAGGTTTTTGTGGATCGCCAACCGCGCCTCCGGCCTGCCCGAGAGCATAGTCCGCCGCTTCGCCTTCTCGCTGGCCTTCCCGGCCCTGGGCCGCCGGGAAAGGGCCAGGGTCTGGGCCGCCGCCAGGGATGAGCTCTCTTCCCTCGGCTCGGGGCTGCTCTCGGACGATTCCATCCGCGAGCTCGCCTACGAGAGGCAGATCAGCCCCGGGGTCATCTGCCAGTCCCTCCGCAAGAGCCTGGAGGCCGGGGCCGGGGACGAAAAGCAGCTCGTGAGGTACCTCACGCGCCAGATAGGGGCCTACAAGCGCCTCAGCGGCAGGTTCGGCAAGTCGCCAAAGGCGCGGGAGGCTTTCGTGCCGGCGGCGGCGAACTCCAGCCCGAGCGCCGCTGACCTCGCCGCTGGCCTCAGGGGTTTTGTCCGGGTGAACCGGGGCCTGCCCGCGGACTCCCGAGGCTCCGTGAGGCTGCTTTTCCACGGGGCCTCCGGGACCGGGAAGACCGAACTGGCCATGTGGCTCGCGCGCGAGCTCGACCTCGAGCTCGTCCACGGGCGGATCTCCGAGATCCTCTCGCCGTACGTCGGCTGCTCAGAGATGAACCTCCGGGAGCTCTTCGACAGGGCGTCGGACACAGGCGGCCTGCTCCTGCTGGATGAGGTGGACTCCCTTCTCGCCGCCCGCGCAAGGCTCCGCGAGACCCACGACCGCAGGCTGGTGGGAGAGTTCCTGACAGGGCTCGAAAGCCACCGGGGGGTCTTCGTCGCCACCACCAACCGGCTCTCCGACCTTGACCCCGCCTCCCTGAGGCGCTTCTCCGCCAAGGTGGAGTTCAGGCCCATGGGGCCGGCCGGCCGCGCCGCCCTGTTCGAGGCCCTGCTGGGGCCCGTCTCCCGCTCGCCCCTCACCCCCCTGGAAAAGGCCCGCCTGGAGTCCATTCCCTCGCTCGCCCCAGGCGACTTCGCCTCGACCGCCGAGAAATGCCGATGGCGGCTGGGCTACGCCCCCGACAACCCCGGGCTTCTGGAAAGCCTGGCCGAGGACGCCGCCATCCGGGTCTCGCAGGAGTCCCGCGAGGGGAGCCCCCCCGAACCCGAAGGCGGGGAATCCTCCCCCGGCGGCAAGGGCGGGCCCTCCTCCGTCAACTGACGGCCCTGCAGGGGCACCCCGGGGGCTTGCCTGCGGGAGGGGCCCTGACGGCCTGCCTGCCGGGCCGCCCCGCGCCCGCCGCCCGGCTACCCTTACTTCCGAGTATCCCCTGAAGCGCCAGAGGCCGCGCAGGGGCGTCTGGAAGGCCGGCCCTGAAGCTCTGGCCGCAGAGGCGCAAGACCCTTCCGATGCGCCTAAGGCGCCAGAGGCCGCGCAGGGCCGTCTGGAAAGCCGGCCCTGAAGCTCTGGCCGCAGAGGCGCAAGAGGCCCCTTACGGGGCGCCTGAGGCGCCTCAGGGCGCGCCACTGAGGCTCCGGAGGCCACCCCCGGCCTGCCCCCTCCGGAAGGGCGGGAAGGCCCCCTGCGGCCAGGCCCGCGCAGGGGAGGCGCCCGAAAAGCCCTGAAAGCCCGGCAAGTCCCCGCCGACGGGGCGAAGGACGACGGCAGCCTCCTGCCGGGCCCTGAGCCGGAAAGAACAACAACCGCCGCGGCTTAGACTGCCGGCGGCCTCACCCGCGGCCGGGGCGCGAGGCCCGCCGCCCCGCCCGGCCGCAAGGAGCAGGAAAAATGCCCAGACGCTACCACCGCCACACCTGTCCCGCCGGCTTCCGCCTGACCGATCCCGAGGGGGAGATGCCCGCCGCCGGCCCCTGGCTCGCCCGCCAGGCCGCGCCTTTCCTGGAACGCGCCATTTCCGCTTCAGGCGCCGCGGACAAGGGAGCCATCGAGGCCGCGGTGGAATGCCTGGGCCTGGAGGCCTTCATGCCCCGGCGCGGCCCCAAGGGCCCGGCCTCCCTCACGCTGGGGGAGGCGACGGCCTCCCTGGGCAGGGGCGGCTGGAACATCGGCAAGGCCGTGGACTATGACGACGACTGCGACGACGTCGCCAGGCGCATCTTCAAGCGCCTGGGCTCAGCCAGCTCCGGAGCCAAGGGCCGCTTCCGGCAGGGCCTCATCGAAGCCCTGCGGGAACGCGCCGCCGAGGCCGGCGGCGCCGGGGACGCGGACTTCGAGGCCAAGTTCCGGCGGGCCGCAGGCGCCCTGAGCCTTTCCCCCGGCGAACAGGACATGGTCAGGCTCCTCCTCTGCATGTCGGCGATGCCGGGCCTTGACAGCTACTTCTCGGACGTGCTCATGGCCTTCAGCCCCTTAGGCCTGAACGTGCTCTCGAGGATCCTGGGCCGCGGCGAGAGGGAGACGGCGCGGATCATCCGCGGAAGGCTCAGGGACATGGAGCTGGTCTCCGACCTGCACCTGGGCAGGAAGTGCACGCCTACCCTCAACGGACTCTTCTACGAGCTCATGAACGCGCCCGAGGGCCTGGAGGGGGTGGGGAACACGGGGCCCCTGGGGAGCTTCGCCCCGGCCCGGAAGCCCCGGCTGGCCCTGGAGGACTTCTTCGTGGGCAGGGACGCGGCCCGGTTCCTGGAGGGGCTGCTCTCGGCGCGGTCCGAGAGCCCCACGCACGTCCTCATCCACGGCCCGGCGGGGACCGGCAAGACCCAGTTCGCCAGGGCCCTGGCGGAGCGCCTGGGGTTCCCGGCCTACGAGGTGAACCCGGGCCAGAACCCCCGCGAGCACAGGGCCGCTCTCATCGCGGCCGACGGCTTCGCGCGCCGCGGCCAGGGCGCCCTGATCATAGTCGACGAGGCCGACGGGATCCTGGGCGAGGCCGGGAACTCCTTTTTGGGCCTCATCTTCGGCGGCGGCAGGGGCGGGCGCGCGGGCGACGGGGGAGAGACCAAGTGCTGGCTCGACTCCTTCATGGAGAGGCCCGGCGGCAGGTTCCTGTGGATCGCCAACGACGTCTCCGGCCTGCCCGAGAGCATCGTCCGCCGCTTCGCCTTCTCGCTGGCCTTCCCGAGCCTGGGGCGCAGGGAGAGGGCCAGGGTATGGGCCGCCGCCAGGGAGGACCTCGCGTCCTCCGGCTCGGGCATGCTCTCGGACGAGTCCATAGCCGAACTCGCCCGCGACCGGCGGCTCAGCCCCGGCGTCATCTCCCAGGCCCTCCGCAAGGGCCTGGAGGCCGGGGCGAGGGACGGGCGCGAGCTTGCGCGGTACATCGACATGCAGCTGCGCGCCTTCAGGCGCCTCAACGGCTGCCCCCGCGAGCCCATGCGGGCGAGGGAGGCGTTCGTGCCCGAGGCGGTGAACTCCAGCCCGGGGGCCGCCGAACTGGCTTCCGGCCTCAGGGGCTGGGTCAAAGAGAACGCGGGCAGGGACGAGGTCTCCAGGGCCGGGGTCAGGCTGCTCTTCCACGGGGCCCCCGGGACCGGGAAGACCGAGACGGGCCTGTGGCTCGCGCGCGATCTCGACCTCGAGCTGAGGCACGTGAGGCTCTCGGACATCCTCTCCAAATGGGTCGGGGAGTCCGAGCGGAACCTCAGGGGGATCTTCGAGGAGGCGGCCGACGCCGGGGCCCTGCTCCTGATCGACGAGGCCGATTCCCTCGTCTGCGACCGCGACTCCGCAGGCCGCGACTGGGAGCGGCGGCTGGTCAGCGAGTTCCTGGCGGGGCTCGACCGCCACCCCGGGATCTTCATCGCGACCACCAACCGGCTCGCCTGCCTGGACCCCGCGGCGCTCAGGCGCTTCTCCGCCAAGGTCGAGTTCAGGCCCATGGGCCCGGCCGGCCGGGAAGCCCTGTTCGCGGCCATCCTGGGCCCCGTCTCCGGCGCTCCGCTCGCCGCCTGCGAAAAGGCGCGCCTGGAGGCCATGCCCTCGCTCACGGCCGGCGACTTCGCCGCCGCTGCCGAGAAGTGCCGCTGGCGCCTGGGCGGCTCCCCCGACAACCTCGGGCTTCTGGAGAGCCTGGAAGAGGAGGCCTCCTTCCGCGTATCGCGGGAGGCCGCCGAGGGAAGCTGCGGGGCTGCGGCCGAGAACGCCGCGCCGGGGCTGAGGAAGCCCGCCTCCGTCAACTGACGGCCCCCCGCCTGCCGGAAACCATGCGGCGGGCCGTATCCTTAAGGCTCCCAACCGTGGCCTCCCGAAGGCCCCGCCGCGAAGGCCGCTGGTAGGCCGCCCCCTGAAGCATCTTGGCAAGGCGCCGACGGGCAAGGCAAAGACGCCTTCGCCTGCCGCGGCCGATGCCGCGGCCTGCGTCGAGAAGGCCGGGGAGACGGCGCGCGCAGGCAAAATCCGCGCCGTCCTCCGCCGGCCCCATAAATGCCTCAGCGGCCCTCGGCTTCAGTCCGGCACGTTTGAAACCTGATCCCCCCCGCGCGTCGTCACGAACGGATTGAAGTTACGGCGCGCGGGGTTTTCCGCTTTCAGAGAGGGCATTGAGCCCTCATCTCGATTGCGGCTGGCGTTGGCGAGTCTCGGATCGGGCTGGCGGCATCCTAGTACCATGTAACATTGCTTTTTTCTGGTAGAATGATATACTCCAGACAACCGCCAAAGGAGGTTGTCATGGCTTCGAAATACACGGTCTTTCTCACCGGTGACGAACGCACTGAACTGGATGGCATCGCTAAAAAGGGGAAAAACGCTGCCAGAGTCGTTCTCATGTCCTTGGTCCTCTTACTTTGTGACAAAAGTCCAGGCGGCAGAGGCCATAAAACAAATTTTGAAATAAGCCGCGAATTCAATATATCGGAAAGGACTATAGAAAACCTAAAAAAACGTTTTATAGATGGTGGGATTTCAAATGCTCTTCAGCGGAAGCCGAAGACGGTCAACCCAAAATCCATAAAATTCGACGGGGATTTTGAGGCAAGACTGGCGGCTTTGGCCTGTTCGTCGCC
>JAITRL010000041.1 GCA_031288415.1 Deltaproteobacteria bacterium | reverse complement strand
CGCTTCCGCCGGGCCCCGGCGGCGCCCGGTCAGGGCAGCCGGGCGCGCCTTGGCCCGCAGGCGGTGTTCAGGCGGCCCGGCGCCGCAGAGGCGCCGGGGACCTTGCAGGGCACGGGCTTTTGTGACTCACTCCCTCCGGAAATGGACGCGCAGCTGGCACTCGTCGTCGCGGCAGAGGTAGCAGTTGTGGAACCCGCTCGGGGAATGGAAGTAGATCCCGGAGCCGGAAACCGTCGGCTCGAGCATGAGCCTCCCGTTGAGGGCCATGCCCTTGACGGCAGCCGCGGG
Organism: Deltaproteobacteria bacterium; assembly: GCA_031288415.1. GTDB lineage: Bacteria > Desulfobacterota > Desulfarculia > Adiutricales > Adiutricaceae > JAIRZX01. Next base: position 12,989 of record JAITRL010000041.1, on the reverse strand, counting down.
GCCCATGAGGTCGAACAGCGGGCGCTGCTCCGACAGCGGCCACTCCTCAAGCGTGCCTGGGGTGACGGCGGAAACCCCGGGGAACTCCCACCGCTCCCCGATGTGCCGCTCCAGGGCGTCGTGGGCCTCATGGAGGGCGATGTACCTCACGGCGAAAGCGGCCTTCCGGAGGTCCTCCCCCACTCCCTCGGACCAGCGGGCCAGCTCCCAGCCTTCCGAGGCCAGGAACGGGAAGACCACCGGGAGGCTCCCCAGCTCCCTCACGAGGAGGCCGGAGGAGAAGTCCCTGCCCCCTATGCGGATCAGGTCGCCCCCCGAAAGCTCCGGGGCGCAGACCGCGAAGGCCGCCCAGGGCTTTGCCAGCGCTCGGGCCTCAGGGAGAAGCCGGGAGACCTTCTCCCTGAGGAAAGCGGAATCGTAGGGCAACGGCCTGTCGAAGAACGTGAGGCTGTCGGGCAGGATCACGTCCTCCAGGATGTACAGTTCCATGCCGGGCGGGCCGGCCTTTATCGCCTCCATAAAACGGGACTCCTGGCTGGTAGGCGGGGAAATCGCGCGTTGAGGCGTATTCCCCGCTGGCCTTGCGGCGCGGGGACCATGCGGCCTTACGGCCCCGACCGGGAAGCGGGGCGCGGAGCAGGGCCCGCCGCGCCTCCCGCGCCTGGCGCGCCGGGACAGGCGCGGGAGGCGCGGGAAAGGACGGACATTTTAGACGGGCGCCGCCGGAAGCCTGAACCGGGAGGCGGCCAGGCGGAGCCGGAAAGGGCCAAGGGCCAAGACGCCCGCGCTCCAGGGACCGGGAAGTCATCGGCGCGGGGCGCAGAAAAGCGGGCAAAGGGCAAAGGCGCCCGCGCTCGAGGGACCGGGAAGCCATCGGCGCAGGGCGCAGGAAAGCGGGCAAAGGGCAGAGGCGCCCGCGCCCGCGCTCGAGGGACCGGGAAGCCGTCGGCGCAGGGCGCAGGAAAGCGGACAAATGGGAAAAAACGCCGGCCCCCAAACTCAAGGGACCGGGAAGCCGTCGGCGGGGCAGGCAGGTCAAGGGCGGAAGCGGGCCGTCGCCTCAGGCGCCTTGAGGGCCGCCGTCTAAGAGATCGTTGACGATCTTGCTGGCCCTGGCGCAGTATCGCCTGGTCTCTTCGCCTTCGCCGTAACCTTCAAGCTCGGCCGCGAGCGCGGCCGCCTCCCGCGCGCGGCCGGCGTGGACTCGGACGATCACCGCGTTGAGGGCGGCCAGGGCCATGAGATCGGAGTTCGCGGGTTCATGGGCCTTCCCCCAGAATTCCCCGAAAAGCTCCTCGGCGCCGGAGACGTCGCGCCCGTCTGCCAGGGCGCTGAGGATGTTCACGAAAGCGGTGAGCACCAGCCTCTGGAGCTCGCCCTCCGGAAGAGCTCCGCCTGCCGGGGGGAAGCCAGGCATCCCCCGCAGAAGCTCCAGGGCTTCCGGGGTCCCCGCCTGATCCAGCCAGGCGTTGATGAGGGCGACGTCCGCCCTGGCGCGCAAAAGCTCTTCCCCTCCGCCCGCAAGCTCCCCGAGAAGGCCGCGGGCCCGCGCGGAATCTTCCACGCGGCCCAGGCGGGCGTACTCGCCGGCCAGATCCGCCAGGTGCCCCGCGAGAAGCGCGAGGTCCTCCCCTGAGGCGTCGGCGCTGAAGGCGAGGATCAGCTCCTCCGCGGCGCCGAGCCGCCCTTCGCGCAATAGCCGCTCTATTTCAGCAAAAGCCATGACCAAGGGATCCTTCCGGGCCGCTGCGGAGGGCAGGGCCGCCGACTCTGGCGGTCGCCGTGACCAGAATATACCCCACCCGGTTCCCTCCGGTAAAGCCCGATCCGTGCCCTACGAGGCCTGGAGGATGCCCTCCCCCGCCCCGCGGGGACCGGGACCCCGTTGCTCCTTCAGGGCCGGAGCCTTCAGGGAACGAAGGCCGCGCTTCAGGCTTAAGGGAGCAGGGTTCAGGTACAGGGAGCAGGGTTCAGGCTTAAGGGGGCAGGGTTCAGGCGCAGGGAGCGGCTCCGGGGCTTTAAGGTTCAGCCGGCTCCAGGAGCCCGTCTCCCGCGGCGGGGGCAAGCGGCAGGCTAGAAAAGGTCTCCCGTCTTCTGTGACCGGAAGAGGGTCCACAGGAAAAAGGGCCCGCCCAGCATGGAGGTGACGATGCCGATGGGGATCTCCGCCGGCGCGAGGATCAGCCTGGAAGCCAGGTCGCAGAGGACCAGGAAACAGCCGCCGGTGAAGAACACGGCCGGGATAAGAAGCCTGTGCGCCCAGCCCAGCGTGAGGCGGCAGGCGTGAGGCACCATGAGCCCCACGAAGCCTATGGGGCCGGCCAGCGACACCACTGATCCCACCATGACCGAGGCCGTCACGAAGAGCTTGATCTTGGTCAGTCCCACCCGCACCCCGCGGCTGGCGGCTATCTCCTCGCCTGCGGTAAGCAGGTCGATTTCCGCCGCCATGAGGCGGAAGATCACCGACCCGGCGAGGATCACGAAAGCGAGGTCGGCGAGCCTCGCCGTCTCCAGGCCCGCGAGCGAGCCCATGAGCCAGTGCATGATGCGCAGCGAGTCGTGTGAGTCGGAGAGGTACTGGACGAAGAGGACCAGGCTCGAGAAAAAGAAGTTTATGACCACCCCCGCCAGGAGCATGATGACGGTGGAGAATCCCCCCTTGACGCGGGTGATGCTCCAGACCAGGAACATGGAGAAGCCCGCGCCCATCAGAGACGCGAACAGCGGGCCCACGCCGCCCAGGCGGATCAGGAAAGTCCCGCCCAGGTAAAAGTACAGCGAGGCCCCGAAGGAGGCGCCGCTGGACACCCCCAGGGTGAAGGGGGTGGCCAGGGGGTTCCGGAAGAAGGCCTGGAAGACCATGCCGCTGAGGGACAGCCCCGCGCCCGCGAGAAAAGCCGCGGCCGCGCGCGGCGCGCGCAGGCGCCAGAAGACCTCGGCGTCGGGATGGTCCGGGAGCATGATGTCCGCGGGGCTGATGACCGAAAGCCCGAAAAAGGGACTCAGGGCCGTGACGGCGAGGCTGCCGATGATAAGGGCCGCGACCTTGAAGCCGGGCCTCGCCTTTCCGGCAGCGCCTCCCGGACTCGTCTTCAGGGCGGCCCCGCCCGCGCTCTCCCGCATGCGCCTACTCCGCGAGGATCACCGGCCGTCCGTCGGCCGGGTGAGTAAGGTACGTGAACTCGTGATTGAAGGCCTTCTCGAGCACTCCCCCTCCCATGAGGCCCTCCACCGGCCCGAAATACGAGGTCCTGCCTTCTTTGAGGATAAGCGCCCAGCCGCCGCTTCTCACCGGATGGTTGAGGTCGTGGGTGACGGCTACCATGGTGAGGCCCTCGTCGCGGTTGAGGCTGATGAGCAGCCTCCCGAGCTCCGAGGTGTGGCGCGGGTCCAAAAACGACGCGGGCTCGTCTAAAAGCATCACCGGCGACCCCTGGGCCAGGGCCGCGGCAAGGTAGGCCTTCTGGCGCTCGCCGCCCGAAAGCGTCTTGAGCGGCCGGTGGGCCATGTGGCCCAGCGACGTTATCTCAAGGGCCCGGTCCACGGCCGCGAGATCGGCCCTGCTGAGCGTCGACACGCTGGTGGCGTACGGGAACCGGCTGAGTTTCGCGAGTTCCAGCACCGAGAAAGGGGGGATCCAGCCCCCGGCCTGAGGCACGTAGCTCACGAGCTTGGCCAGCTCCTTCTGGGTATAGGAGCCGAGGGGCCTGCCCGCCACTTCCACAAGGCCCCGGGGCGTTCCCTTCTCGTGAAGGCGCAGGAGGCACTTGAGAAGCGTGGACTTGCCAGCCCCGTTGGGGCCCAGTATGGACAGGTAGCCTCCCTCCGGGATGGAGAAGCCCACCCCGTCCAGGATGACCTTGTCGCCTATGGAGAAGGAGAAATCCTTCACCGTGATCATGGCCGGCCTGCCCCGCGTGGCCGCGACGACGGGGTCCGCGCCGTTGCCGGCGGAGGCCGCGCCCTTCCCGGCGGGGGCGGCGGCAGTCATTTCGGGGGCCGCAGGAGTCACCGCAGGGGCGGCGGCGTTTTCCGCGGGCGTCTCCGCCCTGCCAGGTTGAGCGTCAGACATGGCGAAGCCCTACAGGGACCCGCCCGCCGGATCCTGAAGATCCGCAGGCGCGGCCTTTCCGCCGGCGGCGGCTTCCGCGGCGGCGGGTTCCGAGGGAACGGCTCCGGAATCGGCATCCTGCGGGGCGCTTGCCCCTACAAGGGAAGGGCCGGCTCCGGCGGCCCCCGCCCCTGCCTCCGCGGCAGGCAGCGGGGGATCAGGCTGGATGGCGTCGGCCACTTTGCGGATTGTCTTCCAGGCCCTGGGTCCGGGCACGGTGTCGGACTCCTCGGTGAAGATGTAGACGCGCCTGCCGCGGACGGCAGAGACGTTGGAGAGCTCCTGCCAGCCGCGCATGGCGTCGGCGGCCTCTTCCTCGTTCCTCATGAGATCGATGATGACGTCAGGGTTGAGCTTGAAGAGGGCCTCCCGGGAAAGGCTCGGGAAGGGCAGCTTGCCCTGGTAGGCGTTCACGCCGCCGCACATCTCGATGAGGTGGCTGAAGAAGCCGTCGTCGCCGGCCGCGGTTATCTCGCTGATGTAGCCCAGGCCCGCGTAGGAGTGCATGACAGAAAACAGCACCTTCGGCCTGGGTTTCCCGCGGGCCTTTTCCGTGGCGTAGGCGACGGCCGACCGGATGCGGGCCAGGGCAACCTCTGCCTCCTCCGTCTTCCCTGTCGCGGCCCCCAGCCGGGCGATGGCTTCCATGAGGCCGTTGAGGTTGCGGGTGTCCAGCGGCATGACCGTGAGCCCAAGGCGGGCGAGCTCCGCCGCGGTGGCCGTCTTGTCCACCGGGAGGACCACGAGATCAGGCCTGAGTCGCAGTATGGCCTCGACGTTCACGTCGCTGAAGCCGGCCACCTTGGGGAGGCTCTCCACCTCCGGGGGGTAGCGGCAATAGGTCGTGACGCCCTTGACCTCGGGACCGAGGCCCACGGCGAAAACCGTCTCGGTGACGCTGGGGGCGAGCGTCACTATTCTTTGCGGATGCGCGGGGATCGGCCTGGGGGCGACGGCGTTGCCCAAAGCCACGTGGCCCCAGGCCGCCAGTCCCAGGCCCGCCAGGAAAGCCGCGGCCAAGGCCAGCGAGTACAGCCGCCTTTTGGCGGCGGAAGGCCCTGGGGCGGGGCCTTGGGGACCTCCCGCCCGTGCGCTTGCGTCGGAATCACTCATGTTGAAAACCGGGAACCCCCGGCCGGCTTAGGGCGGCGGCGCGGGCCCCGCGGCGGGAAACCGCCGGGGAGGCCCTGCCTGGCCTGCGGCCCAAGGGATCAAATCTGAGCTGGCGGGAGAGGCGCGTCAGAGGCGCGGCTTGCCTCCCGCCCGGCCTTGCGGCGCGGCCTGAGGCGCCATGGGGTGAAGCCCCGCGCGCCTAGCGTGGCTGGAGTGAGTTCCGAACGACAGGCGTGGGAAACCTGTCCCGTGAAACGTGACTTTACCACCCCCCCGGCCGCCGGTCAAGGAAAACGAGCCGCAAAAGGCCGCTTCGGCCATTTCCGGCGCGACCGCCCGGCAGGCCCCTTTCCCTTCCTGGCCTCCCGGCCCCCCTCCGGGAGCGGATGGCGGCCTTGATCGGGCGAGGCTACCCCTTAGGCAGTTGCAAAGCCGCCCGGCCCAATATATGATGAAGTAAATTTTTGACATGACATCTTGGCCGCAGGCCCCTTACGCCCCGCCCGAACCTAAGCTCCGCCAACAGCCCGCAGCCCTGCCGGGGCGCCCGCAGAAAGCGCCCTGGCCCCCCGCGCTGCCTCAAGGAGGACCAGATGGCCGCGCCGGACCTGTCAGCCCTGACTGAGATCCTGCAGAGCCGCCCGCAGGACCCCGGCGAGCTTCTGCCGCTCCTGACGCTCATCCAGGGACGCTACCGCCACCTCCCCGAGGAAGCCCTGAAGGCCGTCTCCCGGCGCCTCGCGGTCCCCCTGGCACGGGTCTACGCCGTGGCATCGTTTTACAGGGCCCTGTCCTTCAAGCCTAAGGGGGACAGGCTCGTGCGAGTCTGCTGCGGGACGGCCTGCCACCTCAAGGGGTCCCAGGCCGTGGCAGAGGCCCTGGAGAAGAGCCTAGAGGTCAAGATGGGGGCCACCCGCTCCGACGGCAAGGTCACCCTGGAGCCCGTCAACTGCGTGGGAGCCTGCGCCCTGGCCCCCGTGGTGATGCTGGATGACTTCGTCTACGGCAAGTTCTCCGGGGCCGAGGCGGCAGCCGGGCTTCCCCTGTAGGCAGGCCCCCAGGGGACCCGGAGGCGCCGGCCCTTTTCCGGGGCGCCCCCGATTTCGCGGCTGAGCCTCGCCGCCGTCTGCCGCCCGCAGTTTTCCCGCCGCGGCTCCCTCAGTCCGGCGGCCTCCCCGCTTCCGCGGCGGCGCCCCCGGCCCTTCAGGGGGGGGCCCCGCATACGCCGCCTTCGCAGTGGCGGCGAAAGACGCCCTAAGATGCCCAACACGCAAAACATTCCCTGCTCCCCGCCGGAAGGGCCCGCCGGGATCGGCCGGCGGCTCGCTGGCCCGGAGGATCTCCGGGCCCTGCGCCTGGAACTCTCCGCCAGGCCCAGGCCGAAAAGGCGCCTGTGGGCCTGCGGCGGGCCCGGCTGCCTGGCCTCGGGGGCCCTGGAAGTCTTCCGGGCGGTGGAGGCGGCCTGCCGCGCCAAAGGCCTGGAAGAGGGATCCGCCGGGCTCCGCGCTGATCTCACCGGCTGCCTGGGGCTCTGCGAGCGGGGCCCGCTCCTGGAGATCGAGCCAGAGGGCTGGCTCTACGGGGGCCTCAAGCCCGAGGACGCTGAGGAAATCGTCGAGGAGACCCTCATCGGCGGCAGGCTCGTCCCCAGGCTCGCGGCGGACCCGAAGCATCCCCTGAAAGACGGGATTCCGTTCTATCTTCCCCAGAAGCGCCTCATCATGGCCCGCTTCGGGCGCTCCCGGCCAGGCTGCCTGGAGGACTACCTGGCGGCCGGGGGATACGGGGCCTTGGAACTCTCGGTCACCGAACTGGGGCCGGAGGAGACTTTCCGGCGGGTGGAGCGCTCGGGACTGCGCGGCAGGGGCGGCGGAGGCTTCCCTGCCGGCCGCAAGTGGCGGGCCCTCAAAGAAGCCTCCGGCTCCCCCAGGTACCTCATCGCCAACGGGGACGAAGGCGATCCGGGGGCCTTCATGAACCGCGCCCTCATGGAAGGCGACCCCCTGTCCGTCATAGAGGGCATGACCCTGGGGGCCTATGCCCTGGGCGCGGAGGAAGGCTTCGTCTATGTCCGCCACGAGTACCCGCTGAGCGTGGAGCGGCTCTCCGCCGCCGCTGCGGCGGCCGAGGCCGCAGGGCTTCTGGGGGAGGACATCCTCGGCGGCGGCTTCTCCTTCCGCCTGCGCATAGTCGAGGGCGGCGGGGCCTTCGTGTGCGGGGAGTCGACCGCGCTCACCGCCTCGATCGAGGGGCGCGAGGGCCAGCCCCGGGTCAAGTACGTGCGCACCACCGAATCCGGGCTCTGGGAGAGGCCCACGCTCCTCCAGAACGTAGAGAGCTGGGCCAACGTGCCCCTGATCGTGAAAAACGGCCCTGACTGGTTTCAGGCGACCGGCTCCCCCGGCAACCCCGGCACCAAGGTCTTCTCCCTGGTGGGCAAGGTGCGGCGCACGGGCCTCGTGGAACTGCCGCTGGGGACCTCGGTGGGCGCCCTCGTGAACGATGCCGGCGGCGGGGTCCCCAAGGGGAGGCGCTTCAAGGCCGTGCAGTCCGGGGGCCCCTCCGGAGGCTGCCTGCCGGAGTCCTGTCTGGATCTCCCGCTGGACTTCGACGCCCTCACCGCGGCCGGGGCCATGATGGGCTCTGGCGGGCTCATCGTGATGGATGACCTGAGCTGCCTCGTGGACGCCGCCAGGTACTTCACCGCGTTCCTGTCCGAGGAGAGCTGCGGGAAATGCGCGCCTTGCCGCGAGGGGCTCCCCGTGCTCCTGACTGTCCTGGCCGATCTCACGGAAGGCCGCGGGCGGCCTGGCGACGCGGACTTCCTGGAGTCCCAGGCCAGGCTGCTCGGCGCGACCGCCCTGTGCGGGCTGGGGAAAAGCGCCGCCAACCCCGTGCTCTCCACCCTGCGGCACTTCCGGGAGGAGTACCTGGAGCACGAGCGCGGCTTCTGCCGCGCCGGGCATTGCCGGGGCATGTACCTGCCGGAGGTGGATGCGGGCGCCTGCCGCGCCTGCGGGGCCTGCCAGAAGGCCTGCCCCGCCTCCGCCATCGCGGGCCGGGGCAAGGAGCCCAGGCGCGTCGAACGGGGGAAGTGCGTGACCTGCGGCGCGTGCCTGGCCGCCTGCCGCTTCGGGGCGGCCAGGGCCGCCCGCCCGGAAGGAGGCCCCGATGCCGGAACCGCCTGAACGAAGCCCCGCCCGCGGCCGCGGGCCGGGGGGCGAGCGGGCGGCCTCGCCCCCGGCTGCCGCGGCCCTAACTGCAAGCGGCACCATAGACGGGATCCCGGTCACGGTGCGCCGGGGGACCACGCTGCTCTCGGCCGCGCGGGAGCTGGGGATCGACATCCCGACCCTCTGCCACCACGAGGGGCTCCCTCCGGAAGGGTCGTGCCGGCTGTGCCTGTGCGAGGTGAAGGGCCAGCTCGCCGTCTCCTGCATGTACCCGCTCGCGGCGGACGGGTTCGCGGCCCTGACGGGCAGCCCCGCCGTCATGGAGGCCAGGCGTCACGTGATCTGGCTCCTGGCGGCCCGCGCCCCCAAGGCCCCCCGGATCGCCCGTCTGGCCGAAGAGTACGGGGCGCGGCCCGATCCGCGCTTCATGAAGGACCCGGACGGCTGCATCCGCTGCGGCCGTTGCGTGCGGGCCTGCCGCGCGAGCGGCCCGGAGGCCATAGCCCTGTGCGGCAGGGGCTACGGCCGCTTCGTGACGGGACCTTTCGGGAGGCCGCCCGAGGACTGCATCGGCTGCCTCGCCTGCGCCCTGAGCTGCCCCGTCGGCAAGATCGCCTTTTCCGAGCGGCCGGACCGCCGCCGGATCTGGGAGCGCGACTTCGAGCTGGCCCCCTGCCCCGAGTGCGGGGCCAGGGTCTTCACCAGGGAGCAGCTCGCCTTTCACGGGGCCGCGGCCTCTGCCCTGTGCCCCTCCTGCCGCAGGCGGGCCATGGCGGGGGAACTCAGGAAGGCCGCTGCCTTTGAGGCCGCGCCCGCGCTGGCCCGGTCCCTCTGACCGGCCAGGGCCGCCCGTAAGAGCGGCTACCCTGAAAGCCGCCCGCAGGCAGGCAAGGGGCCTTCAGGCCGCTTGCGCCCATGCGCCGGGAATCGGCCTTGCCCCGGCGCGCTTAAGGACAGGAAAACCTCAGGCCCGGACCCGGGCCCTGCCCTGAAAAGGCCCCGGACCCAAGGCCTGCCCTGAAAAGGCCCCGGACCCAGGCCCTGCCCTGTAAAGGACCCGGGCCCTGCCCTGACCAGGGCCCGAAACCTCACCAGGAACCGTCACCCCTCAGCCCAGTTCAGGGAGCGAAGCCCTAACGGGCGGAAGAACCGACCGGAAGCCCCCGGAGCGTCCCGGCGCCCGGCGGGCGCCGCCGCCGCTGGAAGCGGCGAGCGCCTTCACGAAGGAGGAACCATGAGCGAGTTTTTCAAGGCCGCCGGCGAGTGCACGATCTGGCTCGACGAGGCAGGCCGCCTGATCGACAAGGCCAGGAAGGAGGGGGTCTGCCTCGCGTGGGACAGGCTGGAGAGGCAGACCCCGCAGTGCAACGTCTGCGAGATGGGGCTCTCCTGCTCCAAGTGCGTGATGGGCCCCTGCCGCATCATCCCCGGCCTGGACCGCGACAAGGGCGTCTGCGGCGCCGGGGCGGACCTCACGGTCGCCCGTAACTTCGGGCGCTTCGTGGCGGGGGGATCGGCCGCCCACTCCGACCACGGGCGCGACCTGGTGGAGGTCCTGCGCGAGATAGGCGCGGGCGAGGCCCCGGGCTACGGCATCAGGGACGAGGCCAAGCTGCGGCGCGTGGCCGCCGAGGTGGGGGTCGACCCCGAGGGAGAGCCCGAGGCGGTGGCCGCCAGGCTGGCCGACCGCCTGGGCCGCGATTACTCGAGCTTCGGGCCGGGGCTGGCCTTCCTCTCGCGGGTGCCCAAGGCGAGGCGCGAGCTTTGGGACCGCCTGGAGATAACCCCCAGGGGGATCGACCGCGAGCCCGTGGAGATGCTCCACCGCACGCACATGGGCGTGGACTGCGACCCGGTCTCGCTGTGCCTCCACGCCGCCAGGGTGTCGCTCGCGGACGGCTGGGGGGGCTCGATGTCCGCGACCGAGATCTCCGACATCATCTTCGGGACCCCCGCGCCGGTCAAGACCCGCGTTAACCTGGGGGCGATCAGGAAGGACATGGTGAATATCCTGGTCCACGGCCACAGCCCGGTGGTCTCCGAGATGATCCTGCTGGCCGCGGCCGACCCCGGCAACCTCAAGGCCGCCAAGGACGCCGGGGCCGCCGGCATCAACGTGGCCGGGCTTTGCTGCACGGGAAACGAGCTGCTCATGCGGCGCGGCGTGCCCCTGGCCGGCAACCACATGATGACCGAGCTGACCATGATGACCGGGGCGGTGGAGGCCATCGTCGCCGACTACCAGTGCATAATGCCGTCCCTGACCGACGTGGCGAGCTGCTTCCACACGCGGTTCATCACCACCTCCGAGAAGGGCCACTTCCCCGGCGCCGAGCGCTTCCACTTCACCCCGCAAAACGCCCGCGAGCTCGCGAACAAGGCCGTGTCCATAGCCGTCGAGGCCTACAAGAGGCGCGACCAGAGCCGGGTGGACATCCCCTGCGAGCCCGTCGAGATGCTCTCCGGCTTCTCCAACGAGGCTATCCTGGGCGCCGTGGGCGGCACCCCGGGCCCGCTCCTGGATGCCATCAAGGCGGGGACCCTGCGGGGCGCTGTCGGCATCGTCGGCTGCAACAACCCCAAGACGCTCCAGGACCACAGCCACGTGACCATGGCCAAGGAGCTCATCCGGCGCGACATCCTGGTCCTCGTGACTGGCTGCGCGACCGGGGCCATGGGCAAGGCCGGGCTCCTCGTGCCCGAGGCGGCAAGCCTCGCGGGCGAGGGCTTAAGGGGCCTGTGCCAGTCGCTGGGCATCCCTCCCGTGCTCCACGTGGGCTCCTGCGTCGACAACTCCCGCATCATCCACCTGTGCGCCGTGCTGGCCGAGGCGGCGGGCGTGGACATCGACATGCTCCCGGTGGCCGCCTCGGCCCCGGAGTGGTACTCCGAGAAGGCCGCGGCCATCGGCCTGTACGCGGTCGCGACCGGCATCACCACCCACCTGGGGCTTCCCCCCATGATCCTGGGCAGCCCCGCCGTGACCTCGCTGGCCGTGGACGGCCTGAAAAAGGCCGTGGGCGCGGCCTTCATCGTGGAACCGGACCCCGTCAAGGCCGCGCGGCTCCTGAACTCCCACATCGCCGCCAAGCGCGCCGCCCTCGGTCTCCCGCCGGGAAAGGAGGCCGACGATGCCTGCGCCGCCTAAGGCCATCTCCGCCACGCCCTCGCGGTGCATAGGCTGTCTCACCTGCGAGCTCGCCTGCGCCTCCCGCGGCTGGCAGGAGACCTACCCCTACCCCGCCCGGATCAGCCTCGTCTTCTTCCGGGACGGGGCCAAGATCCCGCTCACCTGCTTCCAGTGCGACAACGCCCCCTGCCTGTCGGTGTGCCGCACCGGGTCCCTGACCCGTGACGGCCTCGGCGTCGTGGCCTCCGATCCAGCCAAATGCATCGGCTGCCGGGCCTGCTCCGCGGTCTGCCCCTTCGGCAACATCGTCTACTCCCCCGCCGTCAGGGCCGCGGTCAAGTGCGACCAGTGCGGCGGCGAGCCGCGCTGCGCCGCGGCCTGCCCCTCGGGGGCCCTCAGGTACGTGGACGCCGCCGCCGACGTGAAGGCCAAACGGGAGGCTTTCGCCAGGACCCTCAAAGCCGCCGCCGAGGCGCTGTAGGCCTCGCCCTGACCTTGGCCGTAAGCGGCCGCGGGCAGAACCCAGGCGCCGCGCGCAGACGGTCCTTAAGGCCGCCAGGAACGTCTGGCCTGCCGGCTGACAGGAGAGCCGCGCCGACAGGAACGCAACCTGCCGGCTGACAGGAGAGCCGCGCCTGCAGGCCGACATGAACGTAGCCCGCCGGCTGACAGGAGAGCCGCGCCTGCAGGCCGACTGCCAAGTTGCGCCTGCAGGCAGGCAGGAACGTCTAGCCTGCCGGCTGACAGGAGATCCGCGCCCGCAGGCAGGCAGGAAATTTCTTAAGCCCGCCAGGCGCGCCGTGACATCCTGCCGCTCCCTGAATGAGCGCTTTCCGCGAGGGCGCGCGGGCAACGCGCCTTGGCGCCTCGCCGGCCCGGCAGCCCGGGCCTCAGAGGCGGCGCACGGCGGAAAGAGCGCGCAGGGCAGGGCGGGCAAGGCCGGCAAGCGCGAGAGCCTGAAGGCGCCGGCTCAGGGGGCGAAGAGCAAGCCCCCCCGGCCTCCAGTCTCTCATGGCGGGCCCGTGGGTCCCGGCGCGCCTTTTCCCGCCGTTCGTCGGCCGATGCCACGCTCCAGGCGGGTCCATTGCCCGCCGTTTGAGGGCCGCTCCCGCGCGCGAAACGCCCGGGCAAGGCTCCGGCTCGGAACGGGAAATCCGCCTGAGGGTCCCTGGGCCCCCGCCTGCGGGAAACTTCCCCCTCCGGCCACAGGAAGCGCCCGGCTGACGTTATAGCGCCTAGCGCCCGCAATGTCCTATCTGGGCTTCCTGCGCGAGCTGCGGTGGTCCCAGGGCGGCGTCGGGGAGGGATGCGCCCAGAGCCCGGCCCCGCGCGCCCGCGCCTCCCTCTCGGCCTTCCTGATCCTGTCGCAGGGGGCCCTCTCCCTGCAGTACCGCTCGTAGGTCCAGGCGTATCCGGCCTCGGCCATGAGCTGGTTGACGAGACGGCCGTCCAGGGTCAC
>JAITRL010000029.1 GCA_031288415.1 Deltaproteobacteria bacterium | reverse complement strand
AGGCGCGCGTGGCGCATCTGGCGCAAGCGGCTCAAGAGGCTCTGGGGGGCTAAGGCTCAAGAGGGGCTAAGGCTCAAGCGGGGCGGGAGGCTCAAGAGGGGCTAAGGCTCAAGAGGGGCTAAGGCTCAAGAGGGGCGGGAGGCTCAAGAGGGGCTAAGGCTCAAGAGGGGCTAAGGCTCAATAGGGGCGGGAGGCTCAAGAGGTGCTAAGGCTCAAGAGGGGCGAGAGGGGCAAGAGGGGCAAGAGGCTCAGGGGGGCAAAGGCTCAAGAGGGACGAGAGGGGCAAGCGGGGAAGGAGAGGAGGGCGTAAAAGGCGCCGGCTGCGCAAGAGCAGGCCTTCAGGTCGGTCGCGGCGGCCCGCGCCGGGGAAGAGGCGGGCCGCATACAGCCCGTTCCGGCGCGGTTTCCGAGTGCCGCTCAGTGATTAAATGCTCAGGCTCCGGCCAGGTCAAGGAGCGGAATAGGCGTCTTTGATAATTTTGATCAAATTCAGCGCCCGGCCGCGATTTTTACGTTGTCGCCAAAATTTTATGACGCCGCTCAAACGTCGCGCGCACGGCGCCTTGATCGCCGCCCGGGCGGCCCGCGGCAACCGATGCGAAAACGGGACGCCGGGGAGTCAGCGCCCGCGGATCGGCTGCCGTGTCATGTCGATTCCGACATGCGTTATCCGGATGACGCATGGCGGCGGTCCGGCAGGCGCCGCGTGAAACCGCGGCAAGGCTTTTCCTGGGCGCCGGATTCCCGCGGAGGGCGGCGGCGGCGCCGCCGCGGCCGGCCGCAGGCGCGGCAATGAGCGGCTGCCCCGCGGCCTCAGGGCGCGCCGGGGATGTCCGCGTCTCATGCGCAGGCGCGCGCGCCGAAGGTTTTCATCCCGTCATTTCGCCGAGGCAACCGCGGCCCCTGAGCGGGATCAGGCTTCGGCAAGCGGCAAAATGAGCCGCGCCGGGTGACCGGCGGCCGGAGCGGGGGACGGGGCTTGCATGCCGAGCGCCGCCGCTCCGGCCGAGGGACATGCCGGCGGCGCTTCAGGCCGCGGCTCGCGAGGCGTCTTCAGCGGCTGCCGCGGGGAACGAGGCGGCCGGCCGCCGGCCCCCGCCGCGGACCTCGCGGCGCTCCGGGCTGACGTCTGGCCCTGGGACCGGAGCGGGAGCGCCGCTGACGGAGCCTTTGGCGCGCCTCCGCTTCCGGGAGGAGGCGCCGGCGGGGACGGTCAGCATCCTGGCCCCGCAGTCCCGGCGCTTCGCGGCCGCCTCCGGCAGGCTCCTGCCGGGGAGCCCGCCCGGGCAAGCCGGCCGGCCCCGCCCGGAAGCAGGCTCCCTGGCGAGTCGCGCCGCGGGCTCCTGACTCAGGGCGCCTCAGCCGCATGTCCTGAGGGGCGATCCTGCAGGCCGGCCCCTGCCGCCACGCAGGCGGTTCCGGGCATCCGGGCGTGTCATTTGACCCTCCTTATTTGGTACAATACGTTCAGCCACGCAGGAGCCCGCCGTGAAGCGCCGCCATGCCGGCATCATGCCGCGTGACCGCCCGCCCCCTCCCTCCGGGCGGGCATTCGCGTGAGGGCCGGCTTTTCGAACGCTTGCCGTCCATGGCGCATGCGGCCTCCGCAAGCCGCGGAGAATGAAGCCGGGGAATTTTGCGGCCGCTCGCCGGCGGCCCGCCAAGGCGAGCCGGCCAAACGCGCGTTTTCCGGGCCGGGGGGCTTTCCCGCCCGTCGTCTCCCGGGACTCCCCGGCCAGCATCGAGGATCACATGAGCGCCCGCCTTCCCAAACGTTTCAATACCGCCGGCCCTTGCGTGCCGGAAGAACACTATATGCTCCCGGTCCTGCCGCGGCTGCCCGGCGTGAAAGACATGATTGAGGGGAAATTATACTTTACCATCCGTGCCCCCGCGCAATCCGGCAAGACGACTTTTCTGGCTCATCTGACAAAAGCGGTTAATGATTCCGGCGAGATGTACGCCCTGTACTGCTCCCTGGCGGCGTTAAGCCATGTCGAAGACAGAGCCGAAGCCCTAGTCGCGATAGCCTCAGAGATTAACGGGGCCATGAGGGCCTCCGATATCGGAACTATCAGCCAAAAGGCTTTTAAATATGACGCTTCGCCCGGAATGTCCTCTCCTGACTCGAAAATTGCGATAATGCTCAACATGCTGTGCCAGGATCTGGACAGGGGGCTGGCGGTTTTTTTTGATGACATGGACTTGCTTACAGGTCCTGGATTCTTGTCGTTTCTGGCTCAAATCAGGGATGGGTTCAACTGCCGTCACAGGCCGCGCAATAATTTTCCGGCTTCGCTGGCCTTGGCCGGCATGCGTGACATCCGGGACTATGTGGTCTCGGGCCGCCCGGGAGCCCGCGAGGCCCCTTTGGGCAGCCCGTTTAATATCGTGGCGGAAAGAATGGCCTTGGCCAATTTCACCCTGGAGGAGACGGGCAGGCTCTACCGTCAGCACACCGAGGCCACCGGCCGGGTTTTTGAGGACGGCGCCGTTGAGCGGGCCTGGCGCTGGTCCGAGGGACAGCCTTGGCTGGTCAACGCCTTGGCCAGGCGGATCGTTGAAGTGAAGCTCAAGGACGATCGGTCCGCCAGGGTCACGGCGACCCATGTTGACGAGGCGGCCGAAACGCTGATTAAGCGAAGGGACACGCATATCCGCTCTCTGCCGGAGCGCCTGAAGGAGCCCAGGGTCGAAAATGTCATGGAGAGCGTTCTTGCCGGGACTTTTGCCGCCGTTTCGCCTCATGACGACGACAGCCGTTACTGCCGGGACCTGGGTCTTCTGGAGTTGACTGAGGAGAAGCGGCTCAGGCCGTCGAATCCAATCTGCAGGGAGGTCGCCGTAAGGACCTTGACCGATCGAATCGACAAATTCATTCCTGTAACGCCGTGTCAGACATGGACTGACGGGGAAAATCCGCTCTTGAGCGGCTTGTTGGCGGAATTTCAGGCTTTCTGGCGGGAAAACGCGGATGCCGGAGCGGAACGGTTCCTTCTGCCGAAAATTTTCCGGCACGATGAAGCCAACCACGTCATCATATTGTTTTCCTTTTTGCAAAGGGCCCTTGACGGCGGAGCCGCGGTATACCATGAGTACGCCGAAGGCCGCGGGGCCGCCGATTTATGCGCCGTCCGTAAAGGGAGGGAATACCGGATCGAGATCAAAATCGACGCCGACGAGCCTCTTGAAGACAGCCTCGCTCAGCTTTCAGGGTATCTGGACACGGCGGGGGAAAAAGAGGGTTGGCTGGTGATTTTTGACCAGGAGCGAAAGATGCCGTTGGATGATAAGTTTTATATTAAAACAAAACAGTTTAAAAATAAAACCATCCATATATTTGGTTGTTAAATGTTTATTATATTTTTTTAAATTAATTTAAATAATATATTATAGGCTGTAATTGAAACCTAAGAGATTAATACTGCAACAGTAACTCGCGCACATTGCTGTCGGACCCAGCCGGCCGGCGCCCAGGGCCGGTTGAGCTTTCCAGGCTCATCGTCTGCGAAGCCGCCAAGATGGGGCCGGAACGCCTGCGCGGCGCCTGCGGCCCGAGGAGCCGGTCATGCCGGCCCCAGAGAAGGCGCCGGCTGATGCCGCGCGCCTGCTCTATCGGGGCGCGGCGACAGGGAAGCGGAAGGGCTCCAGAAAAGCGCCCTGACGACATGCGCGGCGCCGGCGGCCTGAGGCCAGATCTCTGCGCCATAGCGGCGGTCAAGGCTCGCTCCCGTTCTTAGGGCAATGCCTGAAGCGGCTCTTCGCCCGGTCGCCTGGGGCGGACCGCCACGAGGCCAGCCGCCGCGTCTTATCTTACGGAAGGGCCTCAGCCATGGGGGTTCAGGCTCCGGACGGGACGGCGACTCTTGAACGGGTAAACCGGGCGCCGGGAGCGGGATCGGCATCGACCTTCCGGGAGACGGGCATGCGACGCAGGGAGCCTGCGGGCGCGGCAAGGGCAGGGCCAGGCTCGGGGCCGGCGGCGCCGCGGGGCTTGGGGGCTGCAGGGGGCGCGCGGAGGCCTGCTGATGGCAGGAGGCGGAAACCGGCCGGCAGCCCTGCGGCAGGCGGCCAGTCCCCCCGAGAGGCGGCGCCGAGCGCCCCGCGCAGGCCAACATGACGGGATGCGGAGCCCGGGTATTGCGGGACTGGCTGCGGGAAGGGCCGATCTTCGGCGGGCGGCCTCACGACCGCGGACAGCCGTTTTCCCGCGCCCGGCGGCGGGTTTGCCTATCGGCATCGGGAGGGCTGGGATTCCGCGGCGCGGAGCGACGTGGCCGACGGAAGGCATGGGCCGCTGAAATAAGGAGGCCTTAGATTCAGAGGGAAAAGCGCCGGGATACGGGGGTGAAGCGTGCCGGCCGGAAGCGTGAAGGGAAATTTGCGGGAAGGCGGCTGAATGGCAACTTGCATTTAATAGCTATTTTAAGTTATTATTTTAATATAAGCTTTTAATTTAAAATTTTACATCAATTATTATGTATTTTTTGTCACCGGTTATCCGGCAAGCTCCGGAAACCTGTTGACATCCGCTCATGCAATGATATATTATATCGTTATTGTCTCCCTCAGAGTTCTTCATCGGCGGCCGGCCGACCGACGCGGCGCGATCCGCCTCGCGTCGCCGCGGCCGGACAACGGCCCGTCCGCCGCACGGCCCGCCGAGCTTTCGCGCTTTCGCGCCTTAGCCCCGTAGCTTCCAGGCCCGACCGGCCGGCCTCCCCGCCGCGCCCCGCCCTTTCACCGGCGTAAGACTCCTCCATGTCTTCAGCCCGTTACCCCGAAACGCGCCCCATGCCTCCGGAACGCAAGCCGCGACCCAAAGCTCCTCCTCGCTCCCCCCTTCATTTATCGGCCTGAGCCCCAGCCTCGCGCTAGCCTGTCACTCCACCTCCTCGCTCCGGCTCCTATCGACCGCGTTTTACGCAACCTGCGGCCTCAGGAAAGTTCTGTCCTGCGGCCCGAAAAACGACCGATTTATGCAATAATATATCGTTGCATAAATCTTGACTGTCAGTCATGGCCCGGCCGCGCCGCGCCGTCTCAGGGATGACCCGTCCCTCAAGGCGACGCTCGCCGGCCGGCCTTTTGCCAGGCCCGCGCGGCGCGCCGCGCTTCCGCCGCCACGCGGCGGCCGGCATGTTCCGGGCCAGAGACAGGGAGAGGATACCCGAAGCCCCATGAACCGCTACCCTTCATTGTCGATGTCCGCCCTCCCGCGCCGGCGCCGCCGCAGGCTGACCGGCCGTTCCAGGGCTTTCCGGGGACGGCCCGCCGCCTTCGATCCTGCGGCGAGCAGCCCGCCCGTCGACGGCGGCAGCCGGCTCCCCCGGTCAGGATTTGCCGCCGCGGCGGCCGCGTTTGCAGCGGCGGCCGCCCTCGCCGCGGCCCTGGCGTTCCCGGAGTCCGCCGCGGCCCAGAACCCCGGCCCGTCAGAGGAGGAGGGAGGCGCGGCAAGCCTGCGCGTCATCACGGTAACGGCCGGCAGGGTGCTCCGGGACCTGATGGATGTGCCCGTGAGCGTGGAAGTCGTGACCTCCGAAGACATAGAGCGGCAGCCTTACACCAACGTCAACGACGTGCTGGCCGGCATCCCAGGGGTGGCCAAGTCGGAGTCCTCCGGGGCCAGGGCGGGCTCCTCGAAGATCTCCATCCGCGGCGCGGAGACGGCGCACACGCTGTTCATGATCGACGGGGTAAAGGTCACCGACAAGGACGACTCCCAGCCGGCCCTGCTCATCGACCTCAGCCAGGTGGAACGGATCGAGGTCATCAAGGGCCCGGCCTCCGTGCTTTACGGTTCCGAGGCCATCGGCGGGGTCGTGAACGTCATCACCAAAAAGGGCGGCGAAAGACCCCTGGGCTTCAGCCAGGCCCTGGTGTACGACTCGTCCACGGAAAGCGTCGACGTCCGCAGCTCCGTCTTCGGCAGAACGGGCGGCCTGAGTTACCGCTTCTCGGGAAGCGGCGTGAACGCCCATGACCGCAAAGTGCCGTCAGGCAGCCTGGACGGCTCCTCCGCCTACTCGAGCTCTTACCGGAACCGCTACTTCTCGGCCAAGATCGGCTACGACTGGGGCGCCCACTCCCTGACCCTGTCGGCCGACCGTTACGAGAACGTCTCCAATTACTCCATAGACGGTCTGGCAAGCATACGAAAATCCCAGCGCATGCGGCTCGACCCGAACGGCCGCGAGACCGTCATCGCCTCGCTGGCTCTCAGGGAGCTGGGCGAGAGATGGAAAAAGCTCACCGTGTCCCTCTCCCGCCAGAAAACGAGCAGGGCCATAGTGTCGGACTTCAGGGGAGGCTCGACCTACGCCCTTGACTCGTACGGCAGGATCGTCTCCGAGCAGATCCAGCTCTCGCTGTCAGCCCAGTCGGAATGGAGCTTTCCCGGCCATTACCTGATAGCCGGCCTGGAGTACGAGGGAGACGACGTGAGGGTCGCCAACGAGGCGGTGCCCTACGATCCGGCGGAGCTTCCCAGATCGGGCCGGGCGCGGGTAAGGCAGCGCTCGCTGGATCTTTTCGTCCAGGACGAGTGGGAAATCATACGGGACCTGAAGGCCACGCTGGGAGCGCGTTTCAGCAGCATCCGGGGGGAGCTCGCGGGCAGGGACGCGGGCACCTACATGGGACTGGAGGGCAAGAAGGATTCCGACTCGCACCTGGTCGGCAGCCTGGGCCTGGTCTACCGGGGGGTGCCGGGCCTCGCCCTGAGGGGGCTGTTCTCGCAGGGCTACCGGTACCCCACGGTGCGCCAGCTTTACACGGGCTCCCGCGCCCACGGGGGCGGGACCGCCACGTACCCCAACCCGGCCCTCAGGCCCGAGACCTCCAACAACTTCGAGTTGGGGGCCCGTTATCAGGATGAGGCCTGGGACGTCGATCTGGCCGTCTTCCACTCCGTCACGAAGAACATCATCCAGGCCGCCAACGCCACGTACAGCGGCACCGGAGTACGGTCCTTCATTAACGGCGACCGGGCCGTCACCGTCGGGGCCGAGCTCTTCGCGGCGCGGGAATTCCTGCTCGGCGAGGCCTCGCTCACCCCTTACGTCTCCGGGACATGGCTCAAGCGCGAGATCACCATGAATACCGGGCCGTCCGCCGGCAGGTCCACCGCGAACACCCTCATCCCCCCCTTCGAGGGCAAGTTCGGCCTGAAGCTTTCGGCCCCGCTGGGGGGCGGCATGGCCTTCAGCGGGGACCTGCAGGCTGTCATGGCCTCAGAGGCCAAGACCTCGATTCACGACCCGGAGCACGGCCGCCCCCTGGAGATCGTCGAGGGGGCCAAGTCCTATCCGGCCTGGCAGACCCTGAACCTCACCTTAGGCGTCTCCGGCGGGGAAGAGCTCAGGTACAACGTCTCCCTGGCCTTCCGCAACATCTTCAATCAGGGCTACTACGACTCCAGGGGCCAGAGCTCGCTGCCCGAGCCGGGATTCCACGTGGTCCTGGGGGTGGGCTTGGAGTACTGAAGGGAGGCGCCGCAGGGCGAGGGCGAAACGGTCGCCCCATCGGCCGGGCCTGGCCGCTCCCCGGCCTGGCCCGGCCGCCCTTCCGGCCGGGCTTGCGGCCGCGCCCCTCCCGGACCGTTGCTTTGCCCCCCGAAACCCTGCCTTGGCTCTCCCCGGAAACGCCGCCCGGCACGGGCCGAAACGCTGCCGCGGCGAACCCGAACCCCAGAGCCGGGGAGAACTGCGCCTGGCTAAAAAAAACCGCCCGGACCCTCGGCGGGGGGTCCGGGCGGAAAGTCTCTCCCTGAGCGCGGCCGACGTGCCTTAGCGGCGGCTCCGGCCCCCCGTGCCGGCCGTCCGGACGGCGAAGCCGCGATGCGGGCGGGGGCCCGCCGGGGCTTCGGGAGACCGCCCGAGAGGGCCGGAAGGGCCGGAAGAGAGAGGCCTTTTACTCTTTCTCCTCCTGGGGCTTGTACTCGGCTATCACTTTGTCGCGGACGGGGCCGGGGGCCTCATCGTAGTGGGCGAACTCCATGGAGAAGGAGCCCCTGCCGCCGGTCATGGAAGTCAGGGTGGGGGAGTAGGTGAGCAGCTCCATCTGGGGCACGTGGGCGTTTATCACCTGCTTCTTGCCGTGGCTCTCGGTGCCCAGGAGCTTGCCGCGGCGCGATGAGATGTCGCCCATGACGTCGCCCATGAACTCGTCTGGCACGGTCACGGTCAGGAGCATGACCGGCTCGAGGATAGTGGGCCTGCACTCCAGGAAGGCCTTCTTGAAGGCCATGGAGCCCGCGATCTTGAAGGCCATCTCGGAAGAGTCGACGTCGTGGTAGCTGCCGAAGACCAGGGCCACCTTGCAGTCGACCACGGGGTTGCCGGAGACGACGCCCCCGACCATGGCCTCGACTATGCCTTTCTCCACGGCGGGGATGAACTGCTTCGGGATGACCCCGCCCACTATCTTGTCCTCGAAGACGAATCCCTCGCCGCGGGGCATGGGCTCGAGCTCGATGACGCAGTCCCCGTACTGGCCCTTGCCGCCCGTCTGCTTCTTGTACTTGCCCTGGACCTTGGCCTTGCCCTTGATGGTCTCCTTGTAGGCCACCTTGGGGGCCTTGAGGATCACCTCGACGTTGTATTTGCGCTTGATCTTCTCCAGCGTGGCGTCCACGTGAACCTGGCCCATGCCGGAGAGGATCATCTCCTTGGTCTGGCTGTTGCGCGTGAGCCTGAGGGTAACGTCCTCGAGGGTGATCTTGTTGATGGAGGCGAACAGCTTCTCCTCGTCGCCCTTGTTCTTGGCCTCCACCGCGAACGACACCACCGGCTCCATGGGCGCCTCGGCGGGGAAGGCCACCGGGGCGGCCTCGTCGGCCAGCGAGTCCCCGGTCTGGGTGCCCTTGAGCTTGGAGACGGCCACGATGTCGCCCGGCCCCGCCTCCTCGACGGGTTTCTGGGCCTTGCCCTCCAAGGTCAGAAGCTGGCCGAAGCGCTCCTTCTGGCCGCGGGTGACGTTCAGGAATCCCCCGTCCGGGGCCAGCTGGCCTGAGAAGATCCTGAAAATGGTGAGCTGGCCGGCGAAGGGGTCCACCACGGTCTTGATGACCAGCCCGGAAAAGGGGGCCTTGGGGTCGGGGTCGCGCAGGACCGGGGCCGCAGGGTCATCGGGGGCATGGCCCGCCACCGGGCCCCTGGCCGCGGGGGAGGGCAGCAGGCTGGTTATGGCGTCAAGGAGGTAGGTCACGCAGGACAGCTTCAGGGCGGAGGCGGGGAAGACCGGGGCGATCTTGGCGGCGGCCACCGCCGCCTTGAGGGCGGCGTCCAAATCCGAGGCGGCGATCTCCGTTCCCTCCAGGTACTTCTCGATGAGCGCGTCGTCGGTCTCGCAGACCGCCTCCACGAGCTTGTCGCGCCACTCGGCGGCCTGGGCGGCGACCGAGTCCGGCACCGGCCCCTCGGCCGCCGAGCCCGAGGCGTCGAAGGTGTAGGCTTTGCCTGCCAGGAGGTCCACCAGGCCCGTGAAGGAGTCCTCGGACCCGATGGGGAGGGCCGCGGGAATGGGCCTGGGGGAGGCGAAGTTCTCCGCGACGCTCTCGAAGGCCTTGTAGAAGTCCGCCCGCTCCTTGTCCATCTTGTTGATGATCACGATCCTGGGGAGGCCTTTCGCATCCGCGAAGGCCCAGCCCTTCTCGGTGGAGACTTTCACGAGGTCCACGGCGTCCACGAGGACGGCGGCGGAATCAGTGCCGGCCAGCACGGTGCGGGTGTCGTTCAGGAAGTTCTCCCCTCCGGGGGTGTCCGCGAAGGTGACCTGAAAGCCCTTCCAGGGCACGCTGTGGAAGGAGGTGGATAGCGAACTCTTCCTTTTGATCTCTTCCGGCTCGAAATCCAGGCAGCTGGTGCCGTCGGCTACGGACCCCAGGCGGGTATTCACCTTGGCGAGGAAGAGGAAGGCCTCGGCGAGGCTGGTCTTGCCGGCCCCGCCGTGGGAGATCAGGCTGACGGTTCTCTGTTTCTGGACGTCTTTCATGCTGCTCGACTTTTCCGATCTGCCCGCGGCGGGCGCGGGGCGGTGGAGAAAGACAGGCCCCGGGCCGGGGCGGAATGGCCGGTGTCAGGGCCCTGGCGGGCCAGGCAAGGCCTGCGCGGGCGCGTCACCGGCGGCCTGAGCGGGCGCGGGCCGGCCCCCGCGCGGCCGGAAGGCTCACGCGGCGCGATGGCGCCCCCGCGCGGCCGGAAGGCTCACGCGGGCGCAAAGGCGCACCGGTCCCGCCTCCCGGCGGTAATGCTGGGCCGCCGTGCCCGGCAGGGATCGCACAAAATAGATAATAAGTATGGACTTTTCGCGCCCTCAAGTCAAGGACCGGCGCGGGCCTATAGTACGTCCTTGAGGCGCGCGGCATTGGGGCGGAAGTTCCCGCAGGAGCGGAAAACCCGAAAGCGGGCAAAAGGCCTCAGGCAGGCCCTCCGCCGGGCAGGCGGCAAGGCTGGGACTTGGAAGGGAATGAAGCCGGGAGGCCGGCAGGAAATTCAGGCGGGCCGCGGTGAATCCTGATACGGAAGGGCGAGCCGGCCGCCTGGAGGGCCTGGGCCGGAGGCTGAACCGGTGAAAGGGCAGGGCCGGGCGGTCCGATTGGCGCGGGGCCAGGCCGGCGGGCGCCCGGAGAGGTTTAGGTTTAAGGGCTGGAGGAAGGAAAGCGGGAAAGGAGGCCGCGGGAAAATTGGAGGGCGGGAAAGAAAGAGGCGGGAAAATCGGAGGGGAGGAAAGAAGGAGGCGGGATAGTTGGAGGGCGGGAAAGAAGAAGGCCGAACGGGGAAGGAGGAAAGCAGGCAAGGAAGGCGGCGGGAAAGTCGGAGGGCGGTAAAGAAGACGGCTGAAAGCCGGAGGGCGGGGAGGAAGGCGGCCCGGCGGGGCCAACGGGGACGAATCGTCAGGCGGGAAAGACTGATTCCTGCGCAAAGGCCCTGCAGCCTGTGCCCGCAAATTTTCAGGCGCCGGACAGCCTACAGAAAATTCAGGCGGGCCGCGGTAAGCCGGCAGGCGAAAAGCTTTCGGGTCACCTTGCCGCGGTTCGGGGCTAAAGGACAGGGTATCGACCGGAACGGTTAGCGGCGTGTGGTTGTACAAATTGTCGTGAAGGCTACTCGACCGGGCAGCCGAAGGAGGGAGGCGCCCTGGACAGGCTGGGGGAGGGAAGCGAGGCCGGGCATTTGTCATGAACGATGCCCAGGCGGGAGTGTTTGCGGGAAATTCAGACAGGACGCGGTGAGATTAGAGGCAAAGGGCCGATGGGAGGCCTTATGGCCTGGTCAGGCAGGAGGGCTAGGCTTGTGGAAGAAGTGCGGGCTTGGCAAAGGTTAAGCGGTTGTACACTCCCAGAGGCCAGAAAGCCGCCGCAGGATTTTGCGGCTTCAGCCGAGGCCTGCGGCCAAGGCGGCGTGAGCGGCGAAAGCGGGGAAGGAGGGCGGCGGCGGTCGGGAAACCGGCGTTGAGGCGTGAAGTCGGATCTTCAGGCGGGCCGCGACGAGTTACGATGCGAAGCTACATATTATTCGGCCGCCGGGCGGGAATCCGGGCACGGGCCGCAGGCGTCCAAGGAAAGGTTGTACAGCTCAGGGGCAAAGCGGTTGTACGGCGCGGCGGCCAGGAGCAAGTCCGGGAGTTCTGCCGGTCATGTCAGACCAAGGCCGGCTGGGAGTTACGGGAGACGGGAGATCTGGGGGCGGGGCGAGGGCTCTTTCAGGCATCCCGCGCGAGGAGCAAAAAAATAGCGGGCCCTCATCTGAAAGGGCCCGCCCGAAAGGAGGGACTCGCGTCGGCGCGGAGGAGAAAAACGTTACAGGGCGACGGCCGCCGCCGGGAGCGGGGGCAGCTCGAAGTTCTCGACATGGCCCGGGGACTCGGAGGTGACCTTCTCCAGGATGCCGGGGGTCTTGAGGAGGGCCTGGAGGAACTGGCGGTTCATGGTGTGGCCGGTCCTGACGGCCGTGAAGCGGCCGGCGACGGGGAGCTGGGCCAGGGTGAGGTCGCCCAGGAAGTCCAGGATCTTGTGGCGCACGCACTCGTCCCTGAACCTGAGGCCCTCCGTGTTGAGCACGCGGCCGTTGCCGCCGATGACCACCGCGTTGTCGAGGCCGCCGCCCAGGGCCTTGCCCGAGGCCTGCATGGCCGCGACGTCGCGCTCCAGGCAGAAGGTGCGGGCGGGAGCTATCTCGGAGACGAAGGCGGACTGGGAAAACCTGAAGACGCGCCTTTGGAGGTCCACATAGCCGGGGAACTCGATCTCGCAGTCTATGGAGAAGGCCTGGGAGGGTTCAACGGTTATGGACCTGCGGCCGTCGCCGTCGGAGACGGCGAAGGGCCTCTTGACCCTGTAAAAGGTCCGGGGGGCCTGCAGGGTGGCGATGCCGGCCTTCTGGAGGAAACGCAGCCAGGGGAGGGCCGAGCCGTCCAGTATGGGGACCTCGGGGCCGTTCACCTCGACCTTGAGGTTGGAGATGCCAAGTCCGCCGAGCGCCGCCAGGAGGTGCTCCAGGGTGCCGACGCTCTCCTGGCCCCGGCCTATGGTGGTCGCGAGGCTGGTGTCGGTGACGTTCTCAACGGCAGCCAAAACCGGCTGGGCGCCCGGGGAGTCGGTCCGGCGGAACCAGATCCCGGAACCCACGGGCAGGGGGCTGAGGACCGCGTCTACCTTTTTTCCGGTATGGAGGCCGATGCCGCTGATCCGGACTTCTTGGCTGACTGTCTTCTGGTGGCGATGCATTTTTCTCATTGCTGCCTTTCTCACGCCGGGCGGTTTCCCGCCTGGCCTGCAGTTTTACAGCAAGATGGGGGCCAATCCTGATTTATGCGGAAAGTCATATAACTTAGGCTTAACAAATTGTCATTTTTTACAATTCGGCTTAAGTGCGGGAGGAAACTATCCCACCAGTGGCGGAATTTCACCAAGGCTGCCGAATACTGGCCACAGCCTTGCAGAGTCCCCTGAGGGCTCTTCTCCGCGGCTTCCCCAGCGGGCTCCGCAGGCTTCCCGCGTGATCCCGGGAGTTTCGCGCGGGCGTTCCCGGAAGGTTCCCCTGCAGTAATTTCCGATGACATACGGAAGATCGGTCTTCCGGGGTTTTCAGGCGGGCCTTCCGAGGCATTTTTTCAGGGCCGCAGGCCCGTCTCCGGCGCCCGTGGCCCCTTTGAGGGCCCGGCAGGCTGCCCTGGCCGGGAGGCAGGTCGGCCGCAAGCGGATGCAAGGGGCTTTTGAGGCTCAAGCCGGAGCCGGCCTGAGCCAAAACCCGCGGGTTCCCTGCGGTTTCCGCCGGCCTGACAGGCCTGCGGGTTCGGCCTGCCTCTCATTCCCGCCCCCCGGCCGCCCCAATTTCGCATCGGCTCGCGTCTGAGGTCCTTGCAGAGCCTCGGCCTGTTCGGCCTTCCCGGCTTAGGGCTCTCCTGCCGCTTCAGCTTTTTTGAGCGGCGCGGTTTGTTCCGGCGAGGCCCCGGCTTCCGTCGGCCGGAAAGGCGCCGGAGGGCAGGCCCAGGCGACACGGTTTGCCGGCAGAACTTTTTTCAGTTCCCTGATGTTTGGCGGTTCAGGCATGCTCCGGAAGGCGCGCCTGCGGCTTTTCCGCAAGCCTTTTCCGGAGGCATGGCCGCAAGCCCGCCGACAATGTCCCGCCTGCGGCGGGAAAGCAGGCACTGAAGGGGCCCTGCCCTTCAGGCTCCGGGGCCGTTCAGGGAGGGGTTGTCCGGGTTCTTGAAGAACCGGCCCGGATGTTGCTATATTCCCTGGCAGCGGGAGTGGACAGCCTGCCGTCCGCAGGGAGATCGTCATGTTCAGGTTTTTTTTCGCCTTGGGTTTTTCGGCGGCTTTGGCCCTTGCATGGTCGCTTTCCTTCCCGGACCCCTCCCTCGCCCAGTGGGGAAGCTCCTGGGACCGGCGCGACGAGCGGGACAGACCGGGAGTTGCGAACAAATCCGGCGCCTGCGACCGCCGGCATGACCGGCGCCGCGGCTGCCGCCATGGCGGCAGGGACGACGACGGCCCGTTTCCTTTCTTGGATCTCACGGAGCGCCTGGACCCCCACGCGGGCCGCCGCGGGAAGCGCCCTGACCGCTGGGGCAACCCTTCGCTTCGCCCGTTCGGTTCGGACAGGGGCGATCTGGCGCCTTTCGACGGGCCCCGCCGCAGGGCAGCCCGCCCGAGGACGGTCTACAGGCGCGCCGATCTTTCGAGCTGGCCGCAGAGCTCGCTGAGGTTCTCGTTCGGGCTCGTGAACCAGTACGGCAAATGGCGGGGGGGCATCCGACGGTCCTGGGGAAGCGGCATCGAGGCCATTTTCGGGATCGTGGACGACAGGCTCAAAGCCAGCATCAGCGTTAACCCGCGCCTCTCCCGCCGGGATCTCGAGCTCGAGGCCGTGACGGTCGTGCGGGGCTACATAGATCAGAACGTCGTCTCCCTGATCCTGCAGGATGGGGAGTACCTTGTCCTGTTCAAAGACCCCGCCAAGGCCGGGGCTGAGGCCGATGAGGAGGGGTACGTGAGATCCCTCGTTACCGAGGCGGATGCGGAGGCCCTGATGTCCTCCGCCGGCCAGGAACGCTAGCCGCCCAGGGAGCTTTCCGCGCTTTCGCCTTTCCGTGAGGCTTCCCTGAACGCCCGCGCCGCGCCTCAGGCGCGGCCTGCTGTCCGCTCGGGCGGCCGCCAGTCTTCAGGGCGTGAGGCGGCTTGCGGCGGCCGATGGCCGGGCAGGTCTAAAACCTGAGCCAGCCGCCCTAGGCCGGGATCGCCAAGGCCTCCGCCGGGCCGGCTTGGCTATGCCCGGCGGTTCCCTGGACCTCGTCGGCAAAAATCGTTTTTGGGGTTCATGCCGCAGGCTGTGCCTGGGATGTCCTGTGAGCCGGCCGAATGCTTTTGCGCGCGGCAGCCTTACGAGGAGCCGTCCGGTGAGGGCGCCCCGGCGCGCCTGCCCCCCGCCCTGAAGCGCGCCTGCCCGATCGGTCACCGGGGCCGCAATGCCCTCCGGACCCGCCGCCTCCGCCGCTGTCGGCTCCCTGCCGGCCGCTCGTCGCGGCGGCCAGGCCAATCCGCAGGGCGCCCCTTCAGGCGGGCATGCCCCTGCAGGGGCGAAACACCGGGGTTTGCGGCCTGCAAGACGTTTCGAGCGCAGGTTGCCGCGCCTTTCGCCTAAGGGCGGCGTTCAGCCCTGGGCTGCTGGCCCTTGGCATGTCCATGACTGATGCGAACGCCCCTGCGGCTTGCGCGGGCTATCCCTTGCGCTGTACGGCGCCCCGGCCGTCAGCGCAGCCTGTAGCCGGCTTGTACGGTTCCCCCCCGGCCCGTACGGGAACGGTTTTGCCATGTACAGTCCCGAACTTAAGCTTGTGCGGTCCCGATTCCGTCCCGTACAGGCTTGAGCCTGGCCAGTAAGCTCTTGAGCCCGGCCTGTACAGGCTCGGGCTTGGCCTGTACAGCCTCAATCCCGCCCTGTACAGCATCGGGCAAGGCCTGTACAGTCCTGAACCTGGCCTGTACAGTCCTGATCTCGGCCTGTACTGTCCTGATCTCGGCCTGTACGGTCCTGAGCTTGGCCCGTACAGTCCTGATCTCGACCTGTACGGTCCTGAACTTGGCCTGTACAGTCGCGATCCTGGCCTGTACAGTCGCGATCCTGGCCTGTACAGTCGCGATACTGGCCTTTACAGTTCAGAACCCTGCCTGTACAGGCTCGCTCCAGGCTTGTACATGCTCGCTTTCGGCCGGAATCGCCTCCCTGTCAGCCTGGATGACATACGTGCCGCTCCCGGCGCAGTCCCCGGGCCGTCCGTGCGAAATACCCCTCGGAATACGCCTCAAAGGCGGCTTCAAGCCGCCTTTAGCTTGTACAATCCTCCCTCCTTTTTGTACAAGCATTGCCCCTCAGATTGTACTAAGGCCGCTTCGATTCTGAAAATTTTCGGTTTGTCCTGGCCTCCTCTCCGCCCGGTCAGGTTCCCCCCGTAGCCTGGAGGAGGCCTTTATCCGGCGGGGCTTGGCCTGCTGGGCAGCCGTTGTGCATGAGGACGGTTATGTACCTGACTGTTCATTTCGGTTTGCAAGCAACCCCAGAAAAACATCAGCTTTCCCCGCAGCGCCTGAACAATCATCACCTTCGTTCTTAAGTCTTAAGCACCTGTAATTTATAGTTTTTTTATCATCTTTGCCGAGGCTTCCGCGGTTGTACCAATTTTACCGTTCATGGCGAAAGCCCCCCGAAGCCTTCCAGAATGTACAGCTACAATACCGGTTTCCGGCAGACGGCTTTGAGGACTCCCGGCATTCCGGGAGCGGCGCAGGCCCCGGGCGGCACAGCCGGCCCGGTACCCCTCGGCCGGCCCTGCCGGCTGGCTTGGCAAGGCCTGAGGCGGCCAGCGGCCCGTCGCGTGAAGCGGCTTGCCCGGACTGTATACTGTTCGGCTGTCACGGCAATCTTCCCGGATCCATCCCCGTTCGCCCTGGACCGCTTTTTCCGTCTTGACATAACCATGCGCCACATCTAATCATTTCAGGCCCAGGCAACGGCATTTCCGGCGAGCGCCCCGCCTTTTCCGGCTGAGCCGTCCCGTCCCCAATCCCTGTGTTCAGTCGTGCAGTTGCGAAGTTGCGAAGTTGCGCCCTAAGACTTATCATCAGTGAGGCTGCCGGCCTTTCTGCCCTTAAGTCGCCTCTCTGCCCTTGGCCTGCCTTGCCGCCTTCTGACGAGGCGGCCTTCCTGCCCGCTTATTCCTGCGCCGCGCGTGTTTTGAGCTGAAAGGCGCGCAAAGCCTTGTTTTGGTGCCGCAAATCGCCCTATAATCCGCTTTCCCGGAGGAACGCCTGAACAGCGCCTTGGCCTTTCAGCCTTCCGGTTTGCCGGATTGTCCGCGCCAGGGCGTCGGGCGCGGGTCCGGGACCTTCTGAAGCTGATTCCGCCGCTTAGCCTTTCCCGGCCCCCTTCCTGGCCTCTTGACGCCGCCGGGAGCCCCTGGCCGGCGGCCGAGGCCGCGGGCCGCTTCCCTGCCGCCGGGGCCGTCCTTTGCCCGGCTACGCTGCCTATGCCGTCTTTTTGGGCGGCTCCCCTGCCGAGGCCTCAAGACGTCCGCCGCCTGCGGCCAGGCCCGCCCGCGGCCTTCCGCGCGCGGCGCCGCGCCGCCTTTCCGGGTCAGGGCTGACCCGGCCGGCCTCATGCTATCCTGCGGCCGCGTTCGGCCCGCGCTTGCCAGCCCCGGGCCGGTCTTCGCCCGGAGGCGAAAGGTTTTCGATCATGCTCGCAGACTTCAAGCCCCCGCTCAAGGAATTCAACGATCGCCTCTCCGTGCTCCGGGGGTATCTTTGACCTTGACGCCCTCAACTCCCGCCTGAAGGATCTCGACGAGATCATGCAGAGGCCGGGCTTCTGGGACGACCCCAAGTGCGCCCAGGCCACGGCCCAGGAACGCACCCGTCTTGAGGAGAAGCTCTCCGTGTGGAGGCGGCTCGAGGATTCCGCCTCCGACCTTTCGCTGCTTCTGGAGCTCGCCCTGGAGGAAAGCGACGAGAGCCAGTGCGACGACATCGGCAGGCGCGTCGAGGATTTCCTGCGGGAACTCGAGAACTACGAGGCCAGGCGTACCCTGTCCGGGGCCATGGACTACAACAACGCCATCATCGACATCCACGCGGGCGCGGGCGGGACCGAGTCCCAGGACTGGGTAGCCATGCTTCTCAGGATGTACATGCGGTACTCCGACCGGTGCGGGTTCTCCACCCAGCTGGTGGACAGCCTGGCCGGCGAGGCGGCGGGCCTCAAGTCGGTGACCTTCACCGTGAGCGGACCCTACGCCTACGGCCTCCTGCAGACCGAGGCGGGCATCCACCGCCTGGTCAGGATCTCCCCCTTCGACTCCCAGAGCCGCCGCCACACGTCCTTCGCCTCGGTCTTCGTCACCCCGGAGGTGGCGGAGGACATCGTGATCGAGCTCAACGACAAGGACATCCGCATCGACACCTACCGGGCCGGGGGGCCCGGCGGCCAGCACGTCAACAAGACCAGCTCCGCCGTTCGGCTCACCCACCTTCCCACAGGCATCGTGGTGCAGTGCCAGGACGAGAAGAGCCAGCACCGCAACAAGGATTTGGCCATGAAGGTCCTCAAGGCCCGCATCTACCAGCTTGAGCAGGAAAAACGGGCCAAAGAGATCAAGGACATGCACGACAACAAGAAGGACATAGCCTGGGGGAGCCAGATCCGCTCGTACACCCTCCAGCCCTACCGCCTCATCAAGGACCACCGCACCGGCTGCGAGTCCGGGAACGTCGACGCGGTCCTGGACGGGGACCTGGACGGCTTCGTGAAGGCGGCCCTCCTCTGGAAGGCCGAGGGGGAGGCGGCGTAAGGCAAGTCCCCCGGCCCCCCCCGCCGCCTGCCGGATGGGGGGCCTTCGGGGCCGCCCCGGACTCCCGCCGCGCGCGAGGGACTCTCGCCGGGGCGCGGGAGTTCCCCGCCCGAACGATCATCGGCCCGCCCGGCCGGAACCCCTGCCTGGGGCTAAAGCCCCTCCGGACAACCGCAACCCCCGCGACCTGGACCGGAAGGCCGCCGCCCGGGCGCCGCCCGGCCGCCTCGCCAGGAACTTCTGGCCTCCCGCGGCTACACAGGGCCTGCCGGGACCTCCCAAGGCCTAACGGCGCCTTCCTGACCTCCCGCGGCTTTACGGGTCCCCTCGAAACCTCCCAAAGCTTCACTGGACTTCCCTTGGCCTCCCAAGCCCCTCACGTGCCTCCCGAGGCCTCACGGGACCTCCAAGGCCTCATGCGGCCTCCCATGGCCTCACGGGACCTCCCAGCCCTCACGTGGCCTCCCGAGGCCTCACGGGACCTCCCAAGACCTCCCAAGACCTCTCACCGGGCCTCCCGCGGCCTCATGGGGCCTCAAAGGCTTCACACGGACCTCCATGGCCTCACCGGGCCACCCAAGGCCTTGCGGGCCACCCATGGCCGTCCCCGTGAATTCCAGGGATTTCTTGGCCTCACGTGACTTTACGCCTTCCGGGCCGGCCTATGCCAAAAACCTCACCTTCAGGCTTTTACGAGCCGCTGCCGATGACGGAAAAGTCTTCCGGCGATGCCGGAAGGCATCGGCAGGCCAAGCGACGGGCCGGGTGAGGGTTGCCGGAGGCCGCGTTCCGGTTTTCTTTTCCGCGGCGGCGCGCCGCCACCGCCTGAGGCGCCCGGCGCCCCTGGACCCCAGGGGCCGGGGGCGCCGGGCGCCTCAGGTCCGTCTGGCCTTGAAGGGAAGGGCTTCCGGAGAGTCTCCGCGAGGTTTCCGGGCATTTTAATT
Source organism: Deltaproteobacteria bacterium (assembly GCA_031288415.1). Lineage (GTDB taxonomy): Bacteria > Desulfobacterota > Desulfarculia > Adiutricales > Adiutricaceae > JAIRZX01. The sequence continues at coordinate 7,038 of JAITRL010000029.1, read as the reverse complement.
GCATAATGAGGAAGCCGCGGCGGAAACGGTTCCTGCCGCCTGTTTCCAAAGGTGTCCCTCATGCAATCCTGGCTGCCTTTCCTGGTGTCCGAGCTCTCCAACGGCGGGGAGCCGGTCCTGGCCCAGACCCTCAACGGGAGTGACGTCCGGGCCGCCGTGCTCGACCGCGAGGGCAAGGTGCAGGCGGGGGACTGGAGAGGCTCGGGCATATTCAGGGGGGCCAGAAAATACATCGGGGACATGGCCCCTGGCGAGCCTCTGGTGGCCGTGGCCCCTGACGGGAGAAGGTTTCTCCTGGAAAAGCAGGCCGGCGAGAGGGCCCTCGCCTTCTGGAAGGAGGCCCTGGATGGCCAGGAGGAGGCGTGGGCGGCCTGGCTGCTGACCGTCGCCAGCCCCTGCGGCGAGGGCGACCTGCGCGTTGCCCGCCACATTCTCGCGGCCAGGGGGCCCTGGACCGCGCCGCGGCTCCCGGCCGCCGACGGCGAATTGAGCCTTCTGCCCCTCAACCCCGGCCTGGGCAGGCTCTTCGTCTTCGGGGACGATGAGCTGGCCTTCGAGGCCGCGGCCCTGGGAGCCAGGATCGGCCTTAAGGTCACCCTGGTCACCGTGAAGTCCCGCATGTCCGAGGCCGAAAGCTTCCGGAGCGTGGGGGCTTTCAGCCTTCTGAGCTTCCCCGACTGGAAGAGCCTCGACTCCGCGGCCTTCGCCGGGCTGGGCCTCAAGATAGGGGTGCTCATCCTCGTGACCGCGGCCGGCGGCGGGGAGCTCATGACCGAGATATCCAAGGTGGAGGCCGGCTGGCTGGGCCTGGCCGGGGCCGCCGCCCCGCCGGGTTCAGAGCCGGGCCTCTTCCCTTCCGCGCTAACGCCGGCCCAGCGGGCCCTGGGGCTGATCACGCAAATGCTGGGGGCTTGACGGGAAGGCCTCCGCCCGCCGTCTTCCGCCCTCAAGACGGGCGGCGCCGCCGTTTCGCGTAGCCTCCCTCAAGGCGGCGGCGCGGGACTTGAAGCGGCCTCCCGCGAAGCGGGAGCCGGGATGCCGGAGGCGCTCCCCAGGCGCCCGGCGGCTCGCCGCCGGAACCAGGAAGGCCGCGGCCTATGGCCGGGAAGGCCGCGGCCTAAGGCCTGGCGGCTTGTCGCCGTGCCCGGAAGCCCGCAAAACGGATAAAATCCGGTTCCGGTTGCCTGCGGCAGTCCGCCGGAGCCTGGCGCGGTTTTCGGAAGCCTTGCGCGGCTCCCGGAAGCGCGGGGCCGAACTGTTGGACCCGAAGCCGGATCAGGAAAGCTGCCGGAGAACGGAAACAGGGAAGCCCGGGAGAACCGCGCCTCCGGCGCCCGGCGGACCCGGCCGGAAGGAATCCCGGCCTGTTGCCCGGCTCCGTCGGGGATTTTCTCTTGACTTCCCCTGCCGGGCGCGGATACTTCAGCCGAGGATCCGGTTTTATTGAGCCTCCCTATTCCGCGCCATGCGGCAGGGGGGGCCGCGGACAGAAAAGCCTGGCGCGGGCGCCGGCGGCTCAGGGCCGCCGCGCCTACGGCGGGAAAAGGGGAAGGGATGCGGCTGAAATTACACAGGGGACCCGGCAGGGGGGAGTACAACCCCACCACGGTGGAGTTCCTGTCTGACGACGGCTGCCGGATCTTCATCGACCTGGGGAGCGGGGGCGCCCCGTTCAGCGTTCCGGGGCTTACCGAGCCTGATTCCGGCCCCAAGGGCTCCGCCCTGTTCCTGAGCCACCTCCACAACGACCACTCCGGGCGGCTGGAGGATTGCCTGGAGGGAATCGACGTGTACGCCGGATCCGTGACCGCGAAACTGATGCGGATCATCGAGGGGAAGCTCTCCGGCGTCCCTTCCGCCGCCTGCGGCAGGCGGGGCCCGGGCGCCTTCCCGGAGACCGGGCCGGGGGAAGGCCGCGGCCCCGCGGGCGACCGGCGCCGCGCCGAACGGCTGGCCGCCATCGGCAGGATCAAGACGTTTGACAGGTCCAGATATACCTACGCGTTCGGCGGCCTTACGGTGACCCGGTTCCTGACGGACCACTCCTGCCTGGACACGTACATGTTCCTGGTCAAAGGGGACGGGGCCGCCTGTCTCGTCACGGGCGACTTCCGGGACCACGGGCTCAGATGGCCCCTTGCCCTCAACCGGCTCAAGGCTTACGCGCCCGGCGTGACCCACGCCGTCTGCATGCCGGTGTACGCGGAAGGGGCCGGCCGCGGGGAGGGGGAACGGGCGGGGAGCAGGTCGTTTTATCCGGAGAGTGACGTCAGGGGCATGGCCGAGAGGTTCCTGAAGACCCGCCGCCACGTCTTCGTCGTGTGCTCGTCGACGGATCTTGACAGGATCCACGCGTTCATGGAGGCCAACGCCGCCCAGGAGGGGGGAGGGAGGCTGTTCCTGGCGGACAGCTACCAGGCCCGCATCCTTAAGGCCGCCGACGGATTCAAGGACTCGGAGGGAAAGCCGTTCGGGTTCAGGGGGCGCTTAGAGGTCATCGGGCCCGGCAAGGAAGCCGACTACGCGCGATGGGACAAGGCCGGTTTTTTGATGCTGGCGCGCGGCACGGCGCAATGCTTCAAGACCCACATGACGCGTTACCTGGGAGGTCCCGGGGCGGATCCCTCCGGCCCCGGGGGCGCGGTCATCTATTCCAGGTGGAGGGGCTACCTTGATCCCGGGCGGCGCAACAGCCATGAAGACCGGGAGCTGCTCAAGGACTGGCTGCGTTCATGGCCCGCGCGGGAGTTCTCGCGGGCGGGCGACGTGACGGACATGCCGGGCGGCCCGGAGGCCGGGGCGGCCTCCCCTGAATCCGCCGTCACGGTGATCCACACCGGCGGCCATGCCTCGCCCGAAGCCCTCAAGAGGCTCGCGGATGAAATCTTCCCCGACGCGGCGATAATCCCGATCGAGCACGACAGCGCGGACGGCATCATGAAGCTCTTCCCGGAGAAGGGCAAGGTGATCCCGCTGGAGCCTGGAAGATACCTGGAGCTGGAAAGGAGGGCTGCCGCCGCAGGCGGCAGGGCCTCAGACGCATAAGCGACATTGCCGGCCGCTCCGCGCCCGGTTCTCCCGCGGATGAAAGCCCCTCCGGCCGCCCGAGGCAAAACCTGAAAGCCAATGAAACCAGCCGCTTAAGCCGGGACTTCCGCCAAGGCTGCGTGAAGCCGTTGAACCCGGCGGGGGTTTTCTCTGCGAAAACGTCGGGAAAGCCTTTGAGAGGCGGAAGCTTCAAACCTAAAATCCCGGGACATTAGTACTACAAAGCACCCTTATAACCAGCCAAATACTTCAACTTTGCTTAAATAGCAAGCATTTTGAAAATTTTGAAGGGTTGACTTTAATGCCGTTTTTGTAGTACTAACTAAATTGAATTATTTAGTACTACAAGAAGGTAGCAATGTCCCACTTCTCCATAAGTAAAATTAACGGACAAGAATACATTTACTGTGGAGTCTCCAACAGAGAGGCTGGAAAGAAAGATCCAAAACGCCGTATTACATATTTAGGGAAAATCGATCAGAATTCACGAAAACCTATATTTAGCAATAAGCAAATCAATTGGGTGTCTGAAAATTTAGATGATTTAAAAATAAATTTGGGAAAATACGCCTCAAAAAGAAATATTATCTTAAATTTAAGTGATATTGATACTATAGACAGTCAAATAAAGCCTCTAACCCAAAATCAAAATGATAATATCATTGATATCATAGCAACTAATGGTAACAAAAAAATATTTAGCATAAATGATATACGTAATTCAGAACAACGGATTTATGGTTCCATATTTTTATTAGATTTTATTACAAAAAGAATAAATTTATTGAAAATTTTATCTGATTCAATTAAGCATAATTTAAATGAAATATTAACATTGGCATATTTTTATGTTATTGATCCCGACCCAGTTATGTATTGCCGTTATTTTAGTGAGCTTTATGATACAGTCTCACAACCTACAGATGTCGCTTCTCAACGTATTAGTGAGTTATTTTCTGACATAACAGAGTCTCAAAGAAATATTTTTTATAGACTATGGAGTAAATATATTCAAGATATTGATTATATAGTTTTAGATACTACCTCTATTTCAACCTATTCATTAAGAATAGAAACAGCAGAAATGGGTAAACCAAAACAATACAATAAAAACAAGAAAATAAAACAAGTCAATTTATATCTTTTATTTGGAGAAAATACAGGCTTACCTATTTATTCATGTACTCACCTTGGAAGCACTAATGACGTAACTTTATTGGTTAATGATATCCAAAAATATGATTTTATTTGCCATAATAACTTTAAATTAGTATTAGACAGATATTTTTATTCAAAAAATAATCTACTATATATGTTAAATTACAAACCTAAAATTAAATTTATCATTGGATTGCCTGCAACAACATCTTTAAAACATGATTTGATAGATAAATATCGCTATATATTTTTAAATCATAGTTACCTTATAGACACGCCCACAAACCCTATTTATGGCGTTACTAAGCGAATAGTTTGGAATCATAGATATTTAAATGCTCATATATATATAGATCAAAATAAATATTTAGATACTCACAATCAGATTGCTGAAGAATTAAATAATTTATATAAATTAATTAAACAAAATCCTAAATTTTATGCGAAAGATATAGACTGTTTAACGTTTTTTAATATAAAAAAGAGGCCAGGGAAATCGACAGGTTATACTGTAACAAGAAGACAAGATGCTTTTGATAAAGCACTATCTAAAGCAGGGTGGTTTATTTTTTTAAGTAATGACATTATAAACTCTGAAAAAACTATTGAAATTTATCGAAAACGTGATATTATAGAAAAATCTTTTAATATATTAAAAAATAAAACAGAACAAGAAACTATTCGGTGCCATACTGAATTATGTAGCGAAAATAAAATATTTATATCATTTTTATCATTAATAATTTTATCATATATTCATAAAATTATGTTAGATAATAATTTATATAGACAATATACAATAAAAGAACTTTTTAAAATTCTTAACGGTATAAAAATTATTAAAACAAACAAATTAAATATCGTTTCACCAGTAACAGCAAAACAAAAAAAGATTTTTGATGCTTTTGGCTGTCCCTACCCACAAAGTTTTTAGTACACAGCTTCGGGATTTTAGGTTCAAAGGCTTGGAGTGGCAGGGGTTGAAGACTTCCGCGAGGCTTATGATACGGATACCGGGCCTTTTGCCCATCGAAAACGGGCTGTGAAGGGCGACCGGCCGGCCGCTAGTCCGCGTCCTCGGCGGCAGGCTCTTTTGCCGCGGATGGCAGGCGCCCGAACGGGGACAGCCCGGGGCGGCAGTCCGGAAAGCCTTCCGCGGCTGCCGCAGGCAGTTCCTCAGGGCGCCTGCCGGGAAGGTCAGGCTGGGTTTCCCTGCCAGAGCCAGGCCCTTCCCAGTCCAGGAGCCCGGAGGGGAACCGGCTAGGCCCGCCTTGGCCTTCCGGGGACGCGAAGCCCTGGACGCCGCAGCCGTCCAGGGCATCCGGGGCGTCCTGGAAGCCTTGGACGTACGGGGCGCCGGCAGGGCGTTCCCGGACAGCTCGCCCTTGCGGGGTTTTAGCGGCAGAGTCCCCGGCCTGGCCGGGCCGGGCGGAGCGCAGGGCCTGATTTTCGGCAGGCGGCCCTTCCGGAGCCCGGTTTTCCGCGCATAGGGCTCGCCTGCCCTTCCTGCGCCGAGGGGAGTCGCCTGAGGCGGCTTTCCCGGATGCGCCGCGGGCCGCTCGGCCCCTGGGCGCGGGTCGGTGTTCCCTGTAGACGGCCGACGGGGCTTCCGGAGGCGGAAAAGCCCTGGTTGCGGGGGCAGCCAGGGAGCGGGCGGCTTCACTGCCGCCCTCGCCGCCCGAGAAATCGTCACGGCTCGGGCCGCCCCCGAAACCGGCGGCCTCGTCCCGGGCCAGTCTTGCCGCGTCGCCCGGCCCCTCGTCCAAAGCCGGGGCGGCCAAGCCTGCCTCAGTGGCCGGGCCGGGCGTTCCCTCGCTGCGGTCTGGGCCGGCAAGCCCCTCGTCAGCGGCCGGGGCGGCCGCTCCCTCGTCACGGGCCGGGCAGGCCGTGTCAAGGGCGGAGGCGGCCTGCGGGGAGCCGCGGCCGGCCGTTGCCGGAAGAGCGGTTTCCTCCGCCCCGGGGTGCGGAACTCCATCGTCCCCCAGCTCCTCGATGGCGGCCAGCTCGTCTTCGGTAAGGCGGCTCACCCAGTCGCCGGGCTTCCAGTCCCAGCGGGAAGCGTTGCGGGCAAGGGGGCGGTCCAGGCACAGGCCGACCGCCTCGCCCATGACCACGGAGCTGCCCAGGGACAGCCCGGCCCTGGAGGCGGCCTTGAGGACCGCCGCGGTCTGGGAGCCCGTTGCGGGGCCGACGGCTATCAGCCTCCCCCGAGGGGCCAGGAGCCTGGAGAGGGCGCCCAGGTGCCGGGTGAGCATCGCCGGAGGGAGGCAGGCGACCGCCAGGGGGAAGCCTCCTTCAGGGAGGCCGCCGTAAGGCTTGAGGGCGCGGGCCAGCGGCCCCTTAAGAATAAAGATCCTGCCCTCCTCGCCGTTGAGGTCGGCCAGGGCCGCGGCTGAGAGCGCGGCCTCGCCGCCCTCGCACAGGAAGGTCAGCGGGCCGGTCCTGAGCTTGAGGACGGCCGCGGCGAGGACCGCCGGGCCCTCCGAGAGGGCCAGGACCGGCTCTCCGCGCATGTCGGGGGCGCCGGGGGCCGGCCGCAGGCGTTCCGCGAGAAGCGACAGGCTCAGGGCTATTTCGCCCCGCCTCCTGGGGGAGAGCGAAAGATCGGCAGGTAGGGCGACTGAGGGGCCGCGCGAGGGAGGGCAAGGGAGGCCCTCAGGCCCGGCGGCAGGGCCGCGCGCCTCCAGCCGGGAGTCCAGGCTGGAGGCGGGCTTGCCGGCCGCCGGGCCTTCCGGGAGGGCCATAAGGCGTTCATCAAGGCCCTCCTGGTCTTCCGGGCGGCCTTCAGCGCCCTCCGGGAGGGCGCGGCTCCGGCCGCGCCCGCCGAGGCCC
>JAITRL010000002.1 GCA_031288415.1 Deltaproteobacteria bacterium | reverse complement strand
CGCGGCCGCGGCCGCCGCGCGCGAGATCCTCCGGCCGGGCCCCGCCCCGGCGGGCCCGGCCGGCAACTCGGATGCCGCGGGTCCGGGCCCGGAAACGCTTCCCGCCGCAGGCGCCCAGGAGGCGCCTCAGGCGGCTTTCCCAAGGAAATCCCCCATGAAAGAGAACGCCGTCGCCTGCCTCGTCTGCCTGCTCGTCGGGTTCATGCTGGCCCTGGCCGCGGTCCGCATCCTCGGCGCCTTCGGCGGCGCCGCGCCGGACAGCCCCGCGGGGCCGCCGGCGGAGGCCGCCGGCCCGCCCGCCTTCGCGCCCCTGGCGGGGCCGCCGGGAGAGGCCGGCCCCGCTTCCGCCCCGGCAACCCCTGTCCCCGGCACCCTGGAGACCTTCCGGGCCGGGTTTTCCGCCGCGCCCGCGCGCTGGCTTCCCGTATACCTGAACCTTCCCCCGGAATCCTACCTGATCCGGAGCGCGGCGGCCCGGGAGGCGGGCAGGGCGGCGGCGGACCTGATCGTCTCCGGGGCCCTGGACCGCGCCGCCCGTTTGGCCGGGAAGGCTGCCCGCCTTAAGGGAGCGGTCATTTCCGCGCGGGCGGGGGCCTCCGGAAATTCCGTCCCCTCCGGGAATGCGGGCCCTTCTGATAATTCCGTCCCCTCCGGGAACGCCGGCCCTTCCGGGAATTCCGGCCCTTCCGGGAATGCCGGCCCTTCTGATAATGCCGGCCCTTCCGGGAATGCCGGGCAGGCCGCCGGGTCCCGGGCGGCCGGCGGCTCCTCCGGAACGTTTCAGGAGGGAGCCGCGGCTTTCGGGCCTGAGGCCGCGGCAGGGCCCTTCTCCGGGGTCCTGGGGCTCCCGAGGACGGCGACGCCCGGCCGCCCGGAAAAGGCCCCGCCCGCCTCCCGGCAGGTCCGGGAAAGGGTCCTGGAGCTCTCCGGCGGCAAGGCGCTGGCCGAGGGGGCGTTCCCGCTGGGCGAAGGCGGCGCCTCGGCGGTCGTGCTGCGGGGCAGGGACCCCGTGACAGGGAGGCCCTCCGGGCTCTCGTCGCTGGCTTACCTGGGGCCCGACGGCAGCTTCGCGCCGGGTCCCTTCTACGGCCCGGACGGGGTCTTCCTCCAACGGAAACATCGGGGCCTGCTGGACCGCCACAACCTGGCGCACCTGAGCGGAAGGGCCCTGCCCGCCGCCCCGGCCGGCGCCTTGCCCGCCCCGGCGGAAGCTCCGGGCAAGAGGCTTTTCGTGGCCTTCGACCCCCTGTGCCCGGCGGCGGCCGCCCTGATGCGGTCAGGGCTGCCCGAAGCCATGGCCAGGGCCGGGGTGCGCGTCGTATGGTCCCCGGTCTCGGTTCTCCCGGGATCGCTTCCTTACGGCGAGTTTTTCCTGCGGGAGGGCAGGCTTCCCGAAGGGCCCGAGGAGGCGGCGGGCGATCTGAGGATGTGGCCGGGAGCGGCGTCCGAGGCGGGAGGCGGCCGGCCTGAGGCGGGCCAAAGGGGCGAAGAGGAGCTCAACGGGCCCTCGCGGGTCCTGGAGAACACCTGGCGTTTCCGGAGCCTCCTCGGACCCGGCGAGGAGCCCGTAAGCCCGGTGCTGTTCTGGTTCGAGGCAGGGGAGCTCAAGGCGCGGCGCGGCGCGCCGCGGCAGGGGGAGATCGATCCCGCCAGGATCGACCTGGAGGATCCGGCGCCGGCCCTCAAGGCGGCGCGCGCCCTCCAGTGCGTGGCGGCCGCGGCCGGAGCCCCCGACGCTTCAGGCGTCTCCGGCGCTTCCGGCGTGTCAGGCGCTTCAGACTTCTCCGGCGTGTCAGGCGCTTCCGGCTCCCCCGGAGCATCCGACGCTCTGGAAACCGAGGACGGAAAAGGCGCCGCCACTGGCCAGGCGCCCGCCGGGAACGGCGCCGGCGGCGCTTTGGGCGGGAATCCAGGCGAAGCCCCCGGCCATTCGCCTGAGGAGTCTTTCCGGAGAGGGCGCGGAACCTCCCCGGAGGCGAGCGGACGGGGCAGGGCAGGGGAATCCTTAGGGGATTCGGCATCCGCCGGCGGGCTTTTCTCCAAGGCGTGGAGTCCGGGGGAGATCGAACAGGCCGAGAGGATGCTGTGGAACTCCATGAAGCTCGGGAGCGGCCGCGCAGATGCTGCCGGCGGGGAAGGCCTCTTCGGATCGCTGCCGCTTTCCCGTGCCTCTGAACAAGCGGCTCCGGAGGGGCAGGCGGGGCCGAAAGCGCCTGAGGGGTTTGGGCAGGCTGCCGAGGCTTTCGCTCATGAGGAGCAGGCCGGGACATCCGAAGCTCCTGCGGCCTCCGGCGATCCCGCGGCCTTCGACGATCCGGCGGAGGCTTCGGCTTCCGGCGCGCGGGCGGAGGCGGCCGGAGCAACCGCGGCCTCCGGCGATCCCGCGGCCTTCGACGATCCGGCGGAGGCTTCGGCTTCCGGCGCGCGGGCGGAGGCGGCCGGAGCATCCGCGGCCTCCGGCGATCCCGCGGCCTACGACGATCCGGCGGAGGCTTCGGCTTCCGATGATCCGGCGGAGGCTTCGGCTTCCGATGCGCAGGCGGAGGCTTCGGCTTCCGATGATCCGGCGGAGGCTTCGGCTTCCGATGCGCAGGCAGAGGCTTCGGCTTCCGATGCACAGGCAGAGGCGGCCGGAGCATCCGCGGCCTCCGGTGATCCTGCGGCTTCCGATGGGCCGAGGGAAGCATCGGCTTCCGGCGCGCAGACGGAGGCTTCGGCTTCCGACGAGTCGGCGGAGGC
>JAITRL010000356.1 GCA_031288415.1 Deltaproteobacteria bacterium | reverse complement strand
CCTGCCGCAGGCATACAAGCGCATCCTTGACGCGCTGGAAAGTCCTGGCCCACTGGACAGGCTTTTCGACTGGAGCGGGCTGGAGCCGGGGAAAAGGGTTCCGTGGTGACACGTGCTGGCATGCTCAAAGGCGTCCGTTCTAAAGCGGAGGCAAAAAGCGGAGGCAAGGAGGCAGGCATGGGATCAGGAAGAGGCGGCGGCGTCAAAGCATGCAAAGAGATGTGGCGGCGTATGGCCAGAGTGCAACTGGTGATTATTGCGGACAACCCGTGGCCGCGCCAGGCCTACGCCGCATTCATGGAAGAGCTGACTAGGGGCGGGCCGCTGGAAGGGGTCATCAAATGGGCCGGGCCCCCCGCCGCTCCGGCTGAGGCTGCCGCAGAAAGGATGGCTGCCGCAGGGATAACGGCTGCCAAGGGGAAGGATGCAGTGAAGGGCACGCTGCAGTGACACGTCCTGACTGACAGGACACGGTTCTTTTCAAGGGGAGGCTACGGCCTCCCCTTTTCGCGTTTCGGGGCATGGAAGACCGATGGGCGGCGAGCCCTGCGGGAGCCTGGAGACGGCGAGCAGGCCGCCGTCATGAAACGCCTGAACGCCCCTGTTCAGTTTCCCGCCCGGCGCCCGGAGACGACGCCTGCGGCGCGCCTTGAAGGGGCGCAGTCCGATTGCGCCCCCTGGCCCGGCTGACGCTTTGGACGGCGAAGAAAAGGGGGTCGGTATTATCGAGGCCCCTGGCGGCCTCAGACATCGCTCTTGCGGCAGCGGAAGGGCGCCTGTCCGATTGGCACCCCTGGCGGGCCCGGCATGAGGCTTTGCCGGATCTTTTTTTTTCCAAGGGCAGTCTTGTCCCGGCCAGGGTTACGCCGGACAAGTTTGGCGGCCAAGGCTTCTGTTTTTCGGATTTACCGCGGCGTAACTTTTCTCATGCGTGCTCATACGTGCTCATGCGTGCTCATACGTCTCATGCGTGCTCATACGTCTCATACGTGCTCATACGTGCTCATGCGTGCTCATGCGCTTCAATATGCTTCCGTTTACAACATTACAATCATGTAATCAATAACGCGTTTTGTCACGATAGCCCTTGCCTGCTTTTGGCGGGAGGCGTCACTGCCGGCTTTTGTTTTCCCTCTGACGATTCCAAATGGTCACTTAGGGTCCTTAACTTCATTCGCAGGCTGTCTCAGGCAACGGCAGGCAAAAGGCCGTTGGGCACGGCATACGGCCCGCAAGGGAATTTTTGCTGGCCGATGAACTCCCTCGACAATAAAACCAAAAATCAATGGAAGAATTCCTGGCAACCCACTTGACTATCTAAAAGTCAATGTTTATAATTCGTGTAATGGGGAAGTGATTTTTTTCATGAGCGCTCCGTTTCATGGAGGGCGCCAGAAATGCATTTTTCAGCGGGGCGGCACGGTTGCCGCCTGGAGGTTTTCAAAGTGGAAAACGAAATCAAGGCGCCGGACGGCGGCCGCGGCAGGATCGAGCCCGTGTTCTGGAGGGCCAAGGACGCGGCTCAAGCCTTATGCTGCAGCATGGCGGGCTTCTGGAACCTTACGAAGCTCCCGGGCTTCCCTCGGGCGCGCAAGGTGACTTCAAGGTTTTCGGTGTGGTCAAGGGAAGAGGTGCTCGGCTGGGTTGCCTCTCGCCCTTTGGCGGAGCCGTCCGGGACTGGCAGGCCCCGGAAGGGAAAGGCATAGGGGGACAGGATGGAGACGTTTGCTTTCGAGGGCGAATTCTTTCATATGACGTTGTGCTCGTGCGGGGAGTTCGGCCCGGTCAGGGCCTGCCTGGACGTTGAAACGGAGCCGTGGTTTGAGCTTTACACCGCCTGCGGCACGCTGGGGATAGATGACCCCGACGCCGCTTTCTCCGCCCTTAAGGGGCCTTTCGCGAAGCTGGCCCCCGCAGGCTGGAAGGAAGGCGGGCCCGGAGTCCTGACGATCCTCCCTTCCGAGTCCATAACTGAGATGGCCGCGCGGGCGGGCACGAGGAAGGCGGCAAGGGCAAAGGCCTGGATGCTCGTTGACGTCCACTTGAGCCTTTTGGAACGGGCCCCCGCCGCCAAGGCGCTCCATTTCGCGGGCCTTGACGCCAAGGAGAAGGCCGAGCAGATACAGTGCATGGCTGAGTTCCTTGACATGATAGCCTCCGGCGGGGTTGCGTCTCCGGAGGATGCGGGGAAGGCGCGCATTTTGGCCCTGCGGGTCATGGCTGGCGAGCGGGCCGCGATGGCCGTGGCGGCGAGGTGGGCCTGGAGATTCCAGGCCGAGCATCTTCCGGAACACCCGGAGGCCAGGGCGGCCGCCGAGGATATGGAACGGGACATGGCTGAGGCGTTGGAACGTTACCGCTCGCGCCGCCCCGGAAAGCCGGAGCCGCCCGATCCTGACAGCGTCCACTGAGGGGGAGGCCTATGACAGACACGTTGGGCGTTGCCCTGGAGACCCTTCTCTCGCGGCCTACGCCGGGCTGGCTAAGGCCGACGGAGGGCGAGCCGGGCGAGCCGCGGGAGCCGGGGGAGGGGCCGGGGCTTCCCCTGGCCCCTGACTACATGGAGGGCAAGGAACTGGAGGCTTACTGCCTGATGCCATGGAGGGGCAAGCTTTCCAGGATAGGCCCGCACGCCTCGGGAGGGGGCGGCATGAGGCTGGCTTTCGGTGTCCCGCCGTATTCGCTGTGGGGCCTGCTCGTGACCCCGGCCCTGGACATGGCGGCGGGGCGCAAGTTCCCCGGCGCGCTGAGGCTCCGGGCGCCGCGCGGCGCGGTTTTCGTCTTTTCGGGGTCCGGGGTCCCCGGGGTTCCGGAGGGGCACGGCGGCAGATGGCTCGTTGGCGTTCCCGAGGCGTGGCTCGCGGAAGGGGGGCCGCTTGACCCCGCGCGGGAAGGGCTGCTTGAGAGGCTTGACCCGCGCCTGTACCCGGAGCTTGACGGGCTTTACCTGCGGGAGCCGGAGTGCGCCGGGGGCCTGGAGCCGCCCGCGCTGGCGAGGCAGAAAGAGATCGCCCGGCTCATGGGGATGTCGAAAGAGACGTTCAGGAGGCACGCCTCCATGCCCGGCTTCCCGAAGCCCGTGACGCTGGGCAGGTGCGCCGTCTATTGGCCCCGGTGGGAGGTTCAGGACTGGTTCCTCGCGCGGAGGGGGCGCGGCCCGTTCCGCTCGGAACGGATGCCGAGGCCTATCCCGGAAAGTCTCAGGAACAAAGGCAAGGCCGGGCTGGCCCCGGAGGGAGGGGAAAAGTGACCGGAGGCGGGATGGCGATCGGGGCCGAAGAGGCCCTTTGGACGCTGGAGCGGCTTTTCGGCCTGGCCGATCCGAAATGGCTTGACGAGAGCTACGCCAGGAACGGATCGGGGCCTATCGATCCCCGCGACGTCAAGGCGGGGAAGGAAGGCTTTTTCATTGCCCGCTTCGCCCGGAGGTGCGGGCTTCCCCTGCTCCCCGCCGGGCTCCAGCCGTGCGCCGCCGAAAACCTTGCCTGGGCCGACGCCGGGACTAAGCTGAGGCGGGCCGCGGGCGCGCTCAGGCGGGGCCAGGGGCTGGAGCTCTGGTGCGGGATTGAGCCCTACATGCTCGCGGCGTTCAGGGACGTCTGCCTCTCGCCTGTAAAGGGCAGGAAGGCCGCGCCGCTGGTCAGGCTTTCGGACG
>JAITRL010000352.1 GCA_031288415.1 Deltaproteobacteria bacterium | reverse complement strand
GGATGGGCTCGCCGCACTTGGGGCAATGGGGGACCCCGACCCTGGCGTAGAGGAGCCGGAGGTAGTCGAGGATCTCGGTGGCCGTCCCGACCGTGGAGCGGGGGTTCTTGTTGGTGGTCTTCTGCTCGATGGAGATGGCCGGCGAGAGCCCCTCGATGAGGTCCACGTCTGGCTTCTCCATGCGCGGCAGGAACTGCCTGGCGTAGGAGGCCAGCGACTCCACGAACCTCCTCTGGGCCTCCGCGCACAAGGTGTCGAAGGCCAGGGAGGACTTCCCGGAGCCGGAGAGCCCGGTGATGACCGTAAAGGATTCCCGGGGGATGTCGACGTCCAGGTTCTTGAGGTTGTGGACCCGGGCGCCCCGTATGGTGATGGTTTGCAGGCTCAAGCGGTTGCCGTGGGGCCCGGCCCCGGGCCGCCCGCCTGGGGCGGGGCCGAAGGCGGGCCCGGAAGCGGCCAGCGGCGGCTCTCGGGGGCCGGGCGGGCTGGCGGGAGTTCAGGAAGGCGCGCGGCCGGAGGCCTCGCGGGCGGATCTCGGGAGGCCCTGACAGGCCTCGCGGGCGGATCTCGGGAGGCCCTGACGGGCCTCGCGGGCGGGCGGGCCTCGGGAGGGCCTAAGGGCCTTCGGCGCATGAGAGCCCTGATGCCCTTGGGGGAAGGAGGTTCCCTGTAGCCCCATCAACCCCTGAAGGGTAGGAAGGCTATGCGGCTTTGCGGATGAGGGGCCGGGGAGGCCTTGCCTTGGCGAGGCCGGAAGCCCGAAAAAAGAGCTTGGCCGCCGCAGGGCCGGAAAGGGGGAAGCCTGCGGCGGGCCTGAAGCCTGCGGGCGGATCAAGGCAGCGGCGGGCCTTAGGCTGAGGGGGGGCCTGAAGGCCGGGCCGCCCGGGGCCGGCGCGATCCCCGGAAGGCCTCGCCGCCCCGAAAGCCGCGGAAGGCCAAAGGCCGGAGGGGGGCGCAGGGGCGCAGGGTCCTCAGGACACGGCGAACCAGTACAGGGCCAGCTCGTAGGATCTCGCCCCGAAGCCGCTCACGACGCCTTTGGCGGCCCCGGAGAGGTAAGAGCGGCGGCGGTAGCGTTCCCTGGCCGCGGGATCGCTCAGGTGGACCTCCACCACCGGCACGGAGGTAGCGAGAACCGCGTCCCTGAGGGCTATGGAGGTGTGGGTGAAGGCCCCGGCGTTGAGGACCGCCCCGTCGTATTCGCCGTCCAGTTTCTGGATCCGGTCCAGGAGGTCGCCCTCGTGGTTGCTCTGGCAGAAGTCCAGCATCAGCCCCATGGAGCCGGCCTTCTGTTTGAGGGAGTTGTTGATTTCGTCCAGGGTAGCGGCCCCGTAGATTTCCGGCTCCCGTTTCCCCAGCATATTGAGGTTAGGACCGTTCAAAACGAGTATTTTCTTCATTTAAATCAAGATCCTTGGGGGGAGGCCCTGGCGCCCCGCATCGGGACAAGGCCAGGACCGCTGCCGGTCGGGGCCGGGGGAATGCAAAAAAGGGATTTTAGCATGAAAGCCGTCTTTGAAACAGGGAACCCGCCGCCGCTGTTCCCGGCGCGGCCGCCGGGGCTCGGGCAAGGGAGGCCGGCGCAGGCCGGCCCGGAGCCTGCTTTCGGCGCTCATGGCGGGGCCGGGCCGGACCACGGCTCAGGGCAGGGCCGGGTTCCGCCCGCCGCCCGTCCCTGAACATTCCGCCAAATCCCCTTGAAAACGGCCTTAGCGCCCCTGGCCGCCTTGAAAGCCTGCGGGACACCCGCCGGAAGGCCCCGGAACGCTCCCTGACCCCATGGGAGGCCTGCCTGAAGCAGGTTCCGCCGCCCGGACAAGCGCCTCCCAAGCGAAAAGCCGCCCCGGGCCGGAGGCCCGGGGCGGCTCGGAGGCGGCTGAGGGCCCCGGCGGGGCCGACCGCAGGGGCTCTTGGGTGTCCCGCAGGGGGGCCGGAGGCGGCGCCAAAGGCGCGTCAGCTCGTCAGGAAGCCGATGTCCTTCTTGAGCTTGGAAGGCGGGATGTTCCTGATGGCCTGGGCGAGGCTCTCGGCGTCCACGGCCTCCCTGCCGGCCCGGGCCGCGAGCCGGGAGGCCTCGCGGACGACGAAGGCGGCATCGGAGAGGGGCTTGCCGGTGAGGGTCTCCACGGCCGGTCCGAGGTCGAGGTCCTTGTCGTAAGGGCGCGAGGAGAAGAGGAACTCCAGCAGCTCCTGGACCTCTTCCCGGGTGGGAAGCTCGATTTTGATCTTGTAGTCGAAGCGGCCCTGCCTGAGGATGGCCTGGTCGATGGACTCCATCATGTTGGTCATGCCGATGATGAGGACCTTGCGGTCCAGGGCCTCGGGGATGCGCCTGAGGAACTCCCCCACCTCCTCGACCTGGTGCTGGTGGGCGCCCAGCATCTGGCGGCTGGAGAGGTACGCCTCCATCTCGTCGATGACGAGGATGGAAGGGGCGTTCTTGATGGCCTTGTCGAAGACCTGGGAGATCTTCTTGGAGGTGTCGTGGATATACGGGCTGGCGACCGTGCTGGAGTTGATGTAGTTGACCGGCCACTCGATGAACTCCACCAGCCTGTCCACCGCGTAGGTCTTGCCGGTGCCCGGCGGGCCGTGGAGAATGGTGGCGGCGGGGAAATCCACGCCCAACTTCTTGTACTTGTCGGGCGAGAGGATGATCTCCACGATGTGCTCGTTGAAGAAGCTCTCCAGGGCTTTCCTGCCGGGGAGCCGGAAGATCTTGTCGGCCGCGGGGCCGCGGGCGCGGCGCGGGAGGGGGTCCCGGCGCTTGGCGCCGCCCCGGGGTCGGGCAGGGCGCTCGCCTTCCCGGCCCCTCCTAGGCTCCTGGGGCCTGCGCTCGCCACCGGGCCGCCTGAGATCGCGGTCGCCCTGGCGTTCGCCGCCGGGCTGCCTTAGATCGCGGTCGCCCTGGCGCTCGCCGCCTTTGGCGGGGCGGGCGTTCCGGGCAGGGCCGGGCCCCTTGAGGGGCGGCTGGCCTGCCGCCTTGGAGACGGGGCCGGGCATATAGGCCGGGGGGATGTCCATGCCGGCGGTCCAGATGACCTGCGCCAGCTCGTCCGGGGGGAGGAAGTCCACGAGGTTGGCGAGCTGGGTGAAGGACCTCACGGAAACCGAGAGCCCGCCGGCAAGCCAGGTGCCGAAGACCAGCTCGTCCTCGTCGCCGTCGTCGCCGGGCACCGGGAGCAGGGAGTTGAAGAGCCCGGAGTAGACCGCCCGGGAAAAGGAGGTATCGGGCTCGAGGCGCCGCGACTTGACGAAGGCCATGGCCAGGTTGAAGGCTTCGGAGCGCGTGCGGGGGATGTCCTGCGAGGCCAGCGGGGCCAGGGCCTGCTCCGGGGGGCTCACGAAGTATTTGTAGCTCTTGTCGCCCAAGGCTATGGACCTGACGGAGGCCTTGCCCGCCAGCTTGCGGCCCGTCCAGCGGTCCATGAGGCCGGGCTTGGCAATGAGGATCCTGGCGCCGGTCTCGGCGGAGTGGATCTGCCAGGGGGCCCGCGCGTGGAGCATGTCCTTGACCTGCCCGGCGCCCGGAATTTCCTGGAGGTGCTTGAGCCACGGCTCTCGTTTCATGCGGTAGGATCTCCATCGCGCCGCGTCAGCGGAAGGGAGGGGCACAGGGTCAGGCGCCAAGCGGAAAAAGGCTCCCCGGAAAGGTCCTGGAAGGCCCTTCCGGAAAACCTCGGGAGGGGAGAGGCGCCGGGGACGACCCTGCGGCCGCCCGGGGACCCGGCCCGCTTCAGGGCGCGCAAGACATCCCTGGGCGGAAAGAGGGCCCGGTTCGGGAAGAATAATACACTTTAGCCGGGCGGCGCGTCAAACCGGATAAGGCGCATGTCCTAAGCGCCTGTGAATCATGAAAAAACGCTTAGGCTGGGGGCGGG
>JAITRL010000297.1 GCA_031288415.1 Deltaproteobacteria bacterium | reverse complement strand
GCCGCCGCCGCGGCGGCGGCCTTGCCTGACGGCGGCGCCGCGGAGGGCGGAGCCGCCGCGGCGCCGCCTGAGCCCGCCGCCCCCGCCGAGAGGGTAGTCTTCAGCCTGGACGAGGTCTTCCAGACGCTTTACGAGTTCTGCACCAACGAGGCCGTAAAGGAGCACATCAAGAAGATGCGCTCCGACGCTGCCGGCGGCGGCTTCGACGAGGCGGGGGCGGCGGCATCCCTGTCCGAGCTGGCCGCAAGCGTGGGCGAGGACGACGGGTTCTACAACTTCCCTATCCCGGATCTCCTCAAGCGCCTTTACACCCACACGGCCTCCGAGGAGAACAGGACCACCCTCAAGAAGATGAACCAGACGGCCGGCACCATCTTCCTCGACCAGGTGCTCCCGGTCGCCGGCCAGAAGGCCGAGGCCCCTGCGCCCGCCGCAGCCCCGGCCCCTCAGGAAAGCGCGGCTGGGCCGCCCGCCTCCGGCCCCGCCGCGGCCGTGAAAAGCGCCTTGGCCGGGCTGCAGGCCGCCCTGGGCGAGCTCGAGGGCCTGGCCGCCGCAGGGGCCCTCCCCGCCGCCGCAGGGGCGGAGGGAGCAGCGGCCGCTCCGGCCGCGGGGGCCTACACCTCCATCCTCACCAGCGACCGCGATGCCATCGTGGCCGCCGTGGAGTCTTCCGAGAAGCTTATCCGCAACACCACGAGGCACCTCACCAAAATCATGGAGGCCTTGAGCTTCCAGGATCTTTCCGGACAGCGCATCAAAAAGATAGTCGGCATGATCAGCGACATCCAGGTCCAGCTCCTCTCCATGCTGGTCGCGGTGGACACCAAGATCAAGGCCCACCACGACTCCCCGGAGCAGAGGCCGCCCAAGGAGGAGACCGAGAAGTTCGCGCAGGCCGAGGTGGACAAGATGCTGGAGAAGCTCTCGGCCGAGCCGTCGGAGCTCAAGGGCCCCGGAGCCGAGAACAGGCTGGACCAGGGGGCGGTCAACGACCTGCTCTCCCAGCTGGGCTTCTGAGGGCTCCCGCCAGGCCCGCTTAAGTCAGCCTGGCCCGCCTGGCCCCTGACGGCCGCGCCGCCCGGAAACGGGGGCCGCCCGGGCCGGGACCCTCGGCGTATTTTCCCTCCGGCCCAAGCGGCCCGCCGGCGCGCGATCCTCAAGGCCGAGGCAGGCCCTGTCCCGGGCCGTTGGGCCAAGACGCACTTGGGCCGTGACCTCTTTGCACCGCGATCCCTTTTCACAAAAAGGCCGTCGAAACGTGACACCCGTCAATCATGATGAAGGAGCGAAAAGCCTTGTTGAAAAGCGTAGCTAAAAAAGCATACCAGGTGCAGTGAGATTTTGTTTGATTTGACGCTATATGTGGTATTTCAAAACATGAAGACCTAGGCTGAGGGCTTTTTGCGCTTATCGATCATGACTCCCCTGAAGCTCGACTCTCGTGAACTGTGAAGCCGCCGGACCGCAGCCGCCTTGAACCGTATTCCGTCGAGCCGCAACAGCCTGGAACGGCGAAGCCCATGCCCGGCCAGGTTTTCGACCGGCAAAGGCCGCGGCCCGAAGCGTCTCCGGACCGCGATCCGTAAAGTTTCCGGGCCGCGGCGCCGCCTGTCCGGTGCAGCTAACCCTCACTCCTTGAGCCCTTGCCGGATTTGCCTGTGCGGCCCCATCGGCAGGAGGCCTCTCCTGACCGAGAGTCCAGGCAGCCCGGGCGCCCTTCCTGACCGAGAGCCCGGGCGGCCGGGGACGCGGCATGCTTTCCGGCGACTTGGCCCGCGCGGCCCCCGCTCCATGCACCCCTGAACAGGAAGACGGCCGGCCCCCTCGGGCGACCTCACCTTAAGACGCCTCCGGGCGGCGCAGCTCGGCGCCCGGAGCCAACGACACGGATTCCATGCATACCCGCAATACCCCCAGACGCCCCGCTCGGCCGGCCCTTCTTCTGCCGGCCCTGGCCCTCGCGGCCCTTCTCCTGCCCTCCTGCATCGAGGTAACCGGCTTTTCCGGCCCCGGCGGCGAGCGAACGCCTCCCTCAGGCGGCCCCGCCTCCTCGGCCGACCCCCTGCTTAGTCAGGGAGCGGAAGCCTTCCGGAAAGGGGACTACGCGGCCGCCGCCCGGGCCTACGGGTCGTTTATCGACCGCAACCCCTCCTCCCCCAGACGGGAGGAGGCCCTCTTCGGGGCGGGGCTGTCCAGGGAACTCTCCCGCGATTACGCCGGGGCCGTGTCCGATTACCGGAAGCTCGTCTCGGAGTTCCCGGACGGCGCGCGCTCGCGGGAGGCGCGGGAACGCCTCCCTCAGGCCCTGGTGGGCCTCGGGAAGCCCGAGGACGCCCTGGAGGCGGCCCGTGCCAACATCGACAGGTCCGGGGGGCTCTCCCCCCGCGCCCTCGCCCCCCAGAAGCTCATGGAAGGCAACGCCCTCTGGCTCCTGGGCCGCCACCAGGCCGCGGCGGAGTCCTTCGCGGCGGCGCTGGCCTCCGATTCCCCTGAGGTGAAGGCCGCCGCCCAGAGAGGCCTCAACGCGAGCTTCCGGCACCTGTCCCAGGAGGAGCTGGGGCAGTTCGCGAAGCGCTACGGGACCGCGAGCCCCGGCCCCGAGGCCGTGTGGTTCATGGCGTACCAGTCCGCCCTCGCCTCGGATACCTCCACCTTCGCGGCCCAGGCCCAGTACTTCCGGACCTACTTCCCGCAGCATCCCTGGGGCTCCAGGCTCGCCGCCCTGGAGGCCTCCCCTGGCCCGGGCGCCCCGCCGCCTCCCGACGCCGACTTTGACCCCAGAGCCTACGCGCCCGCCGTGGCCTCGGCCCCGCTGGCCGGGGCCGCCGCCGCCGCCTCGCCGGGGGGGGGAGGCCGGGTGGTGGCCGCTATCCTTCCGCTCTCAGGGGACAACAACTCCCGTTTCGCGGCGGAGGTCCTGGAGGGGCTGCGGCTCGCCTCCGCGGCCTCAGGCGGGGCCTTCTCCATAGCCGTGATGGACACGGAGGGCAAGCCCGCCAATGCAGCCCGCATGGTGATGGAGGCCGCCGCCAACCCCGCCGTGCTGGCGGTGGTGGGCCCCCTGGCCAGCCCTGAGGCCCTGGCCGCCGCCCAAAGCGCCCAGCAGGCGGGCATACCTCTGATAGCCGTCTCCCAGCGCCTGGGCCTCGTGAGCGGCAGGCCCCTGGTCTTCCGGATTTTCTTCACCCCCAAGCACCAGGCCGAGGCCGCCGCGGCCTACGCCGCGAGCGAGCTCAAGGCCAAAAGCCTGGGGATCCTCTACCCGGACGACGTCTACGGCCGCGCCATGCTGGGCTTCTTCCGCGACCAGGCCTCCCGGCTCGGGGTCACGGTCCCCGTCGCCGAGGCTTACAGCCTCCAGGCCGGAAACCTCCAGGAGGCCGTGAACCGGGCGACCGGCGCCGGGTCGGTGCGGCAGGCCTCGGCCTCCTACCAGGCCCCCGTGTCCTTCACGGCCTTGTACCTGCCCGACTCGGCCCCCGCGGTCACCCAGATCCTTCCTCTCCTGGCTTACAACGACGTGACCAAGATGGTCTTCCTGGGCACGCCCTTGTGGGTCACCCCCGACCTGCCCGCCAACTCCGGCCGCTACCTCAAGGGATGCGCCATACCGGTGCCTTTCACTATCCTGAGCGAGCGCCCCGAGGCCGAGTCCTTCACCGCGGCCTTCAGGGCCGCCCATTCCCGGGACCCCGGGCAGTTCGCGGCCTACGGCTACGACGCGGGGCTGGCGGTCGCCGCGGCAGTCTCCGCCGGGGCCTCCGACCGCGCGGCCTTCGCCAGGCATCTTTCCGCCATGGGGCCCGTCCAAGGCGCCGCAGGGCCCTTCTCTTTCGACGCCGAAGGCGAGTACGTGGTGCAGCCGGCCTTCCTCACCGTGGACCGCGGGGCCTTCAAGCTTCTGCGCGAGGCTGGAGGGGGCAGGTAAGGGGCTGCCGGGTTTGCGCGCTTTCTGAGGCGGCCTCGCCGGGCTTTTCCGGAGGCTGCCTCGCCGGGCTTGCCTGAGCCTTGCCGGCTCCATCGCCGCCCCTTTCCGGCCCCTTCGCGGGCCTCGCCGGATCTCTGGCGTCCCCTGCCTTTTCCTGTCCGTCACTTGCCGTTCCCTGCCGGTTCCTGGCCTGAGCGCGGCGGGCTCCCCGCAGGCAACCCCCCAGGGCTTTCCTGCCTCGCCAAGGAGGCGCGGGAGGGATTTCCGCGCCCTGAAAGCTTGAGCGGGCCTCCGAATAGGGCGATAATGTCTCCCGCCGGCCGCGCGGCCGCCCGAAAAAGAACTCCCGCGGCCCTGAGGGCGCGGCGGGCCTCAGGGCCGGGAACGGGGCCCCAGCCAGGGAAACGTCGACAAGCCGAGGAAATAAAACCCAGCCCCCGGACGGAAGGCCCTTGCGGCTTTCCCGGCGGCGGCAAGCGAGGCCCGCGCCGGGCCGGAAGAGCGAGGTGGCGAATGACGATTCAGGACGTGCAGGCCAGGGAAATTCTTGATTCGCGGGGCAATCCCACGGTGGAGGTGGACGTGTGGCTGAAGGACGGCTACCTGGGCCGGGCGGCCGTGCCGTCCGGGGCCTCCACCGGGTCCCACGAGGCCCTGGAGCTCCGGGACAATGACCCCAAGCGTTACGGCGGCAAGGGGGTCCTCAAGGCCGTCTCCAACGTGAACGAGGTGATAGGCCCGGCCATAGTCGGCCACGAGGCCCTCAACCAGGCCGGCATCGACCGCCTGCTCCTGGATCTGGACGGGACGTCCGACAAGTCCAAGCTGGGCGCTAACGCCATGCTGGGCGTGTCCATGGCCGTGGCCCGCGCCGCCGCCGCCTCCTCGTGTCTTCCGCTGTACCGCTACCTGGGCGGCGTCGGGGCCTACGAGCTCCCGCGCCCCATGATGAACGTCGTCAACGGCGGGGCGCACGCCAGCAACAACCTGGACTTCCAGGAGTTCATGATCATGCCCCTCTTCGGGGACTCCTTCGCCGAAGCCCTGCGCTGCGGCGCCGAGGTCTTCCACGCCCTCAAGGGCATCCTCTCCAAGGAAGGCCAGTCCACGGCCGTGGGCGACGAGGGCGGCTTCGCCCCTGACTTCAAGGACAACGACGCGGCCCTGGAGGCGCTGGTCAAGGCCACGAAGGCCGCCGGCTACGAGCCAGGCTCGGACGTGGTGTTCTGCGTCGACGTGGCCGCTTCGGAGTTCTACGACGCCAAGAACAATCAGTACGTCTTCAAGAAGTCCGACAAGAGCTCCCACGACGCCAAGGATCTCACCGGGATTTACAAGGCGTGGCTCTCCAAGTACCCCATCAAGTCCATCGAGGACGGCCTGGCCGAGGACGACTGGGAGGGCTGGGCCCAACAAACCAAGGAACTGGGCGACAAGGTCCAGCTGGTGGGCGACGACATCTTCGTCACCAACATCGCCCGCCTGGGCAGGGGCATCAAGGAGAGGGTCGCCAACTCCATCCTCATCAAGGTAAACCAGATCGGCACCGTGACCGAGACCCTGGAGGCCATCGACCTGGCCCACAAGGCCGGCTACACCACGGTGATCTCCCACCGCTCCGGCGAGACCGAGGACACCTTCATCGCGGACCTGGCCGTCGCGACCGGCGCCGGCCAGCTCAAGACCGGGAGCCTGTCCAGGAGCGAGAGGATCTGCAAGTACAACAGGCTTCTGCAGATTGAGGAAGAGCTGGGGGCCGCCGCGGTCATCAAGCGCCCCTTCTGACGGCGCCTGTCCCCCTGCGGCGGCGGGCCAGCCGCCGCAGGGGCCGCTGGCGCAACAGGCTTCAGCGGATTGAAGAGGACCTGGGGGCCGCCGCGGCCGTCAAGCGACTCTTCCGACGGAGCCCGGCCCCCTGCGGCGGCGAACCCGCCGCAGGGGGCCTCCAGAGGCGCGGAGCCGTTTGTCCGCGAGGGACTTCGCTTCGCGTTTCGATGCTTTTGTGCACTCTGCCGCCCCTTCCGGGCGCCTGCCGCCCGCAAGCTCCCTCGCTACGAGCGTCAAGGCCATTGCGCCTCAGGGCCTCGGGCCCCTGAGGCGCGCCGGCCAGGCGGCGCCCCTCAGGGGCCGGCGCGCCTTCGCCTTAAACCTCCGGAACTCCCTCGGCGCCAGCCCGCCGTCCGAGACGCTCCCGCGGACCGCTCCTGAACGGCGCCGCGAAAGCCCCGCTCCGCGGCCTTCCGCGGCGCCGCAGGGCAACAGGGCGCCAGGGCGCCAGGGCGGCAGGGCGCAGGTCGCAGGGCCGCTTCGCGCTTTTCCGGGTCGCGCATGGAGACAGTAGCCAATTTCAACCTCGCCGCCGTCGAGCCGTACGTACTCCTGGGCGCGGCCTTGGGGCTGGCCCTGGGCGTGGCCGCCGCGCTGCGCCTTCACTCCTCGGGCGCGCTGCGCCGTCCGTCGCGGCTGTGCACCGTCGTCCTGAAAGCGGAATATCTGTACATACCTGCCGCCTGCACGGTCGGCGCCGCCCTGTTCGCGGGGGCCGCGGGCATGGCGGCAGTCGCCTGGCGGTACATAGGCTCAGAGAAGGCCGACGTCTCCGCGCGCGCCGCGCGCGCCGTCGACGCCGCCCTTGCCGAGGCGGAGGGCAGGATTCGCGGAGCCGGCCTGGGCGATGAGGCTTTTGAGGAACTCGCGCGCGTAGCGGCCCACGCCGCGCTGACCGAGACGTACAGGGCGCTGGCGGCGGAGAAGGGCTACGAGGAGGCGCTGGGGCCGGCCCAGCGCGAGGCGAGGACCCTCCTGCGCGCCTTTTTCGACCTCGAGATCGACAAGATCGCCGCCGACACGGGAGTGACGGATGCGGCGGACCTCTGCGCCGCGGCCCGCCCCAGGCTCCGCAAGGCCCTGTCGGAAGGGGCCGCGGTGGACGCCATGCGCAAGGCCTCCTGGGAGGTCTTTCTCCCGCTTTGCCTTTACGCCGCCGCGGCCTGGCTGCTCCTGCTCGCCCCGTGCTTCCTGGAGAAGCTTTTCCACCGGCTGTTCCGCAGGCGCGGCCCCCCGGAGCGTCCCCGGAAGGCAGCCTTCCCGAACCGCTGGATTCATTGAACCCTAACGGGGCTGGCGTTGACGTGCCGGGCCAGCCGCTCGTTCCATCGGCTTTTCAGGTTCGCCGGGAATTTTTCCGGTGTCCTGACAGGGCAATGCCGGGTTGCGGGCGCGCGCTGGACAAAGGCCTGCAGCGCGGGCGCTAAGGCGGCGGCCCGGGCCGCCAGGCGTTGCCCGGCTTCCGGCGTTTCAGTCCCCCCCTGGCGGGGCATCCAGGGAGCCGCGCGGCGGCAATGACGCCTCCGGCGAGGAGCATGGGCCGCTTCAGGCGGCGGAATCTCCGGCCCGTTTAGAACGGCAAGGCCCTTGCCGTCCGCTCCGGCGGTCGGCAAGGGCCTTGAATCCTAGCGGGGCCCTCAGTTCACGAGAGAAGGGGGCGCGGGCGGCAATTATCGGTATTTTTTTGACAAATGGCTTGCTCAGCCGCTATAATGCGGGGTCAGCAGCCCGAAAGACGGAGAGGCCATGAGGCGGCAAGTCCAAGAGGCCGCCAAATCCTGAGGCCGGCAAGCCAAGAGGCGAGGAGGGCACGCGTCCAAAAAGCGGCGGGCCGATTGCCCGGTTGCCCGTCACTGCGCCGGGGCCCCGGCGGGGGCTACCGTAGGGGCTTGGTTGGCCTCCAGCAGCACCCGCGGATCCACCCTCTGGTCGGAGATTGCCTTGACCAGCCTGGCGGCCTTGTCCGGGGCGACCATGGCGAGGATCTTGCCTGCGTTGGAGCCGGGCATGGCCGAAAGTATCGCCACCGCCACCGAGTCGTCCATGCTGTTGATGAGGTTTCCGGCCTGCTCGGGCTTCATGCCCTTGAAGGCGGCCACCAGGTGCTCGACCCGCTCGCTCTTGAGGGCCTCGTCGCGCCTCTGCTGCTCCTCGCGCGCCGCCTTCTGCTCGGAAAGTATCGCCTCGTTCCTGGCTATCAGCTGGTTGATTTCGGCTTCGGAGGCATCCACTTCCCGCGTGCGCCGGTTTAGGTCGGCCTCCAGCTGGCGGATAGCCTCCTCGCGGGTGTTAAGCTGCTGCTCGCGCCTTTGCAGCTCGAACTCCCTTCTGGCCAGCTGCTCCGCAGTGGCGCCGCCAGGCGAGGTCAGAGGCGGGGGAGGAGCCAGGGCCAAGGGAGGCGGCGGGGTCTGGGCTGCTGGCGGAGCCTGGGCGGTCGGCGGAGCCTGGGCTGCGGGCGGAGCCTGGGCGGTCGGCGGGGCCTGAGCGGCGGGCTGCGGGGGCAAAGCCGGCCTTTGCGGGCGCCTGAGATCCTCCGCGCCCGGAGGGAGAGGCACAGTTTGCGCGGCGGCGGCGAGGGCGGGATCCGCAGCTTCCCCCAACAGGACGACGGCTCCGCTCAGCATGGAACCCGCCGCAGGCACGGCGGCGGCGCCTGCGCTCGCGAGGCCTGCCCCGCCGGCGGACTGCGCCATGGGCGAGGCCTGGGCCGATCCGGCCTTGGGAAAGGAGGGCGCCTGAGGCTCCCAGCTCCTGAAGTAGCTGTAACCCGAGATCGCGAGCCGCGTCATAAGGGCCACGACCGCCAGGATCACGATTATCCTGGCCCGGGAAAAGGCGGAACCCTTGCGGCGCCTGGGGGCTGACTCCGCCGGGAGGGCGGCGGGGCCCTCCCCGTGAGCGGCCGCGCTCGCCAGGAGCCCCGCGAGCGGGCTCCCGTCCGGCATTTCGGGCGACAGGCAGCCTTCGGGAGAGTCGGTCAGGCCAGGAAAGGACTGCCGCAGGGCGTCTGTTTGGCCATGGAGCCGGCGCTCCCCGGCCGTCTGCCTTCCTGGGCGCGCCCGGCCCCTTCCGGGGGCGGCGGGCGCCGCGTCTCTAGTTTCCGCTCGCGTCATCTTTCTCAATCCTCTCCCTGCGGGCTTTGATCAGGGCGTGCATCTCCTCCAGGACGTTCTGCTCCTTGCGGAGCTCTTCCCCCCTGAAGGCCTCGGCCTGCTTATCCTTGATCCGTTCCATGACCCGCCGCTCTATGACGGCCTTCCTCAGGGCCGCCTGCTCCTTGGCCAGCTCCCTGCGGCTCAAGGCCAGAAGCTCCTCGGCCTTGCGGAGATCCTGCAGGAGTTTCGCCTGGTACTCGCTGTACAGGGAGAAGAGGGCGGGGGCGACCGGCCCGGACTTGGCCCTCTCCGAGAGTTCTTCCGAAAGCCTGGCCCGGCTCTTCTCAGTGGCGGAGATCCTGGCCTCCAGGTCACGGATGCTCGCGAGCCTTTTCGCGAGGCGGGCCGCGGCCTCCTCCTCGCGCCTGCGGCGGAGGGTGATGAGGAACTCCAGCCTGAATTTGAAAGCGGCCATGCGGTTGCCTTTCGGAGGTTTCCCAGGAAAGGCCCTCGGCCCTTCCGGAGACCGTCAGAGCAAGTAACGGGCCAGAAAAACCGCCCCGGCGGGGCCCCCTGGCTTCCAAGGGCTTACAGGAGGGCGGCAGGCCGGTAAGAAGCCCTGGCAGGGCCGGCGGGCCCGGAAGCCCTGGCAGGTCCCGGGCGGTTCGGGAGGGGGCCGAGAGCCGCGCGAGGCCTTCCGGGCAGGCGGCGCCGCCGGCAAGGGCCAGGCGGCCGGAAAGGAGACGAGATGGATACGGCAGACGTGAACGGCTACGAGCGGAACTACCGGCGGCTCGTGCCGGGGCTCAAAGGCCGCGATTTCGGGGAGTGCGCCCCGCGCCTGGGCCTCAAGGCCGTCCCGGGCGGGGTGGAGGCCTCTTATCTGGGGAGGGCCTACAGGGTCACGGAAGAAGGAGTGGCCCCTTTGGACGGCGGCGGCTCGGATCCCAACTGCCGGAGCCTGGTCCTCCACTACGTGCTTTCAGACGGGACTGGCGAGCCGTCCGGCGAGTTTCTGGGGCTCCACCAGCTTCCGGGAGTGCTCCGCGGCAGGCGCTCTCCCGGCGAGGATTTCCTCAAAGCCCCCATCGAGCAGGCCTTCGGTGAGGGCGGGAGCGGGCTTTTCGCGCGCGCGGCGCTGAGCCTCGGGGGAGAGGCTCTGGGGGATCACCCTTCGGGCGGGAAGCTGTGGCTCTTCAAGGTTTTCCCCAAAGTCCACGCCCAGGTGATATTCAGCGAGGCCGACGACGAGTTCCCGGCGGAGGCACGGGTGCTCGTCGACGCGCACTCGACCGAGTACCTGGGCTTCGAGTGCCTGGCCATCATGGTCTCCACCCTCGCGGAAGCCCTGGCCAGGGCCGCGAGGCCCTGAAAGCGCCGGAGGCCCGGTTTCCGGCCGCCTCTGAGGGGAAACCCGGCCCGTCGCTACGGCGCCCCTGCGGCGGGGGGGCGCCGCAGGGGCGCAGGAAGCCTGCGCCGTCTTCCGTGCAGGGCGCCCCTCCGGCCTCGGCGACGCGGGGGCGGGCGGCGAGGGCGCCAGAGGCGGCTCCGGCGCCGGGAGCCTTGCGCGCGGCTCCATGGCGGCGATGTTTCAGGGTTGACATCCGTGGCGTTGCCGCTGACGGGGCAAGCCCTGGTTTAGCCTTGACGGGCCTTGACCGCTTCGGGGCATTTCACTGATCGGCGGCCCCGCGGCTTGCGAAACCGAATTTCCCGTAACGGCCCAGGAAGCCGGAGAGCCTGAAATGGCGACGCAAGCCGACGGCGGAGGCCAGGACCAGGACCGCCTGACCGTGGCTTGTTTGCCTAGGGCCCGCGACCGGACGTGCGCGGAAAAACGCGGCCGCGCCCGCCCGAGGACAGGCGCCCAAGGCTCCCTGGACGGAGCTTGGTCCGGTCTCAGGCCTTCGGAGGAACGCGCTGCCGCGGCCCCTCCCGGCAGGGGCAATGACGGCCCGCGCGCGGCTTTGGCGCGGCTCCCTAAGAGCAACGGAGAACCGGCGGCTTCTTGCGGGATCCTGACGGTTTCCGAAGCGGCGGGGGGAGCCGGCAATTAGCCGGCTGGCGGACAAGGCGCGGCCTGGCCGGCTTTTAGCGGCCTTCCTGCTCCTCCGGCGGCAAGCCGTCGGAGCCGTCAGCGGCCTCTTCCAGCCTCTGGCGGTTCTGGTTGGCGGCGTCCGCGGCGCGCTGTGCGGCGCCTATGGGCCGCTCGGGATGCAGAAGAGGGCTGTCCAGCGCGCTGGGAGGAGGCGCGAGGATGGAGCCGCCGGAGCCCTGGGGGGCGGCTTCGGGCGCGGGCGGGGGCTCCGGGCCGCCGCTGAGGGCCAGCACGATGACGATGATGATCAAGGCGGCCACGGCGGCGCCTGCGATCAGGTATTTCTTGCGGCCTGTTCCCTCTTGCCCGAGGGCGGGCGGCGCGGCCTGGGAGGAGCCGGGCGGGGAGGAGCCTGGCCCGGCGGAGCCGGGCAGTGGGGCGGAGGGAGAGGGGCCAGGGCGGTTTCCCAGGCGGAAGTTGTAGCCGCACTTGTCGCAGGCTTCGGCGGGGAGCGTCACGGGCTCTCCGCAGCCGGGGCAACGGATCGAGGCAGGGGCTTGGCTCAAGTGATCACCTCGGGAGAGAGGCGGCCGGGGACGAGGGGAAAGTCGCCCCCGGCGCCGCGCGCTAAGGCTGGGTCCGGTGCCAGCCGCCCGAGTTGTCCGCTACGGCAAGGTAGGCGCCTGCGGGATCGGTCGGGCCGTCAGGGAGCCTCGAGCCCTGATAGAGCGAGCCGGCGGTGGAGAGTCCTTTGAGGGCCCTCAGGATGCCGCCGGGGGTGTTCTGGCTGCGGTCGCCGGCGAGGGCGATGGCCTTGGCCAGGAGCTGGCCCTGGGTGAAGCCCAGGAAGGAGCGGTACCCGACCCGGAGGCCGGGGAGGGCGTATTTGGCCAGCACCATGGAATAGGCCTCGGGGATCTCGTTGGACGGCTTGAGGACCGCCGGGAAGATCATGCCCGCCCAGCGCCCGCCCGTAAGGCCGATGAGCTCCTGGCCGGGAGGGTTGAGGGAATGGGTCATCCAGATCACCTCATTCCCGAGCGACGCGTCCAAGACCCGCCGGATGGCTGCGGCGGGGCCGGGGGCCGTCCAGAGGAGCACCGCTCCCGCGCCGGGGAAGGATTCCTTGAGGGCTTCCCAGTTCCTGAAATGGTTGCTCAAACGCAGGGGCTTCATGTCCACGCCGGCCGCCCGGGCGGCGGAGCTGGCGAGGGAGTAGAGCTTGGAGGCCTGGGGGCCCTCCCGGTAGATGAAGTACAGTGTCTTTCCCGGCTGCATCTGGGCCTTGGCGCGGGCAAAAAGCATCGCTATCTGGACGGGCGAGGTGGGGAGAAGGCCGGCGGGGTCGTCCTCGCGCCCGGCGAAGACCTCGGGATCCACCGACCAGGGCCCGAACCAGGGCCGCGCCACCCTGCGGAAGTACTCGGCAGTGTTGCCGCCGAGGTAGGAGCAGGCGCCCCCCACAACCAGGTCAGGTTTGCCCTGGACCACCAGGGCCTCCAGGTTCCGGTTGAAGTCCGGGCTCGTGTCATCCATCTCGAGGGCGTAGAGGGCGAGCTCGCGGCCGTTAATCCCGCCGTTGGCGTTCAGGAAGGCCAAGGAGGCCTTAAGGCCGTACATGATTTCGTACGTGGCGGCCTGGCTGCCCATGGAGGAGGACCAGCTGACGATCTTCCATGGCTTGGGCGTGGCTTCCTGGGCGGCCGTCGGCGCCGAGGCCGCGAGCGCGAGGGCGGCGGCCGAAAAAAGCAAAAACAGCGTCTTGCGTTTCATGGCAGGATACCGTGTCTTGTAAAAATATGTGTAGGCAAGGGGCAGACGAGGGGGGAGGCAAGGGAGGCCGGTCTGAAGCGAACACATCATACTCCATCCGGCGGCTGAAATATAGAGGCGGCAAAAATTGAGGCATAAAAAAATATCTTGCACAAGATGAGGGGGTACAATAGAACGGCTTCGGCTCCGGGCCGCCCCTTAAGGGACGGGCCGGAAGCCCTAAAAGACGCCCCTGAACGCTTAAGCGAACGGCCGCGGGAGACTTTTCCGAGGGCTTTCCCCAGGACAATGCCCGGAACGCTTCCCCAGGCCGCATGGCCGGGCGCGCCGGCGAACGGTTTTCGGAACGCGAGCCCGAGACTCCCCCGGATAAGCCCGTGAACATCGCCCGGACATATGGAGGGGAGGCGGGGAAAAGGAAAAGGAAGGACCTTTCGCCGCCGGCGGCTTTTGCGGCGGCGGCAGGCGCGAAAATTCCCGCGGCGGCCCCGGCGGGCGGTATCCCTTGCGGTTCAAGGGCGCCGCAGGCCCGCGAAGGGACTGCGGCGGCGCGGTCACAGGCGAGAGGCCTCCCCGGCGACAGGGCCCCCCCGCAGGCGTTTCCTGCCGGGCCGGGGGGGCGCCCTGACCGTTTTCGGCGCCAGAGGCTGGCAGAGGGCTTTCAGGGGGGCAGGCATTTCTGCGGAGGCTGGAGGGGGGAGGGCGCTTTTCCGGCGCCTGGGGCAGTCCAGGGGGCTTTCCGCAGGCGTCTTGAGCGGCGGCTCGGGAGCCTTGTCGCGCCCGGCGCGGAAAAATTCCCTGAGGGCCTCGGACGAAGGCCTTGGCCGCAAGCCGGGACCCTTCAGATGTGAGCGGCGCAGCGAGGAAATTATAGTCAAGTGGGGCGACTTGTGCTATCCTTGTGCCATCTAAGGGACATATGACCTATTTGGGGATCGACGGGAAAATTAAGACCAAAGCGGTGGCTAATTCCTCAAATTGATCTCAATTCCCGAAAAATCGGCTGAATTGCCAGGCAATCCTCCGGGAAAAGGAACTTATGTGTCAATGAATTTGGGGGAAGACGCCGGAAATTGGCCGTACATTTTCCGCAATTAACGCCTGGCGCCGCCCGCGCCGCCCCAGGGGCGCCGTGTTGCCGAGCCTCCGCGTCCCCGGCGGGAAAACAGCGCCCCGCTTGCCCGGCGCCGCGCCTGAGACAGCGGCATTTCCGGAAACGTAAAGCCCGCGGAAGATGCCGGGGACTGTGACCGGGGCCACGCCCCAGGAGGCTTCCGCCGCCTTCCCTGCACCGGAGCCCGCCTCGGGCCGTTTCTGCGGGGCTGTCCCGAGCCTGCGGCGAATTCCCGTTCCGGCCGCTTTCCGCGCCTGGCATGGCCGGTGGACGTCGCTGGCAGGCGCCCTGCAGGGCAAGGGGCTCCCGCCGAGGCCGGAACTCCCGGCATCTCTCGCTTTGGCGGCGCGCGGCGCCTTTGCCTTCGCTTCAGCCCGGAGGCTGCCCGCCCGGCCTTTTCATTTTCTTTTGCTTCCGCCTGCGGCGGACAGCCCGGCAATTTGATTTTTCATTTTCATTTTCATTTTTTTTTTCTTCGCTTCCGCCCGCGGCGGCCCGCCCGGCCATTTCATTTTCTTTTGCCTCCGCCCGCGGCGGCCGACCGCGTCATTACCTGATCCCGCGGCGCCGGGGCTCTTGGCTTCGGACGCCGCCGACCTGCGGCGACACGTACATCACACTGCCCCCCGCCGGAAAGAAGCGTGAACCATGACATTGGACGAACTGTTCAGAAAAGCGAACGAGAAAGCCGAGGGCTTCGGCCCCGGCCAGCCTGCGCCGAACGCCAGGATACTCATCAACATCGAGGGGCCGGACAGCCGGCAGTGGCTGGCCGCCTTCGAGGACGGGAAGGGAAGGCTGGCAGAGTACGCGGGCGAGGCCCCCGACGCGACCGTAACGGTGTCCGGCGACACGCTGCTTGCCGTGGCCGCCAGGAAAATGAACGCCACCATGGCGTTCCTTACCGGCAAGATCAAGGTCGACGGCGACGCGGAGCTGCTGCGCGCGCTGGGCAAGCTGTGGCCGAATAATTGACCGGCATCATGCCGCGCATCCTCAGGGATAAAAAATTCGCGCGCGCCGGCTTCCCGCCGCCGCGAACCTCGAGCCGCGCCGGAAAGATCTTGGAGCGCCGCGCGAGGTTTCTCTGCGGATGCCGCAGGGAACCTCGAGGCTTTGCGCGGGGATGTTACAGCGCCGCTCGAGGTTTTCCTGAAGCCGGTTACAGCGCCGCTTGAGCTTTTCCTTGAGCGGCGCGGGGCGGCTGGCCCTGAAATCCGCGGCGGCGCTTGCTTTTGCGGATCGCGGCGTGTTTTCCGGAAAGGCCGGGCGCAGCATGCGGCGCATCGCGCGCATCGCACGGATGTGACGATATCATTGGATCTGGCGTCATATGATTGAAATACCAAGAAAATTTCAGCAGCCTGATTCCTGGCGGGGGCCAAGTCGCCCGTTGAAAGCTTCGCGCGGCGACGCTTGCGCGGCGCGGACATGAATTTTTTTTTGCTCCACATATAGGGTTTTTCACCCCATGTTCCACTGAAGGGGGTATAGAAGATCCACAGTGATAACCAATTTGGAAAAATTGCTTGACAAGCCAATCTGTGAACCATTAATTTGTCCTTAACAGCATCATTGGGGAAAAGACTTTTCGTCTTTTAACCTTTCACGCTAGAAAAGAGGTGTTACTTTGACTGAGAACTCGTTGAAGCTGCTCAGGGAACAGCTGCTGCTGAGCAAAGCGGAGCTGGCCCGCAAGGCAGGCGTCTCCCCCATGACGATCGATCGGATAGAGAACGGCGAGAAGTGCCGCATGGAGACCAAGAGGAAGATCATCCTGGCCCTGGGGTACTCCTTGGAGGACAAGGACAAGATTTTCACCGACTTCTAGCGCGGCGCCGAGCGCGCCGCCTTCCCCCTCATGCCGGAGGGAGGCGGGCGGCGGGCCGGGCTGAACCTGAGGGAGCTTCCTTCCCGACGCCGACTTTCGCCTCATGCCGGAGGCGGGGGATGGCCGAGGGGCCCCGCCTCATGCCGGAGGCGGGGGAAGGCCAAAGGCCCCTCGCCTCATGCCGGGGGCGGGGTTGCCCTAAAGCCCTCCGCCTCGTGCCGGAGGCTGAGGGAAGGGCCGGGAGGCGCCGCAGGGCAATGCCTGAAAGGGACGCCGGAAGCGGAACGTCGGAAGCGGAACGTCGGAAGCGGGGCCCGGCCGCGGCGCAAGGCCGCCCGGGTCCGGGCCGGCCGGACTCGCCCCATGCCGGGGGCGGAGAGCCTGCCGGTAAAGGCAAGGCGCCCGCGCTTTCGCCGCGGCCTCATGGCCGGGGGCCTCATGCCGACGGCCCCGCAGGCCGCGGCCGTGAGGGAAGCGCCCCCGCCTGCCTGAGGCGGGAGCGCGCCGTTATAAACCCTCGCGGGCATCTTGAGCCGTTGGGGCATCTTGCGGGCATTTTGCGTGACCCGTGCGGGCTTTTCCGGAGACCGCGGCCGGCCTGCGCGCCTGAGGCGCCGGAGAAGCCGTCGCCCTTTTCGGGTCAGGCTTGACCGGGCAGCCCCCTCCTGGACCCCTGCCCGCGCCTTAAGCGGGCGCCGTCCGGGAGGCTTTGCCCTGCCGCCGCGGGAAGCCTTCCGGGCGCCTTGGCCGCGGAGGGGGCGGGCTTCCTCCGGCGCCGTTCGGGCAGAGGGGAGACTCTCCGCTCCGGCGGGGCGGCCGGGCCCCCCAGGGCAGGGCTGCCTGCCTGGTCTTGCGCCGCAAGTCCCCCCGCCGGGGCCGCCGCGCTCCGCGAACTCCGCCGCCGCTTCACTTCAAGGGGGAATTGTGCTATTTTCCCGGTTGACCCGCTGCCTTTAGGCACGGCCCGCATGTAATACCGCGACCCTCCGCGGCGCGGCTCCTCCCAGCAGGGCCCCTTTCCCCCAAGGGGCGCGCTTCCCCGGCATCTTCCCAAGAACCAGCCCCCCTCCGGGGCCCCCCCTTCCGGGGGGCCGCCCCGTTCCACGCCGCTACCCCGCCCAGGGAAAGGACAGGCAGCGCCATGTCGGTCATCGGCTACGACATCGGGACCTTCGCCGCCAAGGCGGTCCTCTTGAACATCAAAGGCAAGGACAACTCCCGGCAGGTGACCCTGGCGGGCCTGGGGCTATCCCAGATGCCGCCGGGGGTGATGTCCCAGTGGGAGGAGCAGCCGATCCCGGCGAGGACGGCCATGAGCGCCGCCATGCGCTCGCTTTTGAAGCACTGCAAGCTGACCTCAGGGAAATTCGCGGCGCTTTCGCTGTCCGGAGAGACGATGATCATCAAGAAGATCTCGATGCCCATCGTGTCCCAGAAGGAACTCAGGTCCTCCCTGGCCCTCGAGGCCGAGCAGTACATACCCTACCCGATCAACGAGGTGATCATAGACGGCCACATACTTTCCACCGACGAGCGCAACGGGCAGATGTCGGTGCTCCTGGTGGCCGCCCGCAAGGAGGTCGTCTACAACTGCATCCAGTCCGTATCCATGACGAAGGTGCTCAAGCCGGCGGTCATCGACGTGGACGCGCTCGCCTTCTACAACGCCTTCGACTTCCAGCACTCCGACGCCCGCGAGAACGCGGCGCTCGTCGACATAGGGGCTTCCCTCATGCACACGACCGTGCTGTACGAAGGCATGCCCCACACCATCAAGGAGGAGAGCATAGGCGGCCAGCGCATCACCGAGGACCTGGAGGACACCTTCGGCATCTCGCCGGAGGATGCCGAGGCCGTCAAGCTGGGCAGCCTACAGGCCCCCAACCCCGTGGAGGCGGCCGAGGTGGTGGACCGGGTGGTGAGCAACTGGAAAGCCGCCGTCGAAAGGGCCCTGGAAGCCGTCAGGGCCGAGATACCGGAGTACCGGCTCAACAGGATAGTGATAGCCGGGGGCTCCGCCCGCCTTCCCGGCCTTTCGGAGGAGTTCCAGTCCCACTTCGGGGTGCAGGCCGAGATCTTCAACCCCTTCAAGGGCGTCAAGTACAACGCGAAGAAGTTCGACAGCGCCTACATCGACTACATAGGCCCGCAGATGACCGTCAGCTTCGGCCTCGCCCTCAGGAAGGTGGAAACCCTATGATGATCAAGATCAACCTCCTGCCCATCGAGTCCTTCCGCCAGACCGCGAGCGGGCAGCTGTCCGTGACCATCTTCGCGTTCGTGATGGTGGCGGCGGGCATCGGCCTCTTCCTTTTCAAGACGGCGGTGATGGACACCAAGATCTCCTCGCTCGAGACCGAGCGGGACAGCCAGAACGCCGCCCTCCAGCGGCTCAAGGGCCAGTCCCAGGAGGCCCTCCGGAACACCACCCAGTTCGCCACCCAGCTCATCCAGGCCGACGCGATAGCCGAGCTCGAGGAGAGGCGCCGCGATCAGACGCGGCTTTTGGACTCCCTGGCCAGGGAGGTGATCAACCAGGCCTCGTGGCTGACCTCCTTCACCCACGAGAAGGGAGTGCTGACCGTGCGCGGCATGGCCACCGACCACGAGGTGGTGGCGACCTTCCTGAGCAAGCTCGAGAAGTCGGAGCGCCTCAGGAACGTCGTCCTTATCCGCGCCGCGCGGGACACCACCATCAACAACGTGCGCCTTGTCACCTTCGAGATCCGCGCGGACACCGCCTTCCCCCCCGCCTCCCTAATGGAAGAAGGCCTTCCGGAAGTCAACCTTCCGGCCAGGGAGCAGATAATCCAGCTCGTCGCCGCGGCGGCCCCGACCCTGGGCGAGAACCTCGCCAAGAGCCGCGAGGCCGCCGCCTCCACCCTGTAGGCCCCTGACCGGCCCGCGGCCCCGCCCGGCCGCGCCTCGCCTCAACCCACGCGGAGGGTTCCAATGGCCAAAGCCCAGCCAAAGCAGACCCGGAGCGGGGACGACTTCTTCTCGAAGATCGCCAAGCTCAAGAGCGGCTCCAAGAAGGGGATCCTGGTCGGGGGGGTGGCCGCCCTCCTGGGAGGCTTCTACCTGCTCGTCTACCAGCCCTACTCCGACAAGCTGGCCGCCCTGACCGACGAGGTCAGCCAGCTCACGCAGAACGTCCAGGCCGAGGAGAAAACCGTCCGCAACCACCAGCCCATCGCCCAGTACGTCAAGCCCGTCAGCGACACGTTCAACTACCTGTCGGGCTACCTGACGACCGCCAACGAGATCCCGCGCCTCATGCAGATAATCTCCGATCTCGGGGGACAGTCCGGCGCGCGGGTGACCCTGTTCGCTCCCAAGGACCCCAAGCTCAAGCCCAACTACGCCGAGATCGACTTCACCATGAACCTCGAGGGATCGTTTCTGAACATCCTCAAGTTCTTCTACACCCTCAGCAAGATGGAGCGGATCATCAACATCAGGTCCGTCTTCGTGGAGAACCCCGTCATGGGAGACAACCTGGCGATGGTGGTCACCGTGCGCTGCGAGGGGACGACTTACCGCCTGCTCACCCCCGAGGAGGTCCTGCAGGTCACCGAGACCGCCGGCTGACCCGGCCCGGCCGGCGGCCCGAGAGCCCCACGTAGCGGCCCCCCGGGGGAGCCGCCCACAGGGAGAAGCCATGCCATCCCAGACACGCCGATATCTCCGGGGACCGTTCGCCCTGGGAACCGCGGCGGCGATCGCCGCCCTCGCGGCGGGCGCCCCGCTCCAGGGACAGATAGACGGTCCTCCGCAGCCTTCCGCCCAGGGGCAGGTCCAGTATCAGCCTCCCGCCCCAGCCCCGGGGCAGGCGCCTGACCCCTCCCAGGGCCAGTACCCCCAGCCCCCGGCCCCGGGGGGCCAGGCCTACCCGCAGGCTCCCGCCCCGGGCCAGGCGCCTGACCCCTCCCAGGGCCAGTAC
>JAITRL010000292.1 GCA_031288415.1 Deltaproteobacteria bacterium | reverse complement strand
CAAGACGGGCGCCGCTTCAATGGCTCAGGCCGAGGCTCCGCAGGTCCCTTCCGCCGAAGCGGGCGGGGCAGCGGTGGGGGTAAGCGGGAGTTTTCCCGATCCGTGGCGAGCGGGTTTATTGCCGACAGCCTATGTCCGGGGAGCAGGGCGTCGGGCGGGGAGAGCGGCCCTTGGCGGCCCGGCAGGCCGCGCGGCCCCCTCCCGAAGGCTATCGCGCGCGGGGTCGCCTCCGTGGCCGTCAGTTGACGGAGACGGGGCATGGCAGGAAAGCCTCAGGGCTAAGGCACTCCACCGCCGCCTCTATGGCGTTGGCGTTGATGCGCCGTACAGCAGAAGGGCGCGCCAGAGATAGCCCGCCCCGTCGCGTGCGAGCCAGGTCTCGGCATAGGCGAAGGGCAGGTCGCCCTGCCCCTGAAAGTGGTCGGTCGAGCGACGGATCATGAATCTGATCGCTGAGAGTCCTTGTCTTTTTTCTGAATGGGCGTAACTGAGGCCGGCTCCCGCGAGGAAACTGGCCTTCCGGCCGCCGGAAGCGGAGGGAAAGAGTCCCTTGGCCGATGACCGCGGCACGTCTTCCCGGGTGCCGGGTCTGCCGGGAACAGTCGCCAGGCGATGGCTCGCCCGAAACCGGTTGCTCCAGGCCACTGACCTTGCTGTCATGGGCCGGGCATCGGGAAAACGTTGGTACGCAAGAGCCGAAGCCTACACGGGCCCGTGGCCGGGAAAGGATGCAGGGAAACTCTCTGGGCGGCGGTGTTCTGGCCGCCGCAGGTACCGGCGACGCGGGCGGAGAAAGCCTTGGGCGCGGCCGCGCATCCCAATGGCGGTTTTCTTTGGGGTCAGGCGAGAGCCGCCCGATCGCGAGGGTCTTCTTCCTTGCGGTCCCCGCCTGCCCCGGAAGCCGCCTTCCTGGGAAGGCGGGGTCAGCCGGGGGTCTTCACGGGGGAATATCGCCGGGACTGAGCGGTGCCGGGTTAGAATTTGAGAGGAAAGGGAGGGGTGCCGCTTACGGCATGGGTCTCCGCCTGTGGCGTGCGGGCTGCGGAGGTGCCCCGTGATCAGAGCCCTGCGGCCCTCCCCCTGGCCGCCCCAAGGGCGGCCAGGGGGAGGGCCGCGGCGGCTACAGGCCCAGGATTTCCTTGGCCCTTTCCGCCAGGCTCTCCGGGTCGGCCAGGAAGGCGGCCAGCCTGAATTCCTCGGCCCAACCCTCCAGGCTTTCGGGCTTGAGGCTGATCCAGCCTTTCCCGCGGTTCTTCCCGTCGGCCCAGTCGGCCTTGTCCAGGAGATTATCGAGGCTCATGCCGCTGTCCTCGGTTGCCCTGCAGACGTTGAGGGCGGCGCGGGGCCTGGCGGAGGGGGAGTGTAGCCCGCGCGAGGCCCCGCGCCATATGTCCTTGCCGAGGGAAATGGCCAGGGTCGCCATGAAGTCCCCCTTGCGGGCCTTGCCGGACCGAACCTCCTCGCTTTCAGGTTGGAGAAGGCGTGTTCGGTAAAGAACAGCGGAACGCGGGAGTGCCAGCCGGCCGCGTGTTGCGAGGGCAGCGGTCCGGCCCGCTCCGGCTTGGCGATTTTGCCGGAGTCCTTCCAGAATAAGAAATTCAGGCCCAGCGACCGTTCGAAAGCAGTGACGGATTCTCCGAGGGCCCGAGCGTACCTGACGATGTGGCGCGAGCCGTTCTCGGCCTGGTCGATGAGGTATCTGTTGTAGCCGAGGCTTGAGGTTTCGAATTCCGTGTCCCTGCCGTTCGGGCGCGCGCCTTCCGGCAGGCTTTCGGGGCCGCGGCCCAGGCGGAATGCGGCCCTGGGGCAGCCTGAGCTAAGGCCAAGGAGTTTCTTGAGTTTTCCGGCCAGGACCTCAGGGCAGTTCAGGAACTTCGCCAGGCTGAAGTCCCCGGCCCATCCCTCAAGGAACTTGGACCTGGTCCTGACCCAGCGCATTTTGGGGCCGTTTTCGCCGATCCAGCCGCACCTGTTCCTGAGCCCCTCGAGATCCTTAGGGCTCTTGGGGTTGCTCTTGACGGCCCTGTAGACGTTGACGGCGGCGCGAGGCCCGCGGTAAGGGGAGGCCAGGATCCTTGCGTCAAGCGGCCCGCTTTTTTCGCCGTTGATGTCCGGACGCCAGCAGTTTCGGTTGAGGGAAATGGACAAGGTCAGCGCGAAGTCCCCCGTTTCGGCCCGGTCCGGGAAGTTTCTATGCGGCCTGTTGGAGAAGTGCGCGTTGATGAAATACATGGGGACGACGGTTAAGCAGGAGCGCCAGCCATCCAGGAGCAGGGAATTGCGCCATTTTCTTTCTTTGCCGCAATAGTCGAACTCTTCCCAGCCGATGAAATACTGTCCCATGGCGTTGGTAAAGCCGATGACGGCATCCCCGACTTTGTCCCCGTATGCGGCAAGGTAGCGCGAGCCCTCCTTGGCCCGGGCGATAAGGCCGTTGAAGCGGGCCATGGCTGCCTTGCCTGTCTTGTCTGCCATGGCGTCACCTTGGTTCGGCGGGAGCCCGCATCTTGAGCGGGCGCCGGAGCGGAGGCCGCCGGCTGCGGCAGGAAACGGTCGGATCTTCCGTGAAGCTCCCCCTACAGGAAGCCTTCCGGAGCGGTCCGCGGCCTCTTTGCGGGCGACGGGGGGGAGGGCGGCTCCCGTCGGAAGAGAACCGCGGGGGAGCCGCCAGGCGGGCCAGGGAGGTTTGTTTGCTCACGACGTCTCCCTGGCCTAGCGCCCTCTGAGGGCCGTCAGTTGACGGAGGAGGGCCCGCCCTTGCCGCCGGGGGAGGCTCCCCTTTCTTCAGGTTCGGCGCGGCTCGCCTCGCCGGACTCCTGCGAGACCCTGAAGGCGGCGTCCTCGGC
>JAITRL010000285.1 GCA_031288415.1 Deltaproteobacteria bacterium | reverse complement strand
GTTGCCTTCAGTCCCTGAAAAGCTGATTATGCGTAAAATAATATCCTTGGAGGCTTGATTCCGCCTATTTGCGTTCCTAATGCCTAATATAGCCACTTTAGATCTAATTATCAAGCTATGGTGTGCTATATATCGAAATCTAGCCCAATCTCTCCCCAGTAGCGGCCCTGCCTGCTGGCTTCGAGGCCTTTTGGGAAGGGGGAGTAGGTGAATGGTTACTCACATCGCTAAATTAAAGACGCCGCAAGGGGGTGCTTGTACTTGTTTTGAGATCTGACGCATCATGCGGTATAATAGTTTTCCTCTGAACATGTCCGGACGGGCGGGAATCGGAGGCGGCGCCTTAACCGCCTGAAAGCCGGCTGGTTCGGCAGGGGGGATGCGGGGTTCGCATGCGCTTGTCCACGTTTTCTAAGGCGCCGCGGCAGGTTGCGCCGTTCATCTGGCCGTGAGCCGGGCAACGGCGGGGAGCAACGGGCCTGCCGCGGCTTCGATGAAGCCCCAGGCACGCCCGGGGGCGGGGGGAGCAGAAAGGTTCCGAGGACTCAAGGCGTATTTTCGGATTTCCCGCCGGCGGAACCGGCTCCGGGCCGCATCCGGGGCCCTGACGGCCTCGGAGGCGAACGGCGAGCGAGCCCTCGCGGTGCTCGGGAGGCGCCCCGCTCGGGGAGATCCCGCGGGGCAGCGCCCGGTCGCGTCGCTCGCATCCGTAGCGGCATGGCCGCGGAAGGGGTACAAGCCATGAGCGGGCAGGAAAAAATCATCGGGAAGTCCGATCCCCTCTGGGCGCTGGCGAGCGCAGGCGACTTGCCCGCCGGGTTCGCGGCCTGGGACTCCCGCGACAGGGAGGGATGGTCCCTCGCGCACGAGGCGGCCAGGAGCGGGCGCCTCCCGGAAGGGTTCGCGGCCTGGGGTCTCGCCCAAGCCGACGGCTGGACCGTCGCCCACGAGGCGGCCAGGAGGGGAACCCTCCCCGACGGCTTTTCCGCCTGGGGGCTTTCCGACCAGGACGGCTGGACCGTCGCCCACGAGGCGGCCAAGAGGGGGAGCCTCCCCGATGGCTTCTCCGCCTGGGACATGGCGGACCTGACCGGGCGGACCGTGGCCCACCTGGCTGCGGACCGCAGGCGCCTCCCGCCGGGCTTCTCGCTTTGGGAACTGGCCGACCGC
This sequence comes from Deltaproteobacteria bacterium, assembly GCA_031288415.1. Taxonomy (GTDB): domain Bacteria; phylum Desulfobacterota; class Desulfarculia; order Adiutricales; family Adiutricaceae; genus JAIRZX01. Next base: position 15,559 of record JAITRL010000285.1, on the reverse strand, counting down.
AGAGGCCGTACGGTGGCGCACGCGGCCGCGGAGACCGGGCCGCTCCCGGTAGGCTTCTCGCGGTGGGAGATAGCCGACGGCATCGGCTGGACCGCAGCCCACGCGGCCGCGGAGAACGGGCACCTCCCGGAAGATTTCACCCTGTGGAGCCTCGCCGACGAGAACGGCTGGACCGTGGCGCACGCCGCGGCCCGGCACCGGCACCTCCCGGAAGCCTTCACCCTGTGGAGCCTCGCCGACGAGAACGGCTGGAGCGTGGCCCATGAGGCGGCCCGGCACGGCCGTCTCCCGGCGGACTTCCCATGTTGGGATCTCGCGGATGAGCGCGGCCGCACCCCCGCCCACGTGGCTGCGGGCGCCGGCACGCTGCCCGACGGCTTCGCCCGCTGGGAGCTCGCCGACCTGGACGGGGTGACCGTGCGGGAGGCGACTGAGGCCCTCCCTCCACGCGGGAAGCATGCCGCGAGGCCCTGAGGGGGCGCCCTGCCGGCCTCTCAGGGCTCAGGCGGGAAGCGTGCCGGGAACGTTTCCTCCGGACGGCTTGACCGGCCGCGGGAAAGATATCTGCAGCCTGGTTTGACTTGCGCCCCTATCGGCAGTATAGTTTGGTGATTTGACACCCAAAAGCCCGTCAGCCCCTCCGGACCTCAGCATTATCCAGGTGCCCCATGCTTCCCACGGACTTGGCCGCTTTGGCGCCAGTACTCGCCTCCCTGGCCGCGCTCTCCCTGCTGGGCGGGAAGCCTCTTTTCGCGCGGCGGGAAGACTTTGAAGGAGGCGGGGAGCCCGGCGAGGGAGCGGCAGGCTCCCGCGAAGACGGGGAAAGTTGCGGCGGCTCCGGAGCCGCCGACGGCGGGGATAGCGGCGGCGGAGCCTCCGAAGCCCTAGGAAGCCTGGAAAGCCGCGGCGGCAGGGACGGGGCCGGAGGCCCCGAAGACTCCGGAGACGGAGAAAGCGGCGGCGGGGACGTTCCCGAAGCGGCCCCGGAACCGCCCGAAGGCGCACAAGCCCCGCAGGGCCGGAACTTTTCGGATTCCGGCCCTGCCGAGGACGGTATCCGCTGGCGCCCCGACCTGTTGAAGGCCCTCATGCCGGAGGCGTGGAAGGATTACCTACAGCGCATGGAGGAATGGGGGGGCGGCCGCCCGGCCGAACCGCCGCGGTTCGGCCCCCTGCCGGCGGAACCGGATCCAGCCGCCCCGCCGGGACTACCGGCCTGGACCCTTCCGCCTATGACGGAGGCATTAGAGACGGCCCGCCTGGAAGCAGAGGGGCTCTCCGATGCCGCTCGCCACGCCAGGGCCGTTGCCTCCTGGGGCAGCCTGGAGCGCAGGATCTCGGAGGCTTACGGCGACGGCGATCTCAGGGCGCTGGCGGCCCTGATCCGCAAGGCACGGGGGCTGCTGGGGGCCGGTCGGGCCCAGGGAGCCCTTGAGGCGGCCGATGAGGCCTTGAAGGGTTTTGCCAAGGCGCTTGGCGCCCAGGCGAGCGCGCACCCGGAGAGCATTTACGCCAGACGGATCCAAGAGCTGGCCGAGAGAGGCCTCGGCGCCTCCCCTTCGGCCGACTCTTCGCCCGGCCCCGGCCCTGCTCGGCCCCGCAGAGGCGGGGAAGGTACCGGAGGGCGCGGGAGGCCCGCCCGGGGCGGCCGCGGCGGCGGCCAGTCGGGCGGCCATGCGAACGGGCCTGAGAACCGCCCTGAAGATTACCCGGAAGATTTTCCAGAAGACTGTAAGGAAGACCGGCCTGAAGACCGCTTGGAAGACCGGCCTGAAGCTCGCCCTGAAGACCGTTTGGAAGACCGGCCTGAAGACCGTTTGGAAGACCGCCCTGAAGACGGGGAGTCCGGCCGGCCCGAGGGCGGGGACGGCAACCGGCGGCCTCCTGAGGACCGCCGCGGCCGCGGCCGCGGCGGAAGGGACGGCCGTTCAGGCGGCGGGCCCTATCCGCCGGATCACAGCGACTTGCGGCCGGGACCCGACCGGAGGCTGGAACGTATCGCCCGCCGCCTGGAAAGCAAGCTCCGCAAGCTCCGCCGGGATCTCGGGCCGCGGCATAGGGACACCCTGGAAGTCGAGGACCGGTTGGCCGAGGCCCTGCTCGAGATGGGGGACATCGAGGGCGCTGAGAGGCACTTCAGGAACGCCTGGGAAGGCAGGGCGCTGACCCTGGGGCCGGAAGACCCCGATACCATGACCACCAAGGCGGGCCTGGCGGACTCGCTCTTCGAGCTGGGGGCCTACCGCTCGGCCCTGCGGCTCTACCGCGAGATACTGCGGTACCGCCGGGAGGAGTTCGGGAAGGAGGAGGCGGAGACCCTCGAGGCGGAAAACGGCGTGGCCGCGGCGCTTTACGAGCTGGGCCGTTACGGGGCGGCCGTGCGGGGCTTCAAGAGGGCCGCGGAGGGCCAGGAGAAGCTCCGCGGGAAGGATCATGAGGAGACGCTCTTGAGCAAGGCCGGGCTGGCAGACTCTCTCCTCGCCCTGGGCCGCCCCAAGGCGGCGGCCCGGCTTTTCAGGGAGATCCTGGAGGGACGGCGGCGCTCCCTGCGGCCCGGCCATCGCGATATCTGCTTCGCCGAGCATGACCTCGCCGGGGCCCACTTCGAGCTGGGCGACTTCAAGGAGGCGGCCAGGCTGTTCTCCCGGGCCCAGTCAGGCCTGGAGCGGCTCCTCGGCCCGGAACATCCCGACACTCTCATGAGCCAGGCCGGCCTGGCTGACTCGCTCTTCCGGGGCGGGAGAGTCAGGCAGGCCGCGGCCCTCTACAGGCAGATCCACTTCGCGCGCGAGCGCGGCCTCGGGCCCGGCCACCTGGAAACCGCGGCGGCCGCGGACGATCTGGCCGGGGCCCTTTTCGACCTCGGGGAGTGGGAGTCGGCCGCCGAGCATTACCGCCAGGCTTGGCGGACACGCAGGCTCTCCCTGGGGCCCGCGCACCCCGATTCCCTGGACAGCGCTGAGGGGCTGGCCGAGTCGCTCCTTGAACTCCGGGAACCAGGCGGCGCGGCGGACGTGTTCAGGGCGCTTTTGCGGATCCATGAAAAGCGCCCCGGCCTGGACCCGCTTGGCCTCCTGGCGGCCAAAGACGGGCTGGGCCGCGCCCTGGAGGCGCAAGGCCGCCCGCGCGAGGCCCGCGAGTTCCTTGCCGAGGCCCTGAAGGGCCGCGAGAAGGTTTTAGGCCCGGGGGACCCCGATACCCTGTCCACCCGGGCGTCCCTGGCGGCGGCTTGCGCGGCCATGGGCTCCCACCGGGAGGCCAAGGCCCTGCGCGAGGAGGTGCTCCAGGCCCGCCTCTCGGCCCTGGGCCCCCTCGATTCCGAAACTCACCGGGCCAGGTCGGAACTGGCCCTCTCCTGTCTGGAGCTGGGGGAACACGCGCGGGCCCTGGAGCTTGCCCGCGATATCCTTGCCGCCCTGGAGGGCGAGTCTGGGACCTTGTCCCATGACGCCCACCTGGCACGGGTCTTCGTGGGCAAGATGCTGGAGGCTTCGGGGGCCGCCCGGGAGGCCCTGGAACTCATGGAGACGGCCCGTTCCGGCCTCGTCGAGGCCCTGGGAACCCGTCACGAGCACGTGGCCTACGCCCTCATGGGCTTGGCCTCGGTGCATCACGGCCAGGGCCGCCATTCCCCGGCCGCGGAGCTGGCGGCCGAGGCCCTGGCCGCGCGGGAAAGCGCCCTGGGGCCCTCGCACCCGGATACGCTGGACTCCGCGAGCCTGCTGGCCGAGGCCCTGGAGTGCCTGGGGGGCCGCGGGAACCTCGTGAAGGCCAAGGAACTTCACGAGCGGGTCCTCGCGGCCTGGGAGCGCTCCCTGGGCAAGGACCACCGCCTCACCGTCGAGGCCGTCAGCTCCTTGGCCGATGTCCTGTCAGCCCCGGACGGCCCTGAGGATCTCCCCCGCGCCAAGGAGCTCCACGCGCGGGCGCTGGCCGCCCGCGAAAGCCTGTTCGGCCCCGAAAGCCCCGAGGCCCTGGACTCCTCGGTCGCCCTGGCCGAGGTCTGCGCGCGCCTGGGCGGCGACTGGAACCTCGCCGCGGCCCGCGACCTTTACGAAAAGGCGATGCGCGCCCTGGAGCGGGACCGCGGCCGTGAACACCCGCTGTCCCTGGAGGCGGCGGCCGGCCTGGCCCAGGCCCTGGCCCGCCTTGGCGGCGACGATGACCACAGGCGCGCCAGGGAGCTGCAGGCCCGGGTGCTGGCGGCCCGCGAGAGGAGCCTGGGGAGCGGGCACCCACTCGTGCTCGAGGCCATGAGCGCCCTCGCCATCTGCCACATGGCCCTGTCCGACGCCGGCCCCGCCGCGGAACTTCTACGCGGGGTGCTGGAGATCCAGGAGAAGACCCTGGGAGAGGACAACCTGCGGACCCTCTCCTCCGCTTTCGACTTGGCCGATGCCTTAGCCTTGCTGGGGGACCTGGACTCCGCCCGCGCCCTCCACGGGAGGGTTCTTTCCGCCCTCGAGCGGGTCCTGGGGAAGGATCATCCAGCCACCGCCTTCTCCCGAGAGAGGCTGGAAAACCTCCCGCGGACCGGCTGAGAGGGCCCGGAGAGGCGCGCCCGCGGGGAAGCCCGCGCCCCGAAACCATTGAACCCTTTGAACGCGGCAGGCTCCTCGGCCTCAGGGAACCTGCCGGGCCTTCAGAACTCCCTGAACTGGCTTCGGCTGCCGAATTCCCTGAACTTCAGGAGTCCAGGAATTTTTTTCGCTTCTTGGCCTACAGCAACTCATTGAACGCCGTATGCCCTGCAAACTCCCCGAACTCATCGGGCTTCCCGAACTCACAGATCTCCCATACCTCACAGAACTCACCGGACTAATAGGGCTTCCCGAATTCATAAGGCTTCCCGAACTCACAGGGCTTCCCGAATTCACAGGGCTTCCCGAACTCAACGATCTCACGGAACTCACAGATATCCCCGAACTCATCGGGCTTCCCGAACTCACAGATCTCCCGTAACTCACAGATCTCACCGGACTCATTTTGCTTCCCGAATTCATTGGGCTCCCCGAACTCAACGATCACTCAGAATTCACAGATCTCCCCGGACTCATAGGGCTGACAGAACTCACAGATCTCCCCGAATTCATAGGGCTTCTCGAACTCACTGATCTCCCGGAATTCGCAGGGCTTCCCGAACTCACTGATCTCTCCGAGCTCACTGGACTCCAAAATGTATTGGATTCCCCGAACACGTTTAAGTTCCCCGGCTCATTGGACTTCCCGAACCCGCTGGGTGCCCTGACTCATTGGGCTCGCCGAACCCGGCATGCCTGCCGAGCTCCCCTGACACATGGAACTCCCATAATTCCACGAACTTTCTGAAGTCCAAAAACCCGTTGAACCCCATTGCCCTCATGAACCAGACGAACTCCTTGAAACTCCCGGACTCACCGAAACCTTGGCGCTCGTCGAAACCATCGAACTCATCGAAACCGTCGAATCAAATTAGCCTCTGAACGCCTCGGGCGCGCGCGCCCCGCGCCCTGAAATCAGCATCGACTGAACGGCCGTGCCGGAGGGCCCTTCGGCAGGCCGGGTCTGCCAGGGCGGCGCCTTCCGGGGCGCCGAGACCGGCGGGCCGCTTGCCGCTGGCCGCCCGGCCACGGGCCAAGCCTCGGCGCTTCCTGGGGCCTGCCCTGCCGTTGCAATAAGCGGGCCGCACGGGCCGCATCCGTTCGTGCGGCATGACCCGGCGCGCCGCGGCCTGAAGGGCAACGGCCAGTGACCCCTAAGCCTGTCAGCTGTCCTGCGGCCTTCCGGCCGTTTCCGCCGCGCTTTCCTCCGCCGTCCTGATCCTCCGGGCGCGGCCCGCCCCCGCGGCCCTTATGAAGCCCTGCCGCAGTGGACATCGGGTGCAAGGGCTCGCAGGGGGTCAGGGGCGAAAAGGCCGGCAGGGAGCGAAGGGCGGCCAGGAAGCGGCAGGCCGCGAGGAGGCCAAAGGCGTCCAGGGGAAGCCGCCCGGCGCCCTCGAGTCCAGCGCCGTTGACGCTTGGCCTCGCGCCGCGGGTGGCCGAGCCCCTGACGGCCGCCTGTCTCCCTGCCCAGAAGCATTCCCGCCGCCAGGATTTTGAGTGCCCTGCGGCGCAATCGTTTTAATATCTCCGGCCTGTGAGGCCAGACAAGGACAAGCTGATGTTCGCCGAAGGATTGTTGACGTTTTCGCTTATCGCGGCGGCGCTCCTTGCCGCCGCGCAGCCGCTGAGCGCCGCGCGCGCCCTTGCCTCCCCGAGGAGGCTTGGCGCCAGGGACGGCCGGGGAGGGAAGGCTGGCCAGGGAGACCGCCCCTCCGCAGGGCCAGGCGTCAGGTGCTTCCCGGAACCAGCGGCTTCGCCTGACCCCTGGGCCGGGGAAGGCGCCTCGGGAGAGGCGCCCGAAGCCGGCTCCGGAGAGGACGCTTCCCAGGTCATGCGCAGGAGGCTGCGCGAGAGGCGCGCCCGGCTCGGGTCCGAGCATCCGGAAACCCTGGAGGCGGAATTCCAGCTGGGGCGCGCCCTCATGGATGAGAACATGCCGGCGAGCGCCGAGCCGTGCTTACGGAGGTGCCTGGAGGGCAGGGCCAGGGACCTGGGGCCGGAGCACCCGGATACCGTCGAGGTCATGCGGTGCCTGGCCCTGGCCTTGCTTAACATGGAAAGGCCGGAGGAGTCGGCCGAGCTCTGGAAGAGGGCGGCCGAAGCCATGAGCCGGGGGCGCGCCGCGGACGCGGAAGAGATCCTCACCGCGAGGTTATTCCTCGCGATTTGCCTGGGACGCCTGCAGAGGCGCCAGGAGGCCTTAGACTTGCTTTCCGAGGCCGAGGCGGGGTTCAGGAAACTGGTGGGCGAGGACAGACACTACGTCGTCATCGCGAGGCTGGAGATGGCCCGGCTGCTTTTCAGGTGCCACGAGGACGGCCAGGTCGAGGGGGAGCCGCTCGCGCGCGCCAGGAGGATACTCGACAGCCTTCTTGTCGCGAGCCGGAAGACCCTAGCCGCCGATGCCGAGCTCGAGATGGAGATCATTTCTCTCCTCGAGAACGTGACCCAGGCGCAAGGGGACGTCAGCGGGCGCCTGGCGGCGATCCGCCTGGCCGCGAGGGCGATCGCGAAAAGCTACGGGCCCCTCGACCCGTTGACGCTCTCGCTAAGGCGTTCTCGCTCGATACTCCTGGCCGAGTCGGGCGACTTACGGGGCGCCAGGCGGGAACTCGTGTTCCTGCTCAAGGCGTTCAGGAGGACTTTGGGGAGGGAGGCCCTCGGCACTTTGCTCGTCAAGGCCGACCTGGGCCACGTTCTGGCTGGCATTGGGGATGACCGCAGGGCCATGAAGATGCTTGACGAGGCCGCGGAGGGCTTAGAGGCCGCGGTCGGCCCCGGCGACAAGAGTACGGTATTCGCCAAGCTCAAGGCCGCGCAGCTTCATCTGAGGTTCCGAGAGCACAGGGAGGCTCTCTCGCTTCTCGGCGGCATCCTGGGATTTTTAGACGAAACCGCAGGCGATGACGATGAGACCTCCATGTCAGTCCGCGTCTTGCTTTGCGATGCCCTCCGCAAGGCGGGCCGCTGGGAGGAGGCGATCAGGGAGGGCGAGCGGGCCGTGAAGGCCCTCGAGAGAAGGGGGATCCTGGCCAGCTACTTGGGCCTGCATTGCCTGTGCGCCCTCATCGGGGCCTACAGGGACTCGGGCGATCTCGCCCGGGCCCGCCTCGCGGCCGAGAGGGGGCTTGACCTGAGCGGGCGTCGCCCGGACCAAGGAGACGCGTTAACCCAGGTTTTCCTGGAGCTGCTCGCCGGGATACTGCGCGAGTCGGGTGACGTCAAGGCCGCCGGCAGGGCTTGCCGGAGGCTTCATGCCAGCCTGAAGAAGACCCTCGGGCCGAGACACCCGAAAACCCTGGCGGCCATGACCGCGCTTCTGGAGCTGGAACAGGAAACTTAGATCCGGCCTGAGCCGGGCGGGGGCTAACGGCGGCCGCGGCTCGGCGCCGCAGGCGACCGGGGCCGTCAACAGACGAGGGAGCTTGCCCGCGCGACAGGCGGCGCGGCGAGCTTCGGTTTCAAAAGCCCGGCCCCAAGGACCGCGCCCCAATAATTTGTTCAAGGATCGGCTTCATGGACAATGGACACCGCCATGCTTCCTGACGTTCCCGCGGCTTTCGCCCTGTTCGCCACCGTTAATCTTTGCGTTGCCGGATCATGCGCTCTTCCGGCGCGACTCTTTCACTAAAGAAGCCAGGCGGCACGAAAGGCACGAAAAAAACTGAAGACGCTGAAGACGCTGAAGACGCTGAAGACGCTGAAGAAATTAAAGGCACGGAGGGCACGGAGGGCACGAAAGGCATGAAAGGCACAAAAAAAACGGAAGGCTTGAAAGACATGGAAGGCTTGAAAGGCACGGAAGAAATGGAAAACGCTGAAGGCGCGAAAATCATGGAAGGCCTGAGACGCGAGGCTGTCCGGGCCGCAAGGGGCGGGCCAGGCCCCGACCCCGTCGGCCCGGGTTCGGCCCGGCGGCCGCCGGAACCCCTGGAGGGCGGGGAACGGGATGCCGGGGAGAGGGAAGACGGGCCCGGCGCCCTGCGTCGGCGGCTCCGCGAGACTTGCGCCCGCCGCGGGCCTGAACATCCGGAAACCCTGGAGGCGGAGCTGCGCCTGGGGATCGCTCTCCTGGAAGGAGACGACCCTGAGGGGGCCGAAGAACACCTGATGAGGTGCCTGGAGGGCAGGCGGAAGGTCCTGGGTCCGGGGAGCGCCGAGGCGCGGCTGGCCCAAAGGTTCCTGGCTCTGGCCGCGCTGGGCCTGGGCAGGCCGGGAGAGGCCGCCGGCCTCTGGCGGGAGGCCTCCGCCGAAACGCGAAAGCTGCCCGGCGAGGACATGATCCAGGTCCTCAGGTGCAGGCTACGGGTTGCCGAGGGCTCGCGGAGCCGGGATTGGGAAAAGGAAGGCTTTCCCGCGCTCTCGAAAGCGGCCGCGCGGCTGCAGGAGCTCCTGGGGGCCGATGCCTTGGCCGCGGCCGAGGCGAAATGCCGCGCGGCAGAGTCTTGCCTGTCCGGGCCTCGCGACGGCCGGCCCGGCGGGGCGAAGGCGGGAACCGGGGACGAAGCCCCGTTCGCCCGGGCGCTGCTCGAGGACGTCCTGGCAGGCGGCCGGAAGCTTCTCGACTCCCGGCCCGACCTGGCCCTGCGCCTATACTCCCTGCTTAGGGAAGCTGCCTTGAGGAGCGCGGACGACGCCGGGCTCCTCGCGGCCCTGGAGGGGGCCGCAGGCTACAGCGAGATGAGCCGCGGGCTTCTCGCCCCCGAGACCCTGGACCTCAGGCACGAGTTCGCGGGGCGGCTCTTCGCCGCCGGCCGCCTGGAGGAGGCCAGGCTTGCGCAGGAGCAGCTTCTTGAGGCCCGCGCCGCCGCCCAGGGAGGCGAGGCCGTCGACACGTTGCTCGCCAAGGCGGCCCTGGGCAAGACCCTCGCCGTCATGGGCGACAAGGCCAAGGCCCTGGAACTGCTGGATGCCGCGGCGGAGGGCCTTGCGCGCGCGGGAGCTCCGGCCTTCCAGGAAGGCCGGAGCGCGAAAAAGGCCGCCGAAGACCTGCGGTCCGGAAGGAGCCTGGCGTTCCGGGGGCCGTAGCCGCTCCCCTGACCGGCCGGCCTCGGGGGGCCCGGCTTTTTTCCTTGTCCGCGCGCGCCATCCGGCGCGGCGCCTCCGCCCGGAAGGGCCCCATTTCGCAAAGCCCGGCCGGCCCCGGTCGGGGAAGCCTGAGACTCTGCGGAGGCGCCGGTCGGGCGCGGCAGGGCAGGGCTTCACGGGCCCCAGGGCCCGATGCGCCTAAGGCTTGTCCCGGGCCCTGCCCGCGCCGCCGCAGGCGCTTGACCCTGTCGCAAAGCCGCCCTGTCCCAGGGCGCGTATCCCATGGTTCCTGCAATGATTTCCACTGATTCTTCGGCCTTCGCCCTCTTCGCCCTGGCGCTTCTTTTCGCCTTCCCGCTCCTGGGGGCGCGGAACGCCTGCGCCGCCCCGAAGAAGCCGGGCGGCAGGAAAGGCGAGGGGCCCCTTCCCGGCGGCGGAAAAGCGCTGCCGGACGGCGAGCCGCGCGGGCCCTTGGCCCCCAGGAAGCTTTTTGACCCCGGAGACGAGGTCCCGCGAGGGAAAGACCTTCAGGCCTTCCAGGAGGAGCCTCCGAGGAGCCGCCCGCGCGGGGAGCCGGTCTTCCTCGGCGGGGATGATCCCGCGGCTTTAGAGGACCGGCTTCAGACGGGGATTATCCATCTGACGCGGGGCAATCCTGAAAAGGCCGAGCCGTACCTGAGAAACGTCGCGGAGTCGGGGGCGAAGGTCCTGGGCCAGGGACATCGTGTCGCCCTCGCGGCGGCCAGGCATCTGGCCACAGTGCTGTTCCTCAAGGGGAGGGCGGCGGAGGCGGCGGAACTCTGGGTCAGGGTGATCCTCGCGGCGGAGAAGGATCCCGAGGCCGATGCGGCCGAGTTCCACAGCTGCAGGCTGCATTTCGCAGCCTTCCTGGGGCAGTTCGGGAAGGAGGAGGAGGCCCTGCGGCAGCTGGGGGCCGCGGTCGAAGGTCTCGGGAGGATCCCGGAAGAGGGCGGCAAGGCCGCCTCCGCCGCGGCCGAGACGGCCAAGCTGATTCTGGAGTTCCGCCGGGAGGGCTGGGACGCCGGGGATGCCCTCGGCCTCGCGAGGGCCATCGTCGAGAGGGCCCTCGGCAAGTCCGCGGAGTTTTTGCGGGCATTGCCGGATCTCGAGCTGGATCTGCTGGAGATCCTCGAGGAAGCGGCACTGGGGCAGGGCGACCCGCAGGCGCGGCTCGCGGCCTTCAGGCGTTCCATCGCCCTCAGCGAAAGCTCCCGCGGCGGGAACTCCCCCCAGACCCTCGAGCTGAGGCACTCTTACGCCAGGGTCCTGGCCGACTCCGGAGGCGACCCGAAAGGGGCGAGGAAGATCCTGGAGCAGGTTTTCCGGGAGCGCTCCCGCTCCCTGGGGGAGAAGGGCTTCGACACCCTGCGCACCCAGGCGGCCCTGGGGGGCGTGCTGGGCGATCTGGGGGAGACTGACAGGGGCATGCGGCTTTTGGCGGAGGCCGCGAGGCTTATGGAGCGCATTGCCGGCCCCGGCGACTTCGACGTCCTGGAGGTGAAGGCCATGGCGGCCAGGCTGCGCCTCGCCCGCGGCGAGCATCGGGAGGCCCTTGACCTGGCCGGGAGCGCCGCCGCGCGCCTGACGAAGATCGCCGGAAAGGAGAACGAGGCGACGCTGCTGGCGCGCAGTTTCATGTTGGAGGCGCTGGTCGGGCTGGGCGAGGGCAAGGCGGCGGTCCGCGAGGGCGAGGCGGTGCTGAAGGCCCGCCGGAAGACGGGGGAAGTCCTCTACGGCCCTCAGATGCTGGACGTCCTGTTCCCGCTCGCGGCCGCCTACAGGCTCGCGGGAGATCTGCCGAAGGCCAGGAAGACCGCGGAAAAGGCCGCGGCCCTGATCGAGCGCGATTTGCTCGCCTGCGACCCGTTCGCCCTGCCGGTCTTCACCGAGCTTGTCGCGATCCTGCGCTCCTTAGGCGACCTGAAGGCCGCGCGGCAGGCCTGCCGGAAGCTTCTGGCCAGGACCGAGGCGGTCCTGGGGCCGGGCCACGAAAAGGCCTTGGCCGTCAAAAAGGAGCTTGAGGAGCTGGAGGGGCGCGGCTGATCAGAGCCGCCCTGCGGGAAGGCCCGCGGCTTCAGGCGGCCGGGAAGCCCGGCTTCCTGGAACGCAAGGGGGCCCGCCAGGGCCGCAGGCGCGGATGTGGGGCGGGCGGGCTTGATTTCCGGCGGCTCGGGGAGCTCGCCGTGCCCCCTTCCCGGAGAAGGCCCCGGGGAAGGGGCGGGCCGCGCTTGAGGGATCGCCTGGAGGGCAGGGCCGTTGCCGCCGCCCTTGCGGGCTGCGGGCGGGGGGGGCCGGCCCGGCGGGCGTGAGGCGTCTCAGGGGTCGTCGGGCGGCCGTCGCGGCGGCCCCAGCTTCAGGACCCAGGCATCCTTGTCGGGAACGCGTCCCGGGCCCGCCTCGCGCTGGACCGTGCCTGCGGCGGCGAGCCCGCCGTCCAGGCCCAGCGCGAAGGCGGCCGCCGGGCGGCCGGCGGCAGATCCGTAGCTGCCCTGCCACTGCCGCGCGCCGTCGTCTCCCACGCGGACCACCGTGAGGTCATGGTCATCGTCCGCGCTTTCCCCGGGTTCGGGCCGGTAAGGCAGGTACACGGCGAAAAAGCCCCCTTCGGGCGCCGGGATCAGGTCCGCGAGGCGGCCCGCGCCCTCGGCGGGCAAGGCCCACTGCAGGGTGCCGTCCGCTCTGATCCTCAGCGCGGAGCTGCGCCTGTCGCCTGCCCCGGGCGGCCCTCCCGCGAACCCCGCCATCATGTAGCCGCCTGAGGGGGCCGCGCGCAGCGAGAATGCCCGTTCCGCGCCGGCCTCGGCGTAGGTTCTGCTCCACAGGGCGTCCCCGGCCGGGCCGACCGCCGCTGCCCAGGCCCCGGCCCCGGGCGGGAGGCTCCCTTCCCTGGTCCAGACCGAGGCGGCCAGGACGGCTTCCCCGCCCTCGGCTTCCAGCACGGCCAAGGGGATGTCTTGGAAAGGGGTGCCCAGGCATTTCTCCCACAGGACGTCGCCTTCAGGGCTGAGGCGGAGGAGCCAGACGTCGAAGCTGTCCCCGCCGGGACACGGGAGCCCCGGCGCCGCGACGGCGTCCCCGGCGGCGAGGAGCCCTCCGTCCGCCGTCTCCGAGACGAGGGAGAGGCCGGAGATCCCGCCGCGGCCGTAAGTCCGGATCCATCTGGCGGAGCCGTCCGCTTCCAGCCTGGCGGCCCAGCCCCGGCGCGCGGGAGCGGGGCCCGCGGCGCCGGGGGCGGGCGGCTCCTCCCCGCCGGGAGGGCCGGCAGGCCCGGGGAACTGGCCGTCCGCGGACCAGGTGGAGCCCGCCGCGATGAAGCCCCCGTCCGCGGCCTGGCTCACGCTGTAGGCGAGATCCTTGCCGGAGCCGCCCAGGACGGTCTGCCAGCGCTCCGAGCCGTCCGGGCCGATCCTCAGTATCCAGGCATCCTCGGCGGCCCGCCGGCCGGGCACCCTGCCGTCGCCGGAGAGGGTGAAGCCCGCGAGCGCGAATCCCCCGTCCGACGCGGGCGAGACGGAATAGACTCCGTCGTCGCCGCTCCCGCCGTAAGTCCTCTCCCACTCGGTCTCCGGGGAGCCGGGGCCGTTGGCGGTGCGGGAGTGGGCCGCCCTCAGCGCCAGCGCCGCCGCGGCTCCGGCCAGGGCGAGGATCAGGGCTCCCCTCAGCGCGCTTGTGGCTTTCATGGCGGTCTCCTGGGCAAGGCGCGGGCGCGGCGGGGAAGGGAGCGGGGCAGGCGCGGCGGGGCGTCTTGCGGGATCTTATCACTCGCCGGGCGGGCTGTAAACGCGGGCGCCCGAGGCGCTACCGGCCGCGGCCGGCCCTGGGCCCGCAAGGGCCGGGCGGGGCAGGCCGAACGCCCCTTACGCCGGCGGCGGCCCGTACGTCCGGAAAGAGCCGGCGGACGGCCGTGACAGGGCGCGCGCGCGGCCCGCCCGCCGTCAGGCGGCGCCTGCGGGCTTGAAGAGGCCGGTGATTGATATCATGGGGACTGCATCACAAAATTTTCGTTATGACTTTTATGCCAAGCCCTGATCAGAAATATATACTGCAAAATATGTTAAAAATGTGGCCTGTTTTCAAAACAACGGAAGCCGCCCGGGCCAAGCGTTCCCCGCGGCAGGCGGCGGATCGCCGGCAATCGGGACAGGGGACGCCTGAGGGAACCCGGCGGCTTCCCGCCGCGCGCGGGGCCGCGGCCGGCGGGGGAGGGCGGAAGCCCCCCCGCGCGCGCCGGGCCCGAACGGGCCCGCGCGCCCTGAAAACCCTTCCGCCACGGGGCCTTCCGGGGGCGGGCGGGAGCCCGCCGAGGCGCCGCCCCGGACCGGGGGAGGCAAGGCCTCCGGGAGGGCACGGCGCCGTTTTCCGCTTCCCGTCTCCCCGCGTCTTCGGCGCGGGTTGACTCCCGGCCGGCGGCCGGTATATCCTGCAAAGGCCTCTTCTTCCCTTTTCCAGAGCCGCCGAGGCGCCGCAGGCACGGCCGGCGCGCACGGCCGCCATTTCCGCAAGGGGGTCCCCGATGATTTTCCGGGCCGGCTTTCTGGCCTTGTCCCGCCGCGCCTTCGTCCTCGTCCTCGCCTGCGCGGCGCCCTTGCTCTCTTTCGCCGCCTGCTCCCCGCCGGAGCGCGCCATCCCGCCTGAAGAGCGCTCCGGCATAGCCCACGTCGCGGTGTCGGTCGGCCGTACCACCCGCGAGGAGATGATAGACGCCCTGGGCCAGCCGGCCGAGGCCTCCCGCGAGGGCGACCGCGAGACGCTGGCCTGGACCAACGACAGGGGCTTCATGCTTGCCTTCAGCGGGGACGGCGAGCCGCCTGCTGTCTCGCGCTTCCAGTCCAGGATAGCCGTGCGGATCGCGGGCGGAGTGGTGACGGGCGTGGAGGCCCGTTAAGCCCGGCGCCCGCTTTTTCCTCCCGCGCCGGCGGCCGCCGGGCTCTCCCGCCCGGACCCGGCTTGCCTCGCGCCCGCCCGGAAGGAAGCGGGCCCGGCGGCCGCCGCGCATGAACCTTTCGGCGGCGCAAGGGATCGCGCCCCGTAACGCCCGGAGCCCGGCCGCCCGGCCGGCCGCCGAAGGCTCTTTCCGCCGCAGTCTTTCCGGCCCGGGCTTGTCAAGCCTCGGGCGCGCGGATCCGGCGGCTGCCTTTCGCGTTGAGGCGGCGCGCCTTGATTGCCCGGCTTGCCCGGCGCCTCGGCTCCCGACGTCTTCCATGCGCCGCCTCCCCCGCGGGCCCTTCCCCGCGCGGAAATTCCCGCGCCGCTTCCCTTGCGCGGTTTCCGTCGCGAGGCCCGGTCATCCCGCCTCGGAACGGTTGTTTCCCCGACATGCCGCGCCCGCGAGGCCCGGTCATCCTGCCTTCGGAAAATTATTTTCCCCAACATGTTGCGCGCCGCCTGCCGCGCCGTTCGGCCCTCGCGCGGGGGCCGCGCCCCGGCGGCCCCGCCGGCCTTGCGCGGCGAAGGCCCGGGGCCCCGCGCGCGGCTGTTTTCCGCGGCGGGAGCTTCTTTATTCCGTTGCCGGAAACGGCTATAATGACCGGAAGGGCTTTTTTTCCGCAAAATCAGGACAAACGGCAGGATCCCCACATGGACAAGGTCGCGTCTTTTGAATTCATTCTGGATTCAGTCTTCCGGGCCGCGGGCGAAACGCTCGGCCTCAGGCCCCACCAGCTCGGGCCGGGAAGGCGGATAGCCGGCCTCGGCCTCGAGCCGGCGGCGGCGGAGGCCTTTGAGGCGGAGCTTCGGGACTCCCTCGGGGCGGAGATCCCCGAGGGCTGGCTTTTCAAGGACGCCCGCACCTTCGAGGACCTGGCCCGGGAGATTCGTTTGCTGAGCAACGCCGCCTATCTTTTTAAGCAGGTCTACATCAACGATACCGCCCTGGAAAACGCTTATATCGGCACGGAAACCGGGATATCCTACCGTTATTCTATCTATAA
>JAITRL010000275.1 GCA_031288415.1 Deltaproteobacteria bacterium | reverse complement strand
GGAAGGACAGTAGCGGACTCGGCCGCCTCGCCTGTTCGGGGCGCGGCGGGAAGGACAGTAGCGGACTCGGCCGCCTCGCCTGATAGGGGCGCGGCGGGAAGGACAGTAGCGGACTCGGCCGCCTCGCCTGATAGGGGCGCGGCGGGAAGGACAGTAGCGGACTCGGCCGCCGCGCCTGATAGGGGCGCGGCGGGGAGAACAGTCGCGGACTTCGACGCCGCTGGGGAAGAGGGCGCCGGAGCCCGCCGCGGCCACGCCTTAAGCTCCTTCGGAGCCGTTGCCTTCAGGGGGTACCCGGTCGAGCGGCCGCTGTCCACCGAAGGCGGGGAGGCGGACATATTCGTCATCAGGGACGGGGAGGGCAGGGAGTACGTGCTGCGGCTCTACCGGGAGGGCCGCGCGCCCGCGCCGGGGGTCCTCGAGCGGCTGGTGGCCCTCTCGGCGCGGCGGAGCCCCTGCGTGGTGAACACCTACGAGGCCGGCCTGGACGAGGAGACGGGCAGGTTCTACGAGATCCAGGAGTACCTGCCGGAGGGCGACCTGGAGGCCTGGGCCAGGGGCCGCAAGGTCACGGGGGAGGAGTTCCGGGAACTTGCCTCCCAGCTCGCGGAGGCGGTCTCGCTGATCCACCGGGAGGGCATCATCCACCGGGACATCAAGCCGGACAACATACTCCTGAGATCCCGCTCGCCTTTGCGGGTCGCCCTGGCCGACTTCGGGATCTCGAGCGCGGCCGATCCCGGCTCGGCCGCGCGGGAGACCAGGACCGCGGCCACGCCCCTGTACAGCCCGCCCGAGTCGTTCGCCGGCTTCGCGGGGCCCGCCGGGGACTGGTGGAGCCTGGGCGCGGTGCTTCTGGAGTGCGCGGCCGGCTCCCATCCCCTCGCGGGGCTCCCCCTGAACATGGTCATGCGCGAGATCGGCTCCAGGGGCCTGCGGGTCCCGGAGGATCTGCCGGCGGGCGAGTCGAGGCTCCTCAAGGGCCTCCTCACCCGGGACGACCGGAGGCGCTGGGGGGGCGGGGAGACGGCCGCCTGGCTCGCCGGCAGCAGGGACATCCCGATCCATTACGAAGGGGACGCGGCCTATTCCGGCTCCGGGGCCGCAGGGGAGTTCCAGCGGCCCTTCGTGTTCATGGGACGGCCTTACCGGAGCCCCGGCGAACTCGCCGGGGCCTTCGCCTCCGGCCCCGCCGCCTGGGAGGCGGGCGCGGCGGCCCTCTCCAGGGGGCTGGTCCGCGACTGGCTGGAGGAGAACCGCGCTTACGACGAGGCGGTCTCCATGGAGGACCCGGAGGCCGGCTCCCCGGATGCCGCGCTTTTTTCTTTTATCCTGCACTTCCGGCCGGATCTGGGGCCGGTGTACCGCGGGCGCCCCCTCTCCCTGGACTCCGTGCTCGAGTCCTTCCGCGACCCTGACCCCTCGCCGGAACGCGCGGCCCTCCTGGACGATCTCGTCTCCGGGCGCCTCAAGGACCTGCCCGCCGCGGCGGAGCGCCGCGGCGGCGCTCTGCCGGAGACGCTCGGCGCCCTCCTGGCGGGCCCGCCCGAGCCGGAGCGCCGGAGCCTCGGGCACGCCCGCGAGCCTACGGCCGAGTGGCCGCCCCGGGGAGACCCGGAGGGCGGCGGCCAAGGCCCGGCGGCCGGGGCCGCCGCGCGGGACCCCAAGGCCGGGGCCGCCGCGCGGGAGCTGTACGTCGCGGCCATCGCCGCCGCAAGGCATCCCGGGGCCTACGTCTGGGGCCTCGCGGAGGGTCTGCCCGGGGAGGCCGAGGCCCTGCGGCGGGTCCTTTCCGCAGGAGTGCCCCCCGTCTCCTGGGAGTGGCTGGAAGCCAACATCCCCGCTCCTTATTCGGTGCCGCAGGAGGTCTTCGACGGCCTGGGCGGCGGCCCGCCCGGATACCGCCGGGCGGCCGAGGGGCTCATGGTCATCGCCGATCTCATCTCCGAGGCCGGAGACAGGCCCTGCTTCTTCTACCGGAAGCGGACAGTCGCCGTCCGCGGCCATAAGGTCTCCGTCTCCCCCCTCTCGATCGGCCAGTACACCCGGTATTTCCAGTTCAGGCTCATGACCGCCGCCGCCGGGCGACGCAGCGGAGCGGCTTACCACGAGGCGCGGGTCATCCGCGACCTGGAGGAGGCGGAAGGCGCCCGCTCGCTGAACCCCTTCCAGGGCTCCTGGGCCTGGGCGGGCAACTGGCTCCCGCTCGCGGCGGCCGCCGCCGGCCTCTGCTGGGTGTTCGCCATCTGGAAGGCCGGGATGACCCCCGCGACGGCGAGAGGCGTGTACCTGATCGTCTTAAGGCTCATTCTCTACGCTATGCTGGGCTTCTGGATAATCGTGTTCGCGACTGGGGACAGGTACTTTCCGCGCCTCATGGTCATCGTCGTCCTCGGCGCGGCCGCCGTAGCCCTGAGCCTGCTCTATGGCTTGACACTCGAGAAAGGGCTCGCCGTCAACTGTTACGTCGCCATGCTGGTGTCCCTCGTGTGGTACCGGATGATCCTGGGATACCTTCTCAAGCGGCGGCTGCTTGAGCGCGGCGGGGTGACGTATTCCTGAAATGGCCCTTTCAGGCCCGCTGGAGCCTGGAAGTCCTGAATGAAGGGCGGGGGGGAACCGGAAACCGCGGCGCGGGTCCGGCCGGCCGCGGGTGGCGCCTGAAGGCCCGGCCCCGGCCCCGGCGCGGGGGCACGGATGGGACAAGGGGATTATGGCGGAAGAAGGCGCGCGCGACACGGATCTTGAGGGGCTCCCTGCCGCCCGAACCGCGGCTGACCTGAGGCGGGAAGGAACGCCGCGCGCCGCGGGCGGCGGGCCCGGGCAGGCGCGCAGGGCCGCGCTTTTCGGGCTCAGGTCCTTCCTGGGCTATCCGGTGGACCGCGTTCTTTCTTCCGCGGGCGGCGAAGCGGACATTTACGTCATCCGGGACGGGGAGGGCCGCGAGTACGTCCTGAGGCTCTTCAGGCAGGGGCGCGAGCCCAAGCCCGAGATCTTCGGGCTGCTCACCGGGCTCTCGGCCTCCCTGGGCCCCCTCGTCTGCGCGACTTACCGGACCGGCCTCGACGAGGCCACCGGCAGGTGGTACGAGATCCAGGAGTACCTGCCGCTGGGCGATCTCGCCGGCTACTTCGCGAGGGGGCCGCTGGGGCCTCAGGCCTTCCGGGAGCTGGCCCTGCAGCTGTCCAGGTGCCTGGAGGCCCTCCACCGCGAGGGGCTGGTCCACAGGGACGTGAAGCCCGACAATATCCTCCTGAGGCGCCTGGACCCCGTCGCGGTGGCCCTGGCGGACTTCGGGATCTCCTCGCTTCTCGCCCCCGGGGTCTCGGTCAAGGAGACCCGCGCCGCCAACACCCCCCTCTACTCGGCCCCCGAGTCCTTCGCGGACTTCGCGGGGGAGGCCGGGGACTGGTGGAGCCTGGGGGCCGTGCTCCTGGAAGGGGTCCTGGGCCGCCACCCCTTGGCCGGGCTTTCCGTCAACCAGGTCATGCGTGAGATCTCCCTCAGGGGGCTCGCGGTCCCGGCGGGCGTGGGCCCCGCCGAAAGTGAGCTCCTCAAGGGGCTCCTCACCCGGGACGACCGGAGGCGCTGGGGGGCGCGGGAGGTTTCCCGGTGGCTCGCGGGGGAGCGGGGCATCGCGGTCTACTACGAGGAGCCCGCAGCGGCCCCCCGCGGCAGCTCGGCTAAAGAGGCTGGCGGGCCAGGGGAGCGGAGGCCCTACAGGTTCCGGGGGCGCGAGTACCGCTCCTCCGCCGAGCTGGCCGAGGCCTTTGCCCGTTCCGAGGAGGACTGGACCATCGGGCGGGAACACCTCATGCGCGGGTACCTCAGGAGCCATTACGAGGAGACCGGGCGCAGGGAGGGGGCGCGGCTTCTTTCGCGCATAGAGTCCATGGGCCTGTCCCCCGATGAAATGCTGTTCGCCTTCGTCCAGAACTTCCGCGCCAGGGCCAGGCACGTCTGGCGCGGGCTCCCCGTCTCCCGCAAGGCCGTGCTCGATCTCCTGGAGGCTTGGCCGGCCGCGGGGGCGGCCCCCCGAGGCCCGGGCGCGGAAGCCCCGGCCGGCGCCGCGGCTTCCGCGCCCGGGAAGGCGCAGGGCCCCCGGCAGGCCGGGGAGGAGTTCCTGGAGGAGATCCTCGCTGGGAGGCTCGGCGCCCTGCCGGACATCGCCCGCAAGGCCGGGCACCCCCTCGACAAGGTCATGGAGGCCCTGTTCGCCTTCGGGAGACCCGTCTCTCGCGGGACCCTGCTTTCCGCCCTGGACGCTTCGCTGTGCCCCGAGGCCTTCGTGTGGGGATTCCTGGAGACGCCGCCCGTCGGCCCCGAGCCCCTGTCGTTCGCGCTGCACTCCGGGGCCGCCCTCCTGAGCTGGACCAGCTTCTGGAAGGCGGTGCCAAGGCGAGCGGTCCTCCCCAGGGAGATACCGGAGAAGCTCTCCGAACCCGCCACCTACGATGAGGGCTTGAGGCTCCTGGCCCTCCTGTCCTCCACCGGGACCCTCAGCGCGCTGGCGGGCAGGAAATTTCCCGGACTGGCCCCTTGGAAGGCCGCCTCGGGGCGCGTGCACCTCACTCACATCGGAGCCGAAGAGCTTATGGACATGGCCGAGGACATGAAGGAGCGCGGCCAGGGCCCCGGCCCGCCGGCCTGGGAGGGCTTTCCCCCGCCCAGGCAAGGGTTTCCCCCGCCCCGCAGGCCGGCGCCGGGGCAGGGGGAGGGGGGCTCGGGCGGAGGGGCCGCGTCTGGACCCGGAGGCGCCGGGGACCCCGGGACCTTACCCGATGAGGACTCCGGACAGTTCGTCGGCGGGTGGGGGGGGCGGGTGGATGCGGCAATAAGGGACTCTTACCGCGGCTTGCTGGAATGGCTCCGGCGCGAGCTGGATCCTTTCGAGGAGGAGTCGTTTTTGTCCGTCAACCTCGTGCCGGCGGTCCTCGCCCTGTCCGTCTCGGCCCTGTGGCTCTTCCTGTGGAAGGAGCACCAGGCCGCGCCGCCCGGAGGCCGCCTGAACTTCGGGTTTTCCGGCGTCATGAGCTATTTGATGTGCATCGCGGGGGCGGCGTTGTCGTCGTATCTTGTCGTGCGCGCCTTGGCCGAGCGCCTGAGGCCGGTCGCCTTCCTCGCGCCGCCTTTTCTCTTGTCCGTTTTCATCATCCCTCTGGGCTCCGCGTATTTCCTCGCGAAGATGACGGTCGCCTGGCTCCTGTGCCTGTACTTCATCAACCGCCTGCGCCACCGGCTGCGCGCGCGGGCCGCGGGGGTTGACTGAAGGGCTCGGGGCCCGTGTCGGGCCGGTCGCAGGCGCGGGTTTTCCTCCGGGCCGCCAGGCCGCGCGGCCTGGCGGCCCGGAAAACGGGAAAATGCGGAAATTCAGGGGCAAGGAGCCTGCACGGCGCATGTCGGAAGCCGAAGGGGCCGGACAAGGAGCGGGCACGGCGCCGCAGGAGCCGCCGGAACCGCGGGAATTTTCGCTTGGGCCAGTTTCCGGTTCGGAGACAGTCCCGGCAAGGTCCCGCCGTCTTCCTGGAGGGCGCCGGCGGCTCAGCAGGGCTTTAGGGTTTCTTCGTTTTTTGGGTTACAATACTGTCCGGTCGCAGATAATCTCGCATCTCCCGCCTGCGGGAGAGAGGCGGCGCGCGGGCGCGGTTCCCTGAAGGCGCGGCCCGGCGCTTAGCCGCTGGACCGCCGCCTGCCTTGACGGGCCGCATGTCCCGCGGGCCTCAAGCCGGCGCGCCGGCAAGGAGCCGCATGAAAGAGAGGCAGCCAAGCGAGCTCGCCCGGGGCAGCTCCAAAGGAAAGAGGACTATGGGCGATCTTACCCCTGAGGAGAGGCGGCTCCTCCGGGATGCCCCCAAGATCATCAGGGCGGCCGAGCGGCTGATCCAGGACGGGGTGAACAGGCAGCTGGAAAAACGCGCGGAGAGGGCCAGGGCTCTCCTGCCCCTGCGCCGCCGGGAGGCCCTCCTCGAGGCCCTGGAGAAGCTGCGCGGCCCTTGTTCCCCTGCTGCCGGCGAGGGCTCCGGGGCCGTTTCCGGCGAGGGCTCCGGGGCGGGCCCTGCAGGCGATCCCGCTCCCGGCACCGTGAAGGGCAGGCCGGCCGGCTCTTGACGCCAGGCTCCCCTCCTTGTCGCCCGTTCACGCCCCCCCGGCCCGATTCTCCGATTTTCCTTCATGATGCCATTTCGGCCAGAGCCTTCGCGCCCGATTCCCTCCGCGCCGGCAAACGGGACTTCCGGCTCCGGAGAGCCGCCCGGAACCGGCGTCCCGGGGAGCCGGCCCCGCCCCGGGGCGGCTGCCTGTCCCGAAGGCCTCACTCCGTCTCCCGCGAGGAGCCCCATGAGCAGCAGGACAATTCTTAACCTCACCCCAGAGCAGAGGAAGATCCTGGAGGAGGCCAGAAGGCTCCGCCAGGAGGCCGAAAGGCAGCTCAGCGAGGCGGTGGCCAAGGCCCTGGAGAAGCGCGAGGCGCGGGTACGGGAGCTTCTGGAACGGCACCGCGCTGAGACCGCGCGCGAGGCCCTGGGCAGGCTCAGGGGCTCGGGCGCCCTGGCGACCGCGGACTCCGGCTCCCCCGGGGGCGGCCCAGAGCCCGATCCGGCGGCCGAGGCGCGGGACGTCATCGCCCGCTGCCGGGCGTTTTACGCCGAGGTGAAGGACATCAGCCCGGAGGCCGCCTCCGCCCTGGACTCGCTCATGGGCGAGCTTGACGAGGGCATGGACCCCTACCGGTTGGATCTCATACTGGACTCGGTGAGGGCCGCCCTTTCCAAGGAGGTGTCAGTCTCCGTCAGGACCGAGAGGCACCGCGAGGAGCTCAGGGGCTTTCTGGCGGCCAGGCCTTCCGGCCAGGCCGGGGACGAGTTCGTGCGCCGGATAAACGCCATGCTCGCCAAAAGGCGCGTGCGCTCCGAGGACATGGAGCCCGTGCGCGCGGACTACCTGGCGCTCCGGGAGGCCGACCGCGCGGCCGAGGAGTCCCTGGCGCTTATGCGGAGGACCCGCGAGAAGCTCTCCGAGCAGGGCTACCACATGCTTGACGCTAAAGGCAGGCCGGTATCGGAAGGTTTTCCCCTGGCGCGGGATGGCGTTTATTATTTCGCCGGAGCGAACCCGGACTACAGGGTGCGCTGCCAGGTGGACCGCCAGGGCGCCCTGAACCTCCAGCAGATGCGGGTGGTGGCCTCCAAGGAGGAGCTCAAGGCCATGGCCAGCGCCTACAAGCAGGCGGTCGAGCGCGAGGAGTCGGACAAGTGGTGCGCCGCCCAGAAGGGTCTCGTGGAAAGCATGGGAAGGGAAGGGGTCAAGGTCGCTTTTTCGGTCTCCAGGGAGGCCGGCATCGGCCCCCTCCCTGTTCTGATTGACAAGTCCAAGGAGAAGTTCGGGAAGATCGCCCAGGCCCTGGACAAGGCGGGCCGCCCTGCCGCCCTGGAGGCTGCGCCGGAAACTGCCAAGAAATAGCCGGCCCCCAGGCAGCAGGGACAGCCGGGCGCTGGGCGGCCCCGGACAAGGGCGCGGGCAGGCCCTGGGGAACGTTTGACAAAGCGGGTGGCAGGCACTGGGGAGCGTTTGACAAAGCGGCGGGCAGGCCTTGGGGGGCATTTGACAAAGCGGCGGGGAGGCCCTGGGGAGCGTTTGACAAAGCGGCGGGGAGGCCATGGGGAGCGTTTGACAAAGCGGCGGGGAGGCAAGGCGGCCTGTGAAATCGGCGGCGCCGGACTTCAGGCGTTTCGCTTCCGCATTCCAAGAGAGGCACGGTCTTCCGGTTTCAGGACTTTGATTATCCGCTTTTCAGGCCTGGGAATTCCGGCTTCCGGATTTCAGGCGCTGGCTGATCGTCGCGTCTCAGGCGTGTCAGGCGACCGATGCCCGGTACCGGCCAGGCTGAGGCGGTCGGCGGTCGGGCCGCGTGAGGCCTGGATTCCGGTTCTGCCGTCTGCCGTTTCAGGCTTGAGTATTTTCTTTTTCCGGAATCCTTTCCCGCCGCCTTAAGCCTTAAGCCTTAAGCCTTAAGCCTTCAGCCTTCACTCTTCGCCCTTGGCCCTTGGCCCTTCGCCTGCAGCCTTTCGCCTTTGGAATTTGCTTTTCCGCAGGCTTAGCCGCTCAACCCTCTCCCGAACCGACTCAGCATGTCAAGGAGAAGCTTCACGATGGCGAACTCACCGCCCCCGGGCCCGCCCGGCCTCAGCCGGCCGGCAAGCGCCGGCCCTGTCCCCGCGGAGCCTCAAGGCGCCCGCCCGCAGGCCGCGGCGGACCCTTCCGCCCAGCTCCCGAAGTGGGCCAGGGAGATCCAGAGGTTCCTGGGGGTCAAGTCCCAGTTCGTACTGTCAGGGAACGTCTACGATGTCTACCCCATACCTATCCCCGGAAGCCAGGCGAGCGGCATGGGCACCCTGGACGCCTTCCTGAGGAGCATCCTCGCGGAGAAAGGCTACAGGCTCTTTTTCAAGTACGAGCCGCACTCGCTTTCCTCCCTCATGGGCATCCGGGAGGGCGAGGCGCCGGAGGGGCTCGAACTCCCGGGGCCGGGATCCCTGGTGACCCTGGAGAGGCTCGCGCGGCTCGCGCGGGATCTCGCCGCCCGCAGGGAGCCCTCGGCCATCCTCGTCAGCTACGCCTCCAGGCTCCCCGACCTGTGCCCCCAGGAATACCAGGCCTTCCTGTACGAGTTCTACAGGCTCTCCCTGACCGTGCAGGCCGCGGCCGGGCGCTTCAGCCTGATCGTCTGGGCCATAGACAAGGAAAACGACCTGCCCCCCTGGTACCGCAACTCCCGGATCATGCACGTGCCGGTGCCCAGGCCGGATCACGACGTGCGCAGGAAGATAATCCGCGCGGCGGGCCCGGTGATCGCGGGCTACCGGGAGACCGCCTCCTCCGACCCGGAACGCCTCAGGTCGCTGGTCAACCGCTTCGCGGACCAGACCGGGGGCCTCTACGCGGGGGAGCTCGTCTCCATAGCCGCCATGGCCGCCCAGGACCGCACGGACTTCACGCGCATCGGCGACGCGGTGCGCCATTACAAGCTGGGCGTGCCCGACAACCCCTGGGACAAGCTGGACCGGGAGACGATACTGGCGGGGGACGGAGCGCTGTCCCGCCGGGTCCTGGGGCAGGAGCGGGCGGTCAGGCACAGCCTGGACATCATCAAGCGCTCCGTCTTCGACCTGTCGGGCGCCCAGTTCTCCCCGCACTCCCAGAAGCCCAAAGGCGTGCTCTTCTTCGCGGGGCCCACCGGCGTGGGCAAGACCGAGCTCGCTAAAGGCATCACCGAGCTGGTCTTCGGCTCCCCGGAGAACTACATCCGCTTCGACATGTCCGAATTCAACCAGCCCCACTCCGACCAGCGGCTCATGGGGGCGCCGCCGGGCTACGTGGGCTACGAGGTGGGCGGCGAGCTGACCAACTCGGTCAGGCAGCGGCCCTTCACCCTGATACTGTTCGACGAGATCGAGAAGGCCCATCCCCGCATCATGGACGTGTTCCTGCAGATCCTCGACGACGGGAGGCTCACCTCCGGGCGCGGGGAGACCGCGTACTTCACCGATGCGGTGATAGTCTTCACCAGCAACCTGGGGGTCTACCGGGAGCTTCCGGGCGGCGCCAGGGAGCCCCTGGTGACCCAGGACATGGACTACGGGGAGGTGGAGCGGCGGATCAACGGCGCCATCAGGGACTTCTTCACCTTCACCCTGAACCGGCCCGAGATACTCAACCGCATCGGCAGGAACATCGTGGTCTTCGACTTCATCAGGCCCGGCACCGCGGAAGGCATCTGCCGCAAGATGATCGCCAACGTGATCGAGCGCCTGGCGGAGGCGCGCCGCGTGACCCTGGTCCCGGATCCCGCCGCCATCCCGGCCCTGTGCGCCCTGGCCTCCCGCGACCTTTCCATGGGCGGCCGCGGGATCGGCAACGCCCTGGAGGAGTGCTTCGTGAACCCGCTTTCCCGCGGCCTTTACGGGCTTGGCGCCCTCCCCGGGGACCGCGTGCGCTTCTCGGTCACGGCGGGAGAGGACGGGAGCCCCGGAATAGCCCTCCAGAAGCTGTGAGGCGTCTACGGGCGCCGGCGCGTCTGTTTTTCCGCCGCAACGGCCGCGCCGGCGCGGCTGTTTTTCCAGCCGCAGCGGCGGACCCGGACCCGGCGCCGGCGCGGATCGGGGCCGTATCCCGCTTCGCCGCCTGCCTGCCGGACCCGCCCCGCGCCTTGGACGGCGGGGCTTTTCGAGATTCGCGCCGGCCGCGGCCGCGATCGTCCCTGTCAGGCGGAGCCCCGGCACGGGCCCGCCGGGCGGCTTCAGGAGGCGGCGGTTTGCGCATGGACCCTCCGGACAGCGGAAAGACGGCTTCCCGCGGCCTGACTGAGGGCCTGCCGGAGGACATTCTCTTCCTGGGCTTCACGCACGCCCCCTTGGCCGCCCTGGGACCGGGGATCAGGGTGGGCGTCTGGACCAAGGGCTGCGGCCTGAGGTGCCCGGGCTGCCTTGCCCCGGAACTCCAGGCGGCCGCGCCGGAAGACGCGGTCGGCGCCGCGGCTCTCGCCCGCTGGGCCTTGGAGGCGGCGGCGGGCTGCGGGGCCTCCGGGCTCACTGTCTCGGGCGGGGAGCCCTTTTACAGGCCTGAGGCCATGCGGGCCTTCCTGGAGAAGGTACGGGAGGGCGGGCTCAGGGACATCCTGGTCTACTCAGGGTGGCGGGTCCAGGGGCTTCTGGAGGCCTGGCCCTGGATACCGGTGCTCGTGAGCGCCCTGGTCGACGGGCCGTTTGAGGAGAGCCGCCCCACGGAAAGCCCCTGGAAGGGCTCCGAGGGGCAGGGGCTGACCGTGTTCGACCCTGGCCTTGAGGGCCTCTACGCGCGCTGGAGGGATTCCGGCGAAAGGCCGCTCCAGCTGGTGCCTTTCCCTGGCGGTCTGCGGATCTTGGGTATACCCCGGATCGGGGCCTATGATAGAATTCCCTGATTGATGGCCTCCGGGATACCCGCAAGCCCTGAATTTTCCCCGGCCCTGCCTCCCATGTCCCTGCCTGTCATGGCTTGGCCTTCCATGTCCCTGCCATAATGTCCCCTCTTTAATGGCCTTGCCTCTCAGGGCCTTGCCTCTCAGGGCCTGGCCTCTCAGGCCCTGGCCTCTCAGGGCCCGGCTTCTCAGGGCTTGGCCTAGCCTTCCCGGCTCTCGGCAGCCGCTAAAGCCTCGAGCCTCTTAAGCCTTTTACCCGCGCCCGCCCGGCCCTTGCGCCGGGTACTGAGGCTCCGGCCCCCGCCCGAAGCGCGGCCCTTGCTGCCGGAAACCGTCGCCGCCCGCCCTACGGCTGACCCGCCTTCAGTCTCGCCGCTCCCATGCGGACAGAAGCTTCCGCCGCGAAAAGGCCTCTGCCCTATGGCCCTTGCCAAATTGTGCCCCTGCGGGCGCCCCAACCCTGCCGACGCGCTCTTCTGCGCGGACTGCGGCGGCGATCTGAGCCTTGTCGAGCCTCAGGATTCGCCCGCCCCGCCTTCCGGGTCATCGGCCCTTCCGCCTCAGGAGGCGGCATCCCCCGCGTTCCCTGAAGGCGCCCCTTCTTCAGCCGGGGGAGTGGAAAGGGCGGCGCTTCTGGCTGAGCCCCCCGGCCCGGAGACGCCCGTCAAGCTGTGCGGCTCAGGCCACGTGAACCCTCCCGACGCGGTGCTGTGCCTGGAGCCGGGCTGCCTGGAGGACATCGCGCTGTCGCCTATCCTGCGTTACGGGGACATTGTCCTAGGCGCGGCCGGCGGCGGGGGTGAAGCTCCGGCCCCCGGGCCGCACAGGCCCCTCGGCGCGGCCGACGGCCCCTCAGGGGCCTTTGCGGGCGCGGAGGAAACGGAGGAGGAGCCGGAGATCTTCTACCCCGAGGAGGAGCTCGTGCTCCGCCTGGACACGGGTGCGCAGTTCGCCGTGCGGTCCGGCGACACCGTGGGGAGGCTCGCCAAGGGGTCGAAGTGCCTCGAGGCCTTCCCCACAGTGTCGAGGAGGCATATGGCCGTCGAGTTCAGGGAGGGGCTGTGGTTCCTCAGGAACCTCTCCACCAACGGCACTTACGTGAACGGCGCCCTGCTGGACGTGGGGGGCGAGCATGAGGTGAGGCCCGGCGACGACCTCAGGCTGTCCACCCGCTGCCGGCTGACGGTGGTCCCGTGAAGGCGCGGCTGTTCACCGACCGGGGGGGCGAGCGCGAGCGCAACGAGGATGCGGTCCTCTGCGGGGGGCTCGTCGCGCGGGAGGTCATGGAGGAGCCGTATTCCGTGGATCTCCCGGAAGGGGGCTTCCTGGCGGCGGTGGCGGATGGCATGGGCGGCGGCCCCGGAGGGGCCGCCGCCGCGGCCGCGGTCGTCAGGAACCTGGCCGCGGCGGAGACCCCGGAAGACTGGGGCGGGGCCCCTGAGATGGTCTCCGGGGTGCTCGCCCGGACCGCGGAGGAGTTCGTGCGCCTCGCCTCCGAGAACCCCGAGCTTTCCGAGATGGGCACGGCGGTGGCCGGCCTGTGGGTCCGGGGGGACCGGGCCCTCGCCTTCAACTGCGGGGACTGCCGGGTTTACCGGATCCGCCACGGGTACTTCGATCTCCTGACCAAGGACCACTCCCTGGTCTACGAGCTGTACGCCAGCGGGGTCATAGACGAGGAGGACATGGCCGCCCACCGCCTCAAGCATATCCTCACCTCCTCTGTCCAGGACTGTCCCGAGCCGCCGCGGGTGTTCTTCAGGGAAGTGTCCGTACTGGACACGGACTCCTACTTCATCTGCTCGGACGGGGTCTGGGAGGCCGTCACGCGCGCCGAGATGGAGCTGGTCGCGGCCTCGGGCGGGCCGGAGGAGGCGGCCGCGGTCATGGCCAGGGCGCTCAAGGCGCGCTCGTGCCGTGACAACACTTCATTCCTCTGGCTCTACTGACGGGCCCCTGAGGCCCCGCCTCGGAAGCGGCGGAAGGCGCTCCCGCCGCCGCGCGGCTTTGGCCCCGCGGCCATGTCCGGCTCGCCCGCCACGTCAGCCTGGCAGGAGTGCGGCCGTAACGTCAGCCGGGCGGGAGAGCGGCCGCCGCTTCATTTGGCTGGAGAGCGGTTGCCACGTCATCTGGGCGGGAGGTAGGCCGTAACGTCAGCCGGGAGGGATGGCCTCCGGGGCGAGGGGCACACAGGAAAGGCTCAGGTGCGACATGCGGAAGGCACCGGCGAAAAGACGGAGCCCGTACGGGGCGGAACCCGGCGCCTCTGGCGAGCGCGGGCCTGCCGCGATCCCGCCGGCCCTCCCGGCATTGGCCGTCGCCGCCGCGCTTTACTTCGCCGCGCTCTTCGCGGCCGCGGCCTTCCCTGCCGCGGCGTCCGAGCCTCCCCCGGCGGCCGGCCCCCCCCCGGCGACCGCCGTTAACAGCATCGGCATGGAATTCACGCTCATCCCCGCAGGCGTTTTTATCATGGGGGACCTGGAGGGAGAGGACGATGAGGCCCCGCTGCGGGAGGTGACGCTCACCCGCCCGTTTTACCTGGGCAGGCGCGAGGTCACCCAGCGGCAGTTCGAGCTGGTGACCGGCCGCAACCCCAGCCTTTTCCGGGGGCCCGACAACCCGGCCGACTCCGTGACCTACGAGGATGCGCAGGAGTTCCTGAGACTCCTCAACGCCAGGGAGGGCACCTCCAAGTACCGGCTCCCCACGGAGGCTGAGTGGGAGCGAGCCGCGCGCGGCGGCGCGAGGACCCGGTACTTCTTCGGGGACGACGGCTCCCTGCTGGGCCGCTACGACTGGCTGCTCTTCAATTCCGGAGGGGTCACCCATGCCGTCGGGACCAAGGACCCTGGCCCTTACGGGCTCTTCGACATCCACGGGAACGTGGCGGAATGGGTCTCCGACTGGTACGCCTACTCGTACTACGCCGAGGCGAGAAGGGTAGCTGATCCCCAGGGGCCGCCCCGGGGGACGGAGCGCGCGGTGCGGGGAGGCTCCCGGCACGACGAGCCTTTCCACGCGAGGCCCGCCGATCGGCTGGGCACGCCTCCCGACTACGTCCCGGAGGATATCAGGGGCTCCTACGGGTTCAGGGCGGCGTACTTCCCTCAAAAGGTGAAAAAACGCCTGTACCCGGCAAGGGAATCCCGGCGTTAGGGCGGGCGGGGCGCAACCCCTCCCGGGAGCTTCCGTGTTCGCCTGCTGGGCGCCCGGTGCCGCCAGCAAGGCATTCGGCATTGTCGGCAAGGCCCTGGGGATTTCACGGAAGGCCTTGGCGGCTCCCCAGAAGGCTTGAAGAGGGCATTCCCGAGGGCCGGGGCGTCTCTGTCGCAGGCAGGGCTGGCGATTCGCTCTGGGCGAGGTAGCGGTTGCCCCTGAGAAGGTGCCGGTCCGCTCGGCCCGGCGAGCGGCGGCCCGCTCGCAGGAAGGCCCTGCAGGCGCGTTGCCAGGGCACAGGCAGCGTTGTTAGGCGACAGCTCTCAAGACTGCCGTTTTGATTCCGAGTAAAAAGCAGATTTTGAATATGGCAGTAGCACGGAATAAAGCAAATAAATAAAGGAGCTTATCAACAAAAGAAATAATAAAAAGCCGATAAAAAATATAATTAAAAAAGAAACTTGAAAGGAACGTTAACCGCTTTCTGTTGACTGGCAGCCTGACAGGTCTATAAAGTCCTGTCGCTAGGTGCTTTCATCTTTCCCTTTGAAATGAAAGCGATATCATACGGTTTTACCCCTCGCGCGACTCGCTTGGTCTTTCCGAAAGCCGGCTCAAGGCTGATTTTCCCCGCCTGCCGTCAGCGGTGGATCAAGCGATGCTGGATTTAGGCCATGTTCGTTTGCCGCCGGAGAATAAAGTCCGGCGAGATCGGTGTTTTGTCAGTGTTGTTGCCTGTGGCTGATACGAGAGCAGAGTCTTATAGCTCCGCCTTGAGCGCGACAGCGGGAAAAGGAGCTGAGCGGGCGACTATTTCGTTTGGCACGATAGTTGCATCTCTCTCTCTCTCTCTCTCTCTCTCTCTCTCTCTCTCTCTCTCTCTTGATGCCTCGGCCCGCCTGATTTCCGGGAGCCGCCCGGCTCCGGAACTTTCCACCCCACCCGACAGCGTTTCAAATCCTTCCCACTCTAAAAATTTTCATATTAAGCA
>JAITRL010000255.1 GCA_031288415.1 Deltaproteobacteria bacterium | reverse complement strand
GCCGCCGCCGGTACGGGCGGTCCGGAGGCCGCGGCCGCGCCTCCCGGCGAAGAAACCTCGGCCGCGCCTCCCGGCGAAGAAGCCGCCCTAGAGGGAAGGCCGTCCGCGGCCGCCTGGGCCCCGCTCGTCTGGGACAAGGATCTTCCGCCCCTCGAGCTGCACCTGGATCCCGCGACCTCCAGGCCGTTCGCCCTCGCCCTGCGCGTCACCGGCGTCGCCGGCGGCCCCTCAGAACCTGACCCCTTCGCCCTCGCGGAATCGGCCTCCTGGGATGCGGGCGGGGCGGATCTCCTGATCCTCGACCGCAGGGCGGCGCCGTTTGGCGCCCTGGACCGCGAGGCCTGCCGCTACCTGCCCGGGCCCCGGATCCTCTGCCGCCTGGCTTTCGGCGGACAGGACCCCTTGCCCGGGCAGGCTTTCTCCGTAGGCCCTGAGGGCGCGGGGGCGGCGGCAACGTTCTCCCCCCTGGACGCGCCGCCCTTCGCGTCAATGGACACGCCCTCCCGGGAAGGGGGCATGACCCTGGCCTACGGGAACGCGGCGGGCGGCGCCGGCACCGGGATCGCCGCAGTGAGCCTCCTTACCGGAAGGATCCTCCAGGAAGGCGTCACCGGCGGGATACTCCAGGAGCCGGCCGATGAAGGCCTCCCCAGCGAGGAAGCAACGGAAGGGGCTTTTCGGGAGGAAGCCGCGGAAGGGGGTTCTGTCGCGCCGCCCCTGCCGGTCATCGGCGGGACCTTCCTGGAAGGCGGCCGGAAGGCCCTGACGTGGTCATCCGCTGGCTCCGTCACGCTTTGGGACCTCACTGGCCAGGAGGCCGAGGCCAGCCTGAGCGTGCTCTTCACCAGGCGGGGATACGAGGTCGCCCTGGGTCCCTGGGCCGGCGAAGAGGGCCGCCGCGCCCCGACTGAGCCTGCTGTCCCTTGAAGCGGCGGGTGAGGCTGCCGCCCGGAGGAGGGCGGCCGTGCCCGCTCGCCTTTGAGGCATTGCCGGGGGGCCGCATCATGCGGGCCGCTGGCCGCCACTGACCGTGCCGTCCGGGGCGGCCTGGGCTTTCATGGACGAGTCGTCCCGGAATATCCTTGACATGAGGCAGCGAGGCGAGGGCTCGGCCGGAGGCGGGAGCCGGCCGACGCGGGCGCCCTCATTGCGCGTTTACGCCCTGGACGGGCTTGCCGCCGGCGCCTGTATCGGGCCTCTTCAGGCCGTTCCCTCCGAATTCCCGGGCCGAGGCGCGTTCAGGGCCGAGGCCGCGCGCCGGGCTTCAAGGCGATAGGGGGGGCTCCGATTTCGGTTTCAGGGTCCTGGAACGCCGGAGCTGTCCCGGCAGGGGACAGGGTTTTTCCCATGCGGGGAGCCTCAAGCCCGGAGCGGGGTTTTCAGCGGCTTAAAAGGCGGCTGTCAGGGCTTGTTCATTGTTTCGGCAGTTCGGGTTTGGCCAGCGTATCGAAAGGCTGACTGACTATTCCAGAATTCTGGAATAATTCCGAAATATGGAATAATCATGCAGTAATGTAAGGGTCAGCCGGCCATGGGGGCCGACAGGGCGCGGCAAAACCCCGGCAAACTCTGCGGTAATCGCGCAGACGCTTGACGGCCGCCGCCAGCCCAGGAGCTTGCGCGTATCGTGAACCGGGGCCGCATGAATTCAGGCCTTGGACGAAAAATACCGTCGCCGCCTGGGGGTCAGGCAAAGTCCAGGGTCCTAAAAGCACCCCGGAATGCTTTAAAATGCCTCTCAATTTGCCTCAAATGCCTGGAAGCTCCTGAGAGGCAAGGCGAGCTTATGAGCCTGTTTTCAGGGCGCCTTGCCAGTGGGCCTGTCGGCAGTCCAAGAGAGGAGGAGGGGTCAAGGGAGCGGCCCGCGGCAAAGCCGCGGGCCGACAAACCGGCCGGCCCGGCCTCGCTTCTGCGGCCGCGGGGGAAGATCCCAGGCCGCCTCGGGCAACCTTGCGGCCTTCCCTCCGGAAAAGACCCCGGGCAATCCGCAGGAAGACCGGGCGTGTTTGCGGCGCGCATGTCCTTCCAAGTCCTCCAGGGCGCCCGCCAGGTCACTCCTGCGAAGCTTCCAGGCGCATCACGCGGCCAGCCGGGCAGGGGGCGGACCCGGCAAGGTCCAGAAACCTTGCCGGCCGCAGGCCGACGGCAGGCCAGCCCGCGCGCGGCGCCCTGGGTTTCTCAAGTCCCTCCCTGGCCCTGCCTGCCGCGAGCGGTCATGGCTCAGGCAGGTCCGGCGCGGGCGAGGGGGCGGGAGACAGGCGGGCGGCCGGGCCTTCCAGGGAAAATAAGCCTTGCCTGCGCCCGCGCGCGGCGGCGGAGGCGAGGCTAAGTCAGGGACAAGGAGCGGACACGCTTAGCGCGGCCGGGCTCCGCAGGGCTCAAATCACAAGCGGACAAGGCCCGGGCCTTGAGAGCCCGGGCGCCTTCATAAACCGGAGAACCAGGCAGGGCGGCCGGCGCCCCCAAGGGGCCGCGGCCGCCGGAACAGGAAGAACATGCCACAGAAATTAGAGGCCAACAGGTCCCCCGGCGAGAAGCTGCTTTTACTCCTGCGCAAGCTCATCTGCGACGGGCGCAGGCATTACCTCAGCGATCTGGGGCACTATCTCCGCTGTTCCCCGCAGACGGTGCTGAGGCTCGTGGACGAGATAGAAAAGGTCTTCGGCGACAGCCTGGAGAGGGGAAAGGACGGCCGCAAAAGCTGGTACCGCCTCAGCTCCAAGGCGGTCAGCGGCCTGGGCATGGGCCAGGAGGAGGTGAGGTACCTGGGCATCTGCAGGGATCTTGCGGCGGGCATCCTCCCGAAGGAGATAGTCGACAGGGTGGACAGGACCCTCTTGAGCCTGTCGCTGTCCGTCTCCGAGGAGAACCCTTCAGGGCTGGGCGAGTCCGCCAGGGAATTCATCTTCTTCTCCAAAGGGCGCATCGACTACACCCCACACCGCGACACCATCGAGAAGCTTATCCGGGGCAGGGCGGAAAAGCGCGTCTGCGTCGTGAAGTACAGGGCGACCGGCAGGGGGGCGGAAGACCCCAGGCAGCACTTCTTCGCGCCGGGGAGGATAGTCAGCCTCAACAACGCCCTCTACGTCCTGGGGGCCGGCGTGGAAGAGTCCGGCGCCTTCCGGCACTGGATGAACCTCGCCGTCCACCGCATCAGGCTCATCGCCTTCACGGACGTCGCCTTCTCTTTCGAGGTCCCGGATGCGGCCCCTGAGACCTTCGGTTTCCCCATCCACGAGCCCAAGAGCTTCAGCATGAGGTTCAGGGAGGGCAAGGCGGCGGACTACGTCAAGGAGAGGATCTGGGCGAGCGAGCAGTCCATGCGGACCGAGTCCGACGGAAGCCTTGTCCTGACCGTAACCACCAGGAGCGAGCCGGAGCTGATGGCCTGGGTCAGGAGCTTCGGGGACGAGTGCGAGCTGCTGTAGGCCCGGCCCCTCGAAGCCTGGCAGGGTCAGGCCGGCGGCCGTGCCGATGGGAAAGGAGACGGGACAGGCACTGAAATTCTTCCGCCGGGAGAGCGAGGGAAGGCGCCCGCGATTTTGCGGGCGCGGTTTCGGCGCTGCAGCTTGGCAGGCAAGGCGAGACAGGGCGCGGGGCCTCACGGTTCCGCGCCCTGAGCGTCTTGAGCGGCGGCGCGGTCCCCTCCGCCTTGGGGCCGAGAAAGCTCAGGAAAGCGGCGGGGAAGGGGTTCTGCAGGTCAGCGCGAGGAGCCCCTTACCAAAAAAATAAAAATCTGCCAAAAATATAAGCAAAATAATATTTAGAATTTAAGCGGAAGATTTGGCGGAATTATACTCACAGTCAGGCGTCGGAGCGGTAAAAAGTAGAAGGCAGGCTGCTGAGCAGGCAAGGGACATAGGGCGCCTGCCAAGACCTTCAGGCGGGGCGGGCTCCAAAACCTCCACGGGAGAACGGCGGGCCTCAGGCAGGCATACCGGCTGACGAGTCGAATGGCGCCGTCGGCCGTAAGCAAATCGCCGCGGCGGTACGGACTTGGGAGAGTCCGGGAGGGAAATTGCCGGGGCTGGAGAGGCGGTTGGCATGAAACCCATGCGAGCGTTAACTATGCGAAAAAAAGGCCATTGGATTAAGGCGACGGAGGAAAATTTTGACATGGCTGCGGAGACAGGCCGGACAGAGGGCGCAAAGTATCGGCTGAAGCCGGGGCCGTGAGAAGAGACGTTCCCGGGGGTTCCGAATGGCAGGCCCTTGAAGCGGCCAGGGGCCAGCGTAACGGCGCGCGGCCGCAAATTCGGCAGCGGTCTCTCCGGGCGGGAAATCCGCGGCCGCTGGCGGAGCGGCGACAAAGGGCAAAAGGATGCGGGCCAGGCAGGTCAGGCGAGGCCGGCACGGCGACGGCCGGCCGATGCCGAATCCCGTTGAGACCTGCGCCGCGGCTAACTTTCCAGATTTCAGGCCATCTAATTTTAAGAGGCATAATGAGCGCCGCCGCCGCTTCCGGTCCTGACGGCGAGCGGCGGCCAAAGGCGGGCCGCGCAAGGGCGCGGGCGAACGGGTATTTGCGGCCGGCGTCTGTTTAGCTTTGCCGCAGGGGCGGTCCTGGCCGCGGGAGGTCAGACGGGAATATACAAGGACTAATCCGCGCGGGCGCCGGCAATGCCGGGAGAGGAAGAACTTTTCAAGCGGGCCGGCGGCAAGGCCAGGGACAGGAGGCGCCTCAAAGCGGGGCAAAGAGCAGGCCCGTAAGCGAGGGCTGAGGGCGGCGGCTGTGAGGGAGGCCTGAGAACCGGAGTTCGGGCGGCGCGGGCGGGCGGGGAGGCGATGGCACGGTATCGCGCCGCCGCATCGGCGGCGCCGGGTGCGGGCAGGAGTTAACCGCAGGGTGAAGCGGAAAAAGCGGCTCGGCCGCAGGCAAAGGACTTGCCGGGACACGGCCCTGAGGAAAAGGGCCGAAAGCCGGTCGGGGCGAAGGAGCCGCCTGAAACACGGAGGCTCCCGGCAGAGCGGCCGGGCGGGCGGCGGCGGTCCGGCGCTCAAGGAGTTGAAGGGTAAAGGGCGTTTGCACGAGTGAGAACAGGAGAGCACGAAATGACGGCTGCGGGAGGCACGAGCGGGAAGGTCAGGCGGAAAGACAAGCTTCAGGCGGAGGGGAGAGAGCCCCTCGTCCGGGGGGATTGGGACAGGAGCCGTGGCGGCGCCTTGGACGTGATGAAGGAGCACGCGCTGCGCCTGGAAAGGGACGCCTGCGGCGAAGAGAGCCCCCTGAGCCGGAACGAGAGGTCGAGAGCCGCCGCCGAATACGCGAACGGGCTTCTGGAGGCGGCGGATCCGGCCGTTCTCAGAGCGGAAAACAGGCCGATGGACCGAGGGGACAGGATCGCCGGGGCGCTGTACCTGGCAGCCTCGCAGGGGATCCACTGGGTTTCTGCGCGGCGGCGGGGAGCCGGGGAACGGGCGGATCTCTTCGTCGCGGGCGTGCTGGGAGTGCTGAAGAACCTGAGAAATTACCTGGACACAGGGCAGAGCGGCGGGTACAGGGACCTGTTCGGTTACCTGTCCGGAGGGGCCGCCGAAGAGGCGCGCTGCCTGACAGCGGAAAGGAGGGTGATAAGAATACCGAAAGACGTGGCGACCGCGCTTAACCGTTTCCGGGACTTCCAGGAGTTCCTGGAGGCGGCGGCCTCCCGGCCAGACCGGGGGGAGTCGGTCAAGGAGGCGCTCGGGCGAGGCGCGGCGGGGACGGCGCGGCGGGTGATCGCCGCCGCCCGCGGCGGCGAGCCGTGGCTTGAAGACATCGTAAGGCTTTACAACTCGCGGCTGTCGAGCAGGCCAGGCAGGTTCAAGGAGACTACCGTCGAGGGTCTGGTCACGGCGGCGCGCGCGTATGCCGAGCACGGCGGCCGCAAGGTCTCCAGCCTCGACGACAGGGTCGGGCCCGTCGGGGAGGGCAAGGCCACTGTCCTGGACATTCTGTCCGAAGCGGTGCCGGATGACGGCCCTATGGCGGAAGAACTCGTCGACCGCATGAGGGCCAGGGAGAAGGGCCGCGAATTGAGGGCGTGGGACGGGCTGTTCAGGCCGGGCTCGCTGGAGGCGAGAATCCTGGCGCGGCTGCCTGAAGAGTTCCCGGATTACATGTCGTACGTGTACATGCTGGCGGACATGGACAGCCGCGTCCTGGAGCTGCTGAGCGAAGGCGGCAGGCTTGAGGGAATGGCCGATCTTGAAGAGATGAAGGACATCCTGAACGACAGGAAGGAATTCCTTTTGACATCCAGGAAGGAAGATCGCCGGGAGGCCGCCGGCAGCCTATTCTACAGGATGGCCGTTCACGTGAAGGCCAGGGCCGGGATGAACGAGCCGGCGGCCTGGGGCTTGTCTGCCGCGGGAAAGGCCGCCCTGGAGATCTGGGACAGGCGGCCGGGCGGAAGGCCGGTTTCACGCGGAATCAGCGACAGTCCTGAAGCAGTCGCCGCTGATTCTCAACGTGGCAGTCAGCCTCACGGAGAAACCGCGGCTCCCATGCGAACGCCCGACAAAGCGCCTGGAATCACTTTCATCTACCCTACAGCGGTTCAGGGCTATCAGTATATTCCGGTGACGGAACGGGAGTTAACCGAGGATTATTTGAGAAACGGCCTTCAGGATTTGTCGCTTGACGGGTATGCGGAGCCTCAAACGGGGCCGCTTGGCGCTGGAAAGGCCGGAAAGCGCGCCGTTACGGGGCGGGATGGCGGGCTTAAGAGGTCGTCAGTTGTTGAAGGCCTCGAAGCGCTGCTCGCGAAGGCTGAGCGCGAGGGGCTCCTGCCGCGCGGAACCGGCGGCGCGCCGGCCGGCCTGGAATGTTAGGCAATGCCTAGCCTGCGCGGAAAATCACGAGCCGCGGCCGCGTCGCGGGAAGGGGCGGGCGGCGGGAGGCCTTCTGAGCCGGAAAGGCGGCGGCAACCTTAATCCTCAATCCGATGCTTAAGGAAAAGCGCGCCGCGGTTGACTTTGCTGTTCCAAGGCCATTATGTTACAAGAACGGCGGTCAGGCATCGGCGCGAAATCATGGAAGACGCCCCTTGGCGCGCTTCAGGTGCGCCAAGGCAGCGCGCGAAGGCCGCACGCGCAGGATGGCGCGGGCGGGGATTGGCGGCAGACCCCTTGAGGGCGGGCTTTCTCCGCGGGCCTGAGCGCCCGCCAGGGTCGGGGAGGCAGCGCAAGGCCGATGCCCGCAGCCTCCAAGCCGGCCTGCGGCGGGAATTTAATGGAGGGAGGATTTATGGCGGGGCCATGGACAGACGGCGCGCCTCCGCAGGGGAGAAAGAGCCGTTCCTTGCGCGAAAGCCGCAACGCGGCAGGGCGGTGACGGCCGAAGCCGGCTGACGGCGCGCCGGACATGTTGGCCGCGACGTGACGGAAGCGCCGGCCCGGCCGAGGCCGGTCAGCTTCCGGCAGGGCTGAAGGCGTTCCGGGAGCCTGTCGCCGGCAGGAAGCCTCCTGACACGGTTCAGATTGCATTTAGCGCGAAGGGCGGTTTATCATTTTATGCGGAGCCGGCCGAAGTCGTACATGCCTTAATGGAGCGTTCCGTCGGACGGCCGGAAACGGGACGGCCTGCACAGGCGGAAGAGGACAACCGGTCACGGTCCCCGGAAAAGGGACAGGCTCCCGGCCGGGGCGTAAGTCCGGCCGCAGCGGATTCCCGGCGGGCCTCGCGGCCCGCGCGGGCGATGCCGGCCAGGTTCAGGGGCCGCTGAAGGGAACGCGGGCGCCGGAACGCGCCAAGAGCCGGGGAAGAGTGAATGAGGGCCGCGGGGGGCATGAGCGAAAAGGGCAGGCTGAGAGCCAGGCTTCAGGCTGAGGGCCGCAAGCCCCTCGTCAGGGAGGCCGGGGACAGGATCCGGAGCGGCGTCCTTGAAGTAATGAAGGATCACGCGCTGCTGCTGGAAAGGGACGCCTGCGGGGAAGAGAGAGGCGGAAGCAGGAACGAGAGGGCGAAGGCCGCGGCCGAATACGCCAACGGGCTCCTGGAGGCCGCGGCTCGCCCCGATCTCAGCTTGGAAGGCAAGCCGTTGGAAAGGGGGGACAGGATCGCCGGGGCGCTGTATCTGGCAGTCGCGCAGGGGCTTCACTGGGCGCCGCAGCGCAACAAGGATGCCGGCAGACGGGCTGAGCTCGTCGGGGCGGGCGTGCAGGGAGTCCTCAATAACCTGCG
>JAITRL010000235.1 GCA_031288415.1 Deltaproteobacteria bacterium | reverse complement strand
GGAACGGGACTAGGGCCGCCCGTGACCTGCGGCCTACGCGGGGCTTCCGCGGGGGGAACGGAAGGCGGGGCTTCTCCCCCTCCGGGCGCGGCCCCGCCGGGGCACGTCCCCGGCTCGTCCGCGGCCCTGCCCGCGGAAGGCGCGGCCGCCCCTTCCGCGGCAGGCGATCTCATCGCGGCGATCTCCACCGCCCCGGGCTCCGGGGCCCTGGCGGTGGTCCGCCTCTCCGGCCAAGGGGCCCTGGCCGCCCTGCGCGGGGTCTTCCGGGGGCGTGACCCCGCATCGGCCCCGGGAAGGCTCCTTTTGGGCAGCGTGGTCTCCCCCTCCTCCGGCAGGCTGCTCGACCGCGCCATGACGGCATGGTTTCCCGGGCCCGGCTCCTTCACCGGGGAAGATTCGGCCGAAATCCAATGCCACGGCGGCGGCGCTGTCCCGCGCCTGATCCTCGAGGCGCTCATGGAGACGGGGGCGCGCCTGGCGCGCCCGGGGGAATTCACGGAACGGGCCTTCCTGAACGGGCGGCTGAGCCTGGACCAGGCCGAGGCGGTGGCGGAGATCGTGGCGGCCGAGTCCGAGGCCGAGGCGGCCATAGCCGCCCGCGCCCTGGCCGGGGCCCTGGCCCGCCGCGTGGAGCCGCTGTCACGCGCCCTCCTGTCCGTCCAGGCCGCCCTGGCGGGGGCCCTGGACTTCGAGGAGGACTGGACGGGAATGGACGACGCCAGGCTCGCCGCCGACCTGTGCCCGGTGGAGCGAGGGCTCTCGGAGCTTCTCGAGCTGCGCCGCGGCGGGAAAATCTTCCGGGACGGCGCGAAGGCGGTGCTGGCAGGCCCCCCCAACTCCGGCAAGTCCAGCCTCTTCAACGCTCTCCTGGGCTCCCGCAGGGCGCTGGTCTCGAAGGTCGCGGGCACTACCCGCGACTATCTCACCGCCTCAGTGTCATGGGGCCAGGTGAAGGTGGAACTCGTGGACACCGCCGGCCTGAGGGGAGAAAGCGGAGACGAGCTTGAGGCCATGGGCATGGATCTGGCCCTGGAGCAGATGGCCCAAGCGGATCTGGTGCTGTGGCTCCGGGATCCCACGCTTCCGGACGGGGGGCCCGCTCCCGGCGCCGCCTGCGGCGGCCGCCTCCCCTCCCCGGACCCGGAGGCCGCCGGCGCCGGAACCCGGCCGGCTCCCGGACTCCCGCCGCTTTCCGCCGGAGGGGCAGGCGCTCCAAGGCCGCCCGCTGTCCTTGAGGTCTGGAACAAGCTGGACCTCGACCCGGCCTCGCCGCTCCCGCCGCCGGGCGCGCTGAGGATCTCCGCCGCCACCGGAGAGGGCCTCCCGGAACTCAGGCGGGCGGCCCTCGCCCTCTTAGGCGCGGAAGGAGCCCGCGTGCCCGAGATCGTGCCCAACCTCCGGCAGGAAAAGGCCCTGGAGGGGGCCCTGGGCTTCATCCGCAAGGCCATGGCTTCCGCGGAGGCCGGGGAGGTCCCGGAGATAACCGCCATACTCCTCAAGGAGGCCAGGGACTCGCTCGATCTCGTGACCGGCCGGCTCATGACCGAGGATCTGCTCGCGGAGGTCTTCAGCCGCTTCTGCCTGGGGAAATGACCGCCCCGCGCCGCCTTCAGGCGCGCCCTGCCCGGACCGAGGCGCCGGCCGGGCCCTGCGGGGCCCGGCCGGCTTACTCGAGCTCGTGCTCGACCGCCTTCACCGATTCCACGATTTCGTTGGTGGTGCCCTGAAGCTGGTTGAAGTCCTCCACCGCGTCCTGCGCGCTCTTGACGCCGGCCTCGATGCTTTCGCGGCTCTTGTCGATCATCTTGCTGGACTCCGCCACGGCCTCGGCGCTCCTGACCGCCAGGTTCCTGACCTCGTCGGCCACCACCGCGAAGCCCGCCCCCGCGGCCCCCGCCCGCGCCGCCTCCACGGCGGCGTTGAGGGCCAGGATATTGGTCTGGAACGAGATGTCCTCGATGTTCTTCAGGATGCCCCCTATCTCCGAGGAGACGCCCGCTATGCCGTCGATGGTCCCCGACATGTCCCTCACGGACTTCTGGACCGAGTCCACGGAGGTCTTGACCGAGGCGACCTTCTCGAGGATGTTCATGAGATGCTTGCGCCCGGATTTGGTGCGGTCCAGGAGGAAGTGGTGGCAGTTCTCCGGGGTGTTGTGCCCTATATGGATGGCCGTCACCATCGCCTCGCAGGAGTTGTAGCCGCAGCTGGCGCAGTTGAAGAAGTTCTCGCCCTGCGACTTGCCGAGCCTCCGGAGTATGTCCTCGCGCTCGGCCGCGCGCATGGGGAGCGCCCGCGTGCTCACGGAGTGGTTGACGTAGGCCCGCAGGTAGACCCCCGGCTTCCAGTAATCCGCCACGAGATCGTTGACCTGTTCCTCGGGGGACTTCACGGAGAAGGCCTTTTTCCTGTACTTCTCCCTGTAGTGCTCCTGAAGGGCCTTGGAACGCCCGCTCACCAGCCAGTGGAGCTCGTCCAGCGGCCGCTGGTCCCTGCCCGGCACCCCGGTCCCGCCGTTGCAGCCGTAGGCGCAGTTGAGGCAGTCGACGAGCATGGGGGAGGTGCCTCTCCCGACGGACTCGGGAAGCTCCTTGAGGTAAGGGTAGACCTCCTCCACGCCCTCGATCTTCCGGGTCTGCAGGGACACTCCGGGGATGTACCGCTCGGTGGTCATCATGAGCCCGCCGGGCGTGGAGAACAGGACCGCCCGCTCCGGGAGGGGATCGGTGAAGTAGGCCTCCGGGAAGGCCGCGAGGTCTATGGCGCTTTCGTCCATGTGCCGCTTGAGGCTCTCGAAGGTGACGTTGTAGTCGCCTTTCCCCGTCTCGTCGAATTCCCGCCGCTTGGCGTAGCACGGCGACATGACGGCCACCTTGTACTGCCCCCACTCTGGGAAGAACCTCTTGATCATCTTGATGCTGTGGAGCATCGGGCTGTCGCAGGGGGACAGGTACTGCAGGAGTTCCGGCTGGTAGATCTCGCAGTAGGTGACTATCGCCGGGCAGGGCTGGGCCACCACCGTCCGCGGGCTTTTGGACCTGATGTGCTCGACGTACGACTTGATGGTCAGCTCGGCCCCGAAGCTCACGTCGAACACGGCCTTGACCCCCAGGGACAGGAGCCAGCCGTTGAAGTTGAGGTACTTGCCGGGGAAGACCGCCGCCGCGGCGGGGGCGACTATCGCCACCATGCCCACGCCCGCCGCGAGATCCCTCATGAAGGCCGCGAAATCGTCCACGCCTACCCGGGCCCCGTGCTGGCAGGCGTGAAGGCACCTGCCGCAGCCGATGCACAGGTCGGCCACGACGCGCACCGCCTTGCCGTCCGAGGCGTCGTTGCAGAACTTCACCGGGCAGACGGAGATGCACCTGTGGCAGTTGCAGCATTTCTCTTCCAGGGTGGTGATTACTTTGGAAAGGCGTGCCATTGCTCTCAAGCTTCCGGGGGGGAGCCCCGCGCCCTGCGGCAGGCCGCTGCGGCCGGCGACGCTCGGGGGGCGGGGGCGGCGGCGTTCCGGCAGGGCGCCGGGCGTTATCAGGCGGCTTGACGGCTCTAGGCCCGCAGGGCCCCTGCTTCCTTAAGGCGGGCGGAAGCCGGGGCCGGGCGGGCAACGATCCTGGCGGGAGGAAGTCTCCCCTGAGCCCTCACCGTCTGCGGGGTGCGCGACCGCAAAATCCATATTTTAGGCTTATTTTGTGTCAAGTCAAACGAAACTCCCGGGCAACTGCCGCGGAAGGCGGCGAACGCTCCCCCAGCGGCGCGGCCGCCGCCCCGCCCGTTTGAGCCGCTCCCCCTGCCTCGCCTCGCCCGCCGCCGCCGCCGGAAATGGGCCGGCCCGGCGGCCTGCCGATGCCCTCCGCAGGGCAAGGGAAGGCCCCTCGCGCGCCCGCAATGGCCCCCGCAGGTCCGAAAGCCCCTGCAGGCCCGAAAGCCCCTGCCGAACCCGAAAGCCCTTGCCGAGCCCGAAAGCCCCTGCAGGCCCGGAAGCCCCTGCAGGCCCGGAAGCCCTTGCCGAGCCCGAAAGCCCCTGCCGAGCCAGGAAAAAAGCCCCGCAGGGCGGGAAAACCCTTGCGGGGCCCTGAAAGCCAGGGGAAAAGACGCTTTCCGGCGGTTCCGCAGGTTCCCCAAAGCGCCCCGCCGCCGGAGGCCTGTGCGGGCTCAGGCGGCAGGCCGCCGGACAAGGCTCAAGGCCCCTGACCGGCCTTCCGCATGGCCAGGTCAGGGGCCTTGAGCCAGCCGCGCGGGGCGGCGCCGCCGCCATGCGCCTTCGGGCCGGCCGAGCGCGGCCGGCCTCAGGTGAGCTCCTGTTCCACCTCGGACACGGACTGGGCGATGTCGGAGGCGATCACCTGAAGCTGGGAGAAGTTGGCGTCCACTTCCCGTGCGCTTTTGACGCCGGCGTTGACGTTGGCCTGGCTCTTCTCGATCATCTGCCTGGACTCAGCCAGCGCGGAAGCGCTCTTGACGGCGAGGTTCCTGACCTCGTCGGCCACCACCGCGAACCCGACCCCGGCCTCGCCGGCCCTGGCCGCCTCGACCG
This sequence comes from Deltaproteobacteria bacterium, assembly GCA_031288415.1. Classification (GTDB taxonomy): domain Bacteria; phylum Desulfobacterota; class Desulfarculia; order Adiutricales; family Adiutricaceae; genus JAIRZX01. The sequence goes on along the minus strand of JAITRL010000235.1, from coordinate 4,585 downwards.
CGGCGTTGAGGGCCAGGATGTTGGTCTGGAAGGAGATGTCCTCGATGCTCTTGAGGATCTTGCCGATCTTCGCGGAAAAGTCCCTGATGGACTCTATGTCCTCCGCCATGTCCGTCACGGAGGACTTGACCGAGTCGACCGACCCCTTGACGTTGCCCACCTTCTCGAGGATGTGCATGAGATGGGTGCGCCCGGACCTGGTGCGGTCCAGGAGGAAGTGGTGACAGTTGTTGGGCGTGTTGCACCCCAGGTGGATGGCGGTGACCATCTTCTCGCAGGAGTTGTACCCGCAGCTCGGGCAGTTGAAGAAGTTCGCGCCGTCGGCCTTGCCTAGCCTCGCGAGGATCCTGTCCCGCTCGGCGGGGCTCATCGCCGCGTTGCGGATGTTCCTGGAGTGGTCGACGTAGCCGCGGGTGTAGAGCCCCGGCCTCCAGTACTCGGCCACGAGATCGTTGATCCTCTCCTCGGGGGGCCTGCGGGAGAAGACTCCCTTCTTGTACCTCTTCCTGTAATGCCCCTGGAGCCTGCGGGAGCGCTCGCTGACGAGGTAGTGGAGCTCGTCCAGGGACCGCTCGTTGCGGCCGGGCACCCCGGTCCCGCCGTTGCAGCCGAACTCGCAGTTGAGGCAGTCGACGAGCTTGGGGGAGAAGCCGTTCCGCGCCGTGCCGGCGAGATCCTTAAGGTAGGGGTAGACCGTGCGGACTCCCTCGATCTTGCGGGTCTCCAGCGAGATCCCGGGGATGTAGCGCTCGGTGGTCATCATGAGGCCGCCGGGGGTGGAGAACAGGACCGCCCTCTCGGCCAGGGGGTCCGTGAAGTGCGTCTTGGGGAAGGAGGAGAGGTTTATGCCGTTCTCGTCGATGTGCTTCTTGAGGCTCTCGAAGGTGACGTTGTAGTCCCCTAGGCCCGTCTCGTCGAACTCCCGGCGCTTGGCGTAGCAGGGCGACATCACGGCCACCTTGTGCTTCGCCCACTCCGGGTAGAAGCGCTTGATCATCTTGATGCTGTGCAGCATCGGGCTGTCGCAGGGGCTCAGGAGCCGCAGCAGCTCCGGCTGGTAGATCTCGCAGTAGGTGACTATCGCCGGGCAGGGCTGGGCCACCACCGTCTGCGGGTTTCTGGACCTGATGTGCTCGACGTAGGACTTGATGGTCAGCTCGGCCCCGAAGCTCACGTCGAAGATGGCCTTGATCCCCAGGCTCATGAGCCAGCCGTTGAAGTTCAGGTACTCCCCGGGGAACGTCGCCGCGACCGCCGGTGCCACGATGGCGACCATGCCGGTCCCTGCCCGCAGGTCGGCCATGAAGCGGCCGAAGTCGTCGACCCCCACCCTGGCCCCGTGCTCGCAGGCGTGCAGGCAGTTCCCGCAGCCGATGCAGAGGTCGTGGATTACCCTCACCACCTCCCCGGAGGTGGCGTCGTTGCAGAACTTCACCGGGCAGACGGAGATGCACCTCTGGCAGTTGCAGCAGTTCTCCTCAATAGTCGTGATGACAGGCGAAAGATGTCCCATAATCCTCCGGCTCCGGGGGACGCCGCCCCTCCCATGCGCGCGCGGCCGGGCTCCCCGGAAGGGGCCCGCCCCCGCGCTATGCCTTCACTTTTTCGGACTGGCGGGCGGCCTGCGGGCCGCGCCGCCGGAAAACTGGCGCCGCGCGAGAAGAAGCCGCCCGCCGCGGCCGGCGTAAAGGGCCCCCCTGAAGGCGGCATGCCGCGGACAGGGCCCACGCGGGCCGTCAGGGCTGCTGCGGCACGGCCTCTCAGGACGGCCAAGCAAGGCCCGGCTCGGCGAAATCCCTTGCGGCGGGCCGCATTTCCACGACAGACGCCTCATACTACCACAAGCCGCGGAAAAAGCGAAAACCGGCCCCGCCATGCCCGCCTGCCCCGTTCCCGCCCTGGAGGCTATGTTCCGGCCCCTGGCGGCCCTGAACCGCCCTCAGGAGGTTCTTGAGCAATGGCCGCGCGCCTTGAGCCAGGCCGGGTTGCCAAGACCCTGGGGCGGGAGGGCCTGTGCCGGCCTCAGGCGGATCTGAAGCCGCCACGGGGCGGCTCCGGTCAGGCCGGGCGGCTCTGGAGCCAGCCTTGGAGGCATGAGCCCGTCACGGGATGGGCACGGGAGGGGGCGGCCTGAGGTCCGGGCAGCCTTCCGCCGGCGAGGCTGAGTGAAGAAGGCCAAGCCCTGGCTCTCTCTCAAGCGGGTCAAGGCCCCATGAGTCTTCCGGAGCGCGCGCAGGCGCCCTGGGGTCCGTGCCTTCCGCCGGCTCCGCTTTGACGGCGCGAGCGGGGGCCTCAACACCTGCTAAGAAGGGGTTGACAGGGCGGGGAGCTTTCAGGTATAAGGTTCAGGCTTTGTGCCGAGGTAGCTCAGTTGGTAGAGCACTGGACTGAAAATCCGGGTGTCGGCGGTCCGAATCCGTCCCTCGGCACCAATTGAAATTAAAAAATATCTGGTATACATATAGATATTTATATGTATACCAGATATTTTTTTAAGTTATAAACGAATTGAAACGCCAGTAATCAATAAATTAATTATAATAATATTTATATTTTTACAAAAATAGGCCTTAAATGAACATATTTCCAACAGAAAAATGCTCCTAAAAAGCTGGCGAAATGATCCATATATAGTGAATCAACGCAAATTTTATTCTCTGGTTGCAGTCAGAGCGTGACCAATGACTTGTCTTTATTTTAGTTATTAGTTTATTTTATAATTTATTTAAATAATTTAAATTTGCTGCCGTAGCCATAATGTAGCTAAAATAGCAACTAACGCTAAAATAGTTCCAATTGAGAGATTTCTACTGGAATTCATTACCGTTTCAACTTTTGTTGTCAACAAAGCCATATCACTTTTAAATTCTAATTTAACAACCTTAAGTTCTTCTTTTATCTTGGTATTATCATCCTTAAGTTCTTCTTTTGTCTTAGCAATATCATCCTTAAGTTCTTCTTTAACTTTAGTTATTTCCACCCTGTTTCCGAAAATTTCAGTCTGAATAACTGTCAGCTGGCGATTAATGTGGTTGATGTCTGATTCGTGCTTTCCGTCGCGATAGTAAAATTCTTTCCACAATTCACGTTCAAACTTAGAATCGTTGCTTGATACTTCTGATGAAGCCTGCGGGCCGGGCGGCGAATCCTGGTAATCATCTCTTTCAGGCATGCTTCTCACCTCAGCGAAAGCTGCCTGCTATCCTACCTTGGGCTTGAACACACGTCAAGCTCCTTATCCTTATGTCGTCCGTCGGCTTGGGTTTTGACCGGCCGTCGAACATCCTGACTGGCTCCGCGCACGGATGCCTGCCTTGGCGTACGGCGGCGCGCGCGTTCCCCCTGCCGCGGACAATTCAGCGCGGCATATCCCGCGGCAAGGGGATGACATTGCTGCCCGCCACGATGAAAGAGACGCCTTTCGCCTGAAGGCGCGACCGGGCGGCGTCATCAGCCCCCGGCCAGGGAAGAAAGTCAGCCCAGGCCGAAGAGCCCGGCTATCTCCCCTATCTCCCCGCATACCTTCCAGGCCCCTGCCGCCGCCAGCAGCTCGCGGGAGACTCCCCCCGTCGCGACCCCTATGCCCCTGACTCCGGCGGCGCAGGCCGCCTTAATATCCAGATCGGAGTCCCCCGCGAGCGCCGCGGCTTCCGCAGGGACCCCCAGGAGTTCCAGGGCCTTGAGGACCGGGTCGGGATAAGGCTTGGGGCGCCGAGACTCCTCGGCCCCCACTATGGCGCCGAAACGCCCCCCCAGCCCGGCGGCCTCCACGGCGTCAGCGGCGGACCAGCGGTTGGTGACGACGGCCAGCTTCGCCCCCGCCGCGGCGAGCCTGTCCAGGAGCGCCACAGTCCCCGGAAACGGCCTGAACCCGGAGAGTTCCGTGTCCTTGTGCCGCTCCCGGTAGAGTTCCGGCCAGCCCGGCTCGCAACGGCCCCAGTACTTCACCCAGGTGTCCTCGAGCGGGAGGCCGATGGCCCCCATCAGGTCCTCTTTGGTGATGTGCCTCAGTCCCTGCTCATCCGCGAACAGGTTCATGGCCCTGATGACCGACTCCGCGGTGTCCGCTACGGTCATGTCGAAATCGAACAGGAAAGCCGCCGGGACAGCTGTCCCCGCAGAGGTCCCTCCGCCGCCGCTTCCGGCTTTCCGGCCGCCTGCGCCTGCCTCGTCGTTCATGGTAATCGCCGCTCCTTTGCCTTGTCTTTCCGCTGTTTAGCCTTGACTTGTCCGGCTCTGCTCCGCTTCGCCAGGTTTTGTCTCGCGTCTGTCGCCTTGATGAACAGCGCCTTGTTTTGCCTTGCGCCGCTTGGCCTTGCTGAACAGCGACTTGTTGTGCCTCGCGCCGCTTGGCCTTGCTGAACCGCGCCTTGTTTTGCCTTGCCCTGCCCTGCCTCGCTCCGCTCAGCTTGGCTTCGCCGCTGGCCTTGCGGCCTTGCGCCGCTCGGGGCCCTACGGCAAGTCAGGGACTTGCCCGCGCGAAAAGAGGAGCCTCAGGCGCCTCCCCCCCTGCCGCGGGAGCCGCCGGAAGGCCGACCAGGCCCGGAAGGCCGGCTCACTTCAGTCTTTTCACAGTCACCTGAGG